>DATMNP010000163.1:0-30069 GCA_035568935.1 Opitutaceae bacterium | reverse complement strand
ATCACATTGCAGTCCATGATGCCGCCGAAGATGTTCACGAGGATGCCCTTCACGTTCTTGTCGCCGAGGATGATCTTGAAGGCGGCGACGACCTGGTCCTTCGAGGCCCCGCCGCCGACGTCGAGGAAGTTGGCGGGGTTGCCGCCGAAATGCTTGATGATGTCCATCGTGCTCATGGCGAGGCCGGCGCCGTTGACGAGGCAGGCGATGTTGCCGTCGAGGGCGATGTAGCTCAGCGCGTGCTTCGAGGCCTCGATTTCCTTCGGGTCCTCCTCGTCGAGATCGCGGAGCGCGACAATCTCGGGGTGGCGGAAAAGGGCGTTGTCGTCGAAGGAAACCTTCGCGTCGAGCGCGAGCACCTCGTCAGTGGGCGTGGTGATGAGCGGGTTGATCTCAACCATGGCCGCGTCGGTTTCCCAATACATCCGGTAGAGCGCACGGATAAGCTTGCCGGCGTTCTTTCCCTCGGCGGGATTGAGGCCGAGCTTGAAGACCAGTTCGCGCACCTGGAAATCGGCCAGCCCGTAGGCGGGGTCGACGAAAACCTTGAAAATCTTTTCCGGCGTGTCGTGCGCGACTTTTTCGATTTCGACGCCACCTTCGGTCGAGGCGATGATGACGGGGCGCGAGCTTGCGCGGTCGAGCAGGATGGCGAGGTAATATTCCTTCTTGATGTCGCTTGCGGCGGTGAAATAGACCGTCTGGACTTTTCGCCCGGCGGGGCCGGTTTGGATGGTGACGAGCGTGTTGCCGAGCATTTTGGTGGCGATGTCGCGCGCCTCGGCCTTGGTTTTGCAAAATTTCACCCCGCCCTTGAAGCCGTCGGTGAACGTGCCTTTGCCGCGACCACCGGCATGGATCTGCGATTTCACCATCGTTGGGCCCTCGGGCAGCTGCGCGAGCGCGGTGACAAATTCCTCCGGGGTCCTGGCTGGCATGCCCTTGGGCCCGGGCACGCCAAATTTTTCAAACAGCGCTTTAGCCTGATACTCGTGGATATTCATGGATGCGAAGGGAAAGTTTGTCAGAAACGGGCGCGGGTAGGCACGCAAAAAAGTAAAATCGGACGTAAATGCCAAGATATGCGCAACGGATCAGTCGCCCTGTTGATGGTAGGTCGGGGTTTATCCCCGACGCGTGTCCGCCGCAGCCCTGAGCTTGTCGAACGGGGCGAAGGCGGATGTCGGGCGTGAAGCCCGACCTACAATATCGGCAATCTGGCACATTACTGCGGCATGCCCGGAGTTGCCTTTCACCCGGGTCGCGACAGCATGCGCGGCATGGACTCGCACGAGGTGATCAAGGACGTGTTGAAGAAGACCAGCGCCAAGCAGATTGCGGCGGAGATCGGGCTGTCTCTCTCGCTTGTCTACAAATGGGCGGAACCGCCCGAGGAGGGCAGCGGCGCAAATAATCCGCTCGACCGCATTGACCAGCTTTTGCGTGCAACCGGTGATGCGCGCATCGCGCAGTGGGTGTGCGAGCGCGCCGGGGGATTCTTCATCAAGAATCCGCCGGCCGGCCCGCGCGTGCCGCATCTGGTGCCAGCCATGAACCAGATCGTGCAGGAATTTGCCGACATGCTGCACGTCATTGCAGCCGCGGCGTCGGACAGCACGATCACGCCCGCCGAATCAAAATCCATCCGGGCGCGCTGGGAGGAGCTGAAAAGCGTGACCGAGGGATTTGTGCGCGAGGCGGAGGCGGGGGATTTCAGCGCGCACCATGCGAAGAAAAGTTAACCTGGATTAAGGGAGGAGGGAACGCAGAAGACACAGAGGAAAACGGAGGGAGCGGAGGATGGTTTCACGCGAAGGAAACGAAGGATGCGAAGGTGAGGATTTTTACCGCGGATTACGCTGATATCACGGATTGAAGAGATTGTCTCCATTGGGCTGTTAGAATCCATTCACCTGTGAGGCGAAAGAAATTAATTTTATAATCGCTTGGATATCCGCGCACATCCGTGAAATCCGCGGGGTTCAACTGCTGTTTTTAGGCTAATCCGTATCTATTTTGTTTGGTTAGCTTCGCTTACTTCGGATCCTTCGCGAGACTGATCAGAAACCGCCAATTCACGCTATGATTACAGCGCCGGAGCCTTGAGCAGTTGCTTGGTCAGAAACGCGGTCTGCAGCGCGGAGAGGTCGCGCAGGCCTTTCTGGGCGAGGACGAGCAGGCTTTGCAGTTGCTCATTCGAGAAGGTGGCCTCCTCGCCGCTGCCCTGCACCTCAACGAACTGGCCGCGGCCGGTCATGACGACGTTGAAATCGACGCTGGCGTCCCGGTCCTCGACGTAGGCGAGGTCGAGCAGTTCGCGGCCTTCAAAAACGCCGACGCTGACGGCGGCGACCGAGTCGGCGAGCGGGTTCTCGGCAATTTTTTTATTATCGATCAGCTTTTGCACGGCGAGGCGTGCAGCGAGGTAGGCGCCGGTGATGGCGGCAGTGCGGGTGCCGCCGTCGGCCTGGAGCACGTCGCAATCGAGCCAAAGGGTGTTTTGGCCGAGCTTTTGAAGATCGATGATGGCGCGGAGCGAGCGGCCGATGAGGCGCTGGATCTCGACGGTGCGGCCGTCGATCTTGCCCCGGGAAATGTCGCGCGATTTTCGCTCGAGTGTGCTGTAGGGGAGCATTGAATACTCGGCGGTGAGCCAGCCGCCCTTGACGCCCTGCTGCTTCATCCAGGTGGGCACGCCGGGCTCGATGGTGGCGGCGCAGATGACGCGGGTGGCGCCGAAGCCGATGAGGACGGAGCCGGTGGCGTGCGGGGCGATGCCGGTTTCGAAGGTGATGGGGCGGAGTTGGTCGGGCTGGCGGCCGTCGGCGCGGATGGGGGAGGTCATAGTTTAAAAAATAAGCCTTAACGCCGGGACGCAGGCGGTGCCCGGAAAATTTTCTGCGGCACAGTCAAACCGACTCCGCGGAATTTTTTTCCTCGCGGGAAAAGATGGAGGCTTTGACGGAAATGGGTTTGGTCGGCACTGGTTTGGCCTTGGCCGTGATTTGCTCGACGTCGCGGGCCATGAAGGCGATGAGGCGGTCGTTGAAATCCTTGGCGGGATCGTGGCCCATTTTCTTGAGCGCCTGGGTGAGCGCGGCAACTTCGACCAGGCGGGCGATGTCGCGGCCGGGGCGGACAAAAATTTCGATGTGCGGAATCTTGAGGCCCAGGACCTCGTAGAAGTTTTCCTCGAGGCCGGTGCGTTCCTCGACGACCTCGGGCGTCCATTCGCGGAGGGAAACGACCAGGTCGATGCGTTTATCGAGGCGGATGGATTTCACGCCGAACATCTCGGCGATGTTGATGATGCCGATGCCGCGGCACTCCATGTAGCCGCGGTTGAGCGGGCGGCTGGAAGCCATGAGTTCGCGTTCGTCGAGAAGCTTGATGACGGTGAGATCGTCCGCCACGAGGCTGTGCCCGCGCTCGATGAGGGCGAGGGCGCACTCAGATTTGCCGACGCCGCTGTCGCCGCGGAGCAGGGTGCCGATGCCCCTGACGTCGAGGGTGGTGGCGTGCTCGACGGAAGACGGTGCAAACTCGTTGTCGATGCAAAGCGTGGCGAGGTTCACGAAGTTCATCGTGATCATCGGCGAGCGGAAGATCGGCAGCTTGCGCGCCTTGGCGACGGCGAGCATGGGGCGCGTGGGGTGGAAATTGCGCGTGAGCACAAGGCAGGGGATGTGGCGGTCGATCATGCCGTTGAGCACGTCGGTCTGGGCCTGCGGGGTCAGGGTCTTGAAATAGGTCATCTCGGCGGCGCCGAGAACCTGGATGCGTTTGTTGGCAAAATACTTGAAGAAGCCGGTGAGCGCGAGGGCCGGACGGTTGATGGTGCCCTCGCGGATGACGCGGTGCACGCCGGCCTCGCCGGTGATGAGCTCCATCTTGAGCTTTTCGCGGTAGGTCTCGAAAAAGTGCGCGACAGTGATGCCGTGGATGGCTTTTTGCATGTGGCAACAAATGGATAACTGCAGGACTGGCGGAAGACACGCCAAAAACTCTGCCGCGCTGCCCATTTTCAATTCCGAGATAGCTTCTTTACATATTGAAGTCCTGGCCGAGGTAAATTTCGCGCGCCTGGGGATCGTTGATGAGGAAGTCGCTGGCGCCTTCGGTCAGGACCTTGCCGCGGTGGATGATGTAGCCGCGGTCCACGATGCGGAGGGTCTCGCGGACGTTGTGGTCGGTGATGAGCACGCCGATTCCGCGTTGTTTGAGCTGGAGGATGATTTTTTGCACCTCGGCCACGGAGATGGGATCCACGCCGGCGAAAGGTTCATCCATCAGCAGGAACTTCGGGTGGGTGACGAGCGCGCGGGCGATTTCGAGACGGCGGCGCTCGCCGCCGGAGAGCGTGTAGGCCTTTTGCCTGGCGATGTGGCCAAGACCGAGGTCATCGAGGTGCATCTGGACCCGGCCGGGGCGTTCACGCCGGGGGATGCCGATGGCCTCGACGATGGCGAGGATGTTCTCCTCCACGGTGAGATTGCGGAAAATGGATGGCTCCTGCGGCAGGTAGCCGATGCCAAGGCGCGCGCGCCGGTGCATGCGCAGGCGCGTGGCGTCGCGGCCGTCGATCCGCACCCGCCCGCTCGTGGCGGGGACAAGGCCGACGATCATGTAGAAGGTGGTGGTTTTGCCCGCGCCGTTGGGCCCGAGCAGGCCGACAATCTCGCCGGCTTGCACGCGGATGCGCACGCCGTCCACCACGGTGCGTTTGCCGAAGGTTTTCACCAGATCCTCCGCCTGGATCTCGGATGGCGGGTTGCCGATGGCGGACGCGTTGTCAGCCGCTGGAGAGGTTGCCATCATGTTACGGAACGGTGGCCGGAGCTTCAGGCTTGGGCGGGGGGATATTTTTGTCGAAGCCGAGATCTTTGATGGCCGGGAGCGTGATGCGGACATTCTGCCCGGTGATGCGGCGTTCGCCGCGCAGGAGCACGAGTGGTTCGCCCGTGGCAACGCTGTTGTTGCCGTGGTCGATGACGACGGGATTTTCGGTGAGGGTGATCTTGTTCTGGCGCGGCAGGACGGTGGCGCGGCCGCAACTGGCCTCGCGGTCCTGTTGCACGATGTGCACATGGCCGGTGGCGATGAGCGATTTGAAATTCTCCTGCTTGCCGATGGTGTCGGTCTTGTCGCCGATGCGGGTGGAGACGACATCGAGGCGGTCGCAGGTGATGCGCAGGTCGTTGCCGGTGACGACGACATTGTCGGTAAAGACGGAAATTGTCTCGGTGTCCGTGCTGTGCATGTCGAGCGTCTGGCTTACGATGACGGTGTTGGGCGGCTCGGCGGAACGCACGGCGGCTGGCACGGCCAGGCTGGCGATAAAAACGAGGGCGGCGCCGAGGCGTGGCTTTTTCATTTCAACAAGTCCTTGAGTTTGCTGTGGAAAACTACGCGCACGTTTCGGGCGATGGAAATGCTTTTTTGGGCGTGGTTATAAGTCCACTGCTCGCCGGTGAGCTCGAGGTCGTCGCGGACCAGGCGGATCATGCCCGGGCCGCGCGCAATGTCGGTGTCGAACGAGACCCGGGCGAGCGGGCTGAGCAGGACGGAATCGACGCGATTCGAGGCATCACCGCTGAAGATGGTGAGGGTCATGTTGTCGAGCTGGACGAGGTGAAGCGTCAGCATGCGTGCTTCGGAGCCACTCAGGCGCATCGAATAATAGCCTTCACGGGTGAAAGTGGGCAGGATGAAGTTTTTTGCCGGCTCAGAGGGGGCGTCCTCGGCGGCGTGTCCCAGGTTGATGGCCAGGGACAAAAGACCAAGGAAAATGGCGGGCTTGAGCCTCATGTGGGAAATTTGAGACCGCGGGCGGCGAGCAGATGTTCACAAACTTCGCGCACGGCGCCGCGGCCGGCGGGCAGGCGGGTGGTGTAGCGCGCGGCCGCCAGGGCGGCGGGCATGGCCGTGGGCACGGAGACACTGATGCCGGCCCAGCGGAGCGCCGGCGCATCGATGTCGTCGTCGCCCATGTAGCAGACTTGGGCGGGTGCGAGCTTGAGGTCGGCGGCCAGCTCGTTCAGCGCGGAGAGTTTGTCGATGCGGCCCTGGATGAGGTGCGGGATCTTCAGCTCGGTGGCGCGCGCGGCAGAGGCGCCGGACGAGCGCCCGGAAATCCAGGCGAGCGCCAGGCCGGCCTCGCGGCAGCGCACGAGACCCAGGCCGTCGAGGATGGAGAACGTTTTTGACTCAACGCCGTCGGAATGGATGATGACGGTGCCGTCGGTGAGAATGCCGTCCACATCCATGGCGAAGAGGCGGATGGCGGCCCAGGAGGCTTTGGTGATTTTTAATTGGGTCGGCATGGTCGTGGCAGGTCGGAGCAATCAATCAGCCCATCCAGGCGGTGATTTTTCCGATGATGGTTTCCTTGTTCGGGCGGAAGGCGTGTTCGAGTTCGGGGGCGAAGGGCACGGGCAGATCGAGCGACGTGATGCGCAGAGGCGGGGCTTCCAGCGAGAAGAAGTTTTTTTCGGCCAGGCGGGCGACCAGCTCGGCGCCGAAGCCGTGCGTGCGCCGGCCTTCGTGCAGCACGATGAGGCGGTGGGTGCGCGCCAGCGAGGCCTCGATGTCGTCCAGCTGCAGTGGCGCGAGGCAGCGCAGGTCGAAGAGGTCGAACGTGCGTTCGTATTCGCTGGCGAAATAGGCGGCCACGTCCTCGGCGAGGTGGACCATCTCGCCATAGGTGACAAGCGTGGCGAAATCGCCCGGGTGAACGTGGCGCGGGCGCCAGACATCGCGATAATGCGGGTTCCATCTGACCGGCGCGCGGCCGCGGCGGTAGAGCGCCTTGTGCTCGAAGAGCAGCACGGGATTGTTGTCCTCGTAGGCGGCGAGCAGGGCGTCGAAAGCGTCCTGCGGCGTGCTCGGGTAGAGCGCTTTGAGGCCGGGCATGCCGAGAAAAAGCGACTCGAGTTCCTGCGAGTGGAATGAACCGAGGCCCACCGCACCGCAGGGCAGGCGCAACATGAGCGGGCACGCCGCACCGGAGCGGAAATGCATGGTGGCGGCGTTGAGCGTGATCTGCGTCACGGCCTCGGTGGAGAAATCGGCAAACTGGAATTCCTCGATGGGATGATGGCCATTGAGGGCGAGGCCGATGGCGTAGCCGGTGCAGGCGCTTTCCGCCAGGGGGGTGTTGAACACCCGCGGCCGGCCAAAGTCCTTGAGCAGTCCTTCCGTGACCCTGAAGGCGCCGCCGTAAGTGGCAATGTCCTGGCCGAGGATGAGGGACTCGGGGCGCTCAGCCAAAATTTTCCTGAGCCCGTGGTTGAGCGCTTGCGCGAGGTTCAACATTTCCGGCTGAGCCGGTTCGGGTTTCCAGGGCAGCGGCGGCGCGGCCGGCGCAAAGACGTCGGCCTCCATGCCGGCGGGATTGGGGCGCGGCACGGCGAGCGCGATTTTAACGCAGGCCTCGAGGAAGGCGTCGAGCTCGGCGTCGAGTGTGTCGAGGCGCTTGAGGCCGAGCAGGGTGGCGGCCTGGGCGCGGAATTTCGCCAGCGGGTCGCGGATCAAAAATTCGTCGCTTTCGCCGGGCTTGAGATAGTCGCAGGTGTCGTAGGCGGCGTGCCCGCGCAGGCGCAGGGTGTGCGCCTCGATGAGGATTGGCCGCGAGGTTTTACGAACTTTGTCGATGGCCGTGGCGAGCGTGCGCGTGGTGGTTTCGACATTGGTCGCGTCGAGCGCAAACCCCTCCATGCCATAGCCGGCGGCGCGGCGCCACAATTCGGTGCCGGCGGCGAACTGCTCGCTCACGGGTGTGGAATAGGCGTAGAGGTTGTTCTCGATGACAAAGATCACCGGCAGCGAAAGGAGCGAGGCGAGGTTGAGCGCCTCGTGCACATCGCCGGTGCTGGAAGCGCCGTCGCCGAAAAAGGCAAAACCGACCGCCGTCCGGCCAAGGCGGCGCTGCGCGTCGGTCATGCCGAGCACGGGGCCGAGCATCGCGCCGAGGTGGGAGATCATCGGCAGCGAGCGATTCTTCGGGTCGCCGTGGTGGATGTTGCCTTCGCGCGCCTTGGTGTAGCTGTCGGCGTTGGCCAAATATTGGTTGATGTGATCACCCAAGTGCCCGCTCCAGATGAGATGCCCCCCGAGGCCCCGGTGGCTGAAGCAGGTTACGTCGATGGCTTTGTCCGCGAGGAGGGCGAGCGGGACGACCAGGCCCTCGTTGCCCTGGCCGCCGGCCACGGTGCCCTTGATCAGGCCTTGGCGGAAGAGGTCGAGCAGGCGGTTGTCGGCCTTGCGCGCGAGCTGCATCCACGCATAGATGCGGAGGAAAGTTTCGGCGGGAGATTGGTCCAACTCGGCAATGCGCAGGTCGTGCGAAGCGAGAACGGCGGGAGGTTCGGGAAAGGCCATGTCCAAGACTCGACGCTGGGCAAGCGGCGTGAGGGGGGCAAGCGAGTCTTCAAATCTTCCGATAAGTCAGCAGCCAATGATAATCAAAGAGGGTGACCTTGATGTGGTCTCCCAAACCGCTGATGGTTGCCTCGAGCTCCTCGGGCGAAGGAAAATTCTTGAGAACCTTGTGCACATGGCCGTCCCGATGGGTCCGCATTTGATAAGTGTCGGCGTGTCCATTCACGCCGACACGGACAAAGGGAGTGCTGCGTCCTTGGATGTAGCGGCTGTCGATGAAAGCGACTTTTGCCCCCGGGGCCAAATGGGAATGAAATTCAGCCAGGAATTCCTGGAGCCTTGCCCTTGGGACATGCGACCACCAAAACCCACCAAACCCCGCCGTAAACAATCCGTCGAATTTCGGCAAAGCATAGGCGTCGGCTTTTAGAAATTCGACCGTGGCTCCCTTGTAACTCTTGGTCCTGGCCATGGCCACGGCGCTTTCGCTCCGGTCAATGGCGAAGACGGACCGGGCAAATGGCGTGATGGCTTCAGTCCAGTATCCGGCGCGGCAAGCGATTTCCAAAACGTCGTCATCCCGAAAGAAGTTTCCCACGAGCTCGCGCAAACATTTCAAGTCCTCCTGTCGCTCCGGCCGAGCATAGTTACGCTCGTGTTCGCTTGCGCGTTGCGCGTAGTATCCCACGAGGGTGTTATGCTTGGCTTTGCGGGACGATGTCATTGGGCTCAGTTTAGTGCTTGCACTAAGTAAATCCATGATTGGTGCAAGATTTTTCAGATAGTCAACGTTTCACTCGGTTTTAACGAAAAAACGTTGTGGCCGCGGGCGGCGGCATCGGCGGCGAACTTTCCCGCGTCCTGCTGGATGATGGGCCAGGTGTTGTAGTGGATGGGCACGCAGACTTTGGGTTTGAGATAGTCGAGGGCGTCGAGCGCGTCGCCCGGGCCCATGGTGAAGTTATCTCCGATGGGAAGCAGTGCGGCATCGAGGCCGGCACGGCCGATGAGCTGCATATCGCTGAAAAGTGCGGTGTCGCCGGCATCGTAAAGTTTTTTACCACAGGCATTAATGAGCAGGCCGCAGGGTTCGCCGAGGTAGGTGATGCGGCCGTTCTCGATGGAGCTGGAACTATGGAAAGCGAGCGTAAGCGTCACCCGGCCGAAGGGAAAATTGAAGCCGCCGCCGGGATTGAGGCCGTGGGTCTTTGCGCCCTGTGCGGCAAAGAATTCGGCAATTTCGTAGTTGGCAATGATGGTGGCGTCATTGCGCAGCGAGATTTCCAACGCGTCGCAGATGTGGTCGTCATGACCATGGGTGCAGAGCACGTAATCACACTCCAGGTCGCTGGCGCGGCAAGGCGCAAGGGGGTTGTCGGTGAAATACGGGTCGAGCAACAGTCGCGTCCCCGCCGGCGCTGAAGTTTTGGCGAGCAATTCGGCGGGCAGGATTTCGACGAGAAAACACGAGTGGCCGAAGTAGGTCAGGCGCATGGAGAGGGAAAAAGTCGAGAGCTGAGAGTCAAGAGTCCAGAGCAAGCAGGGCAGAGAAAAAATATTACGATAGCCAGGCTTCAGGTATTTGTTTGGAGAGCGATCAGGCTCTCGACTTTTTCTCACTCCGCAACCGAACCGGACGTTTGATCGATTTGCTTGAGGATTCCCGGCGTGAGTTTTTTGATGAGGTCGAGCGCGCCGAGATTTTCCTCGAGTTGCCCGACTTTCGAGGCGCCGAGGATGACGGTGCTGACGTTTTCGTTTTTCAGGCACCAGGCAATGCCGAGGCGAGGAAGCGTGGTGCCGAGTTCCTGCGCGATGACGGCGAGCCTGGGGACGACAGCGAGTTTTTGTTGGGTAAAGCGTTCTTTGAGCCAGGCGACGCCGGGGACGGTGAGGCGCGAGTCCGGCGGGACGCCCTGGTTGTATTTTCCGGTGAGCAGGCCGCTGGCGAGCGGGGACCAGATCGTGGTGCCGAGGCCGTGTTCGCGGCAAAGAGGAGCGAGCTCCTTTTCAAAATGGGAACGATGGAAAAGGTTGTATTGCGGCTGCTCCACCGTGGGCGGATGGAGATTGTGTTGTGCGCAGAGGCGGCAGGCTTCGGTGAGCTGTGCGGCGGACCATTCGCTCGTGCCCCAATAGAGAACTTTGCCCTGCACGATGAGGTCGTGCATAGCCCGGCAGCTTTCGAGGATGGGCACGTTGGGATCGGGGCGATGGCAGAAAAAGAGGTCGAGATAATCGACCTGCAGGCGGCGGAGCGCGCCGTGGCAGGCCTCGACCAGGTGCTTGCGCGAGAGGCCGGTTTGGTTGGGGCGTTCGCCGTCGGCGCCGAAAAAGGCCTTGCTCGAAACGAGGTAGCTCGAGCGGAGCCACCCGGATTTTTTCAAGATGCCGCCCATGACCACCTCGGCCTGGCCGTCGGCATATGACTCGGCGTTGTCGAAAAAGTTGACGCCGGCGTCGTAGGCGGCGTGCAGGAGTTTATCGGCGACGGGATCGCCAATCTGCGAGCCAAAGGTGACCCACGCGCCGAAAGACAGCGCGGAGACTTGCAGGCCGGAGGAGCCGAGGCGGCGGTAGATCATGGCGAAAGCGTGCGCGCAGAAATCACCTAGAAAACGGAAAACCTCAACCCGCAGGCAAAAACCGCACGGCGCGCGTCACGGGTCGATTTTTTTGATGCGGGCGACATGGCGGCCCCCTTCAAACTCGGTGGTGAGCCAGGTTTTCACGATCTTGACCGCCTCATCCTGCGAGACGGTGCGCTGGCCGATGGAGAGGCAGTTGGCGTCGTTATGGGCGCGGTTCCAGGTGGCCATTTGTTCGTTCCAGCAGAGGCCGCAGCGGATGCCGCGCACGCGGTTGGCGACGATGGCCTCGCCGTTGCCCGAGCCGCCGAGGACGATGCCGCGCTCGAACTCGCCGCGTGCGACGGCCTCGGCCACGGGGCGGATGAAATCGGGATAATCGGAGGGCGGCGTTTCGTGGTCTGTGCCAAAGTCGCGCACGGTATGGCCTTCGGCCAGGAGCAGGGTCTTGATGGCTTCCTTGTAGGCAAAGCCGGCATGGTCGGAGCCGATGGCGATGGTGAATTTTTTCATGAACGAAGGAAGCAAGGGAAACGGTGGCGGGTTGCGGAGGTCGATAGTTACGCCCCGGTTTCAGCCGGCAACTTTTTTTTGCCCCATGACGATGACAAATTGCGGGTGATTTTTGCGGACGGAAAAGTCACTGCGCTCGAGAACCGCCCGTCGAGGTGAACGTGCTCAGGCGGCGTCGATGGCGCGGAGGAAGGCCTCGGTGTCGTTAAAATCGGCAAATACGGCGGTGGGCGTGTGCGTGCGGAGTTGCTCGACGGAAAAATTTCCCGTGGCGACGGCGATGGTGTTTGCCCCGATGACCTTGCCGCATTCGATGTCCCAGGGCGTGTCGCCGATGATGAAGACACGCTTGGGCGGGAACTCGACGCCGTGGCGTTCGCGAGCGCGGCGCAGGGCGTGCGGGCCGAGGTCGTTGCGCTGTGGGCTGTCGTCGGCGAAGGCGCCAAACTCAAAGTAACGCCAGACGGCAAATTGCTCCAGCTTGATGCGGGCGCCGCGCTGGAGGTTGCCGGTGAGCAGGCCTTGGGCGAGGTCGGCGCGGCGGTGCAGTGTCTCAAGCAAGGTGAGGATGCCGGCGTGCAGGCGCGCGCGCGGGTTGGGCATTTCGGCGATGAGGGCGCACAGGTAGCTTTCGAGGTAATGCTGGATGTTTTCCGGCGTCTCCGGCAGGCCGTAGTGGCGCAAGACTTCGTGCGCGATCCAGGCATCGGTGCGGCCGGAGTATTCGAGCCAGCCGAGCGAGCCGTCGACGCCGAACCCGGCCTTGAGGCCGGCGATGAGCGCGCGCTCGCCGGCGCCCCCGGAGGTGATGAGGGTGCCGTCTATATCCCAGAGGATGAGCTTCTTCATGGAGGGAGTCGAAATTGCGCGCGGCGGGCGGGCGGGGGCAAGCGTCTTCGTGCGATTTGTCGACCGGCGGCTGATGCAACTTTTTGTGCAACTTTGCTGTCTCACCTTCGTCCTGCCATTGTCATGAAGAAATTACCCCGCTTAATTCTGATGTCTGCAGGTTTGCTTTTGTTTGTGAGCTGCTCCACGCCGGACCGACGCATCCAGGAAAATCCGGAGACCTTCAATCACTGTACGCCCCAACAGCAGGAACTGATCAAACAGGGCAAGGTTGCGGTCGGGTTCGATGAAGAGATGGTCAGGCTCGCGCTTGGTGATCCCGATCGCATCGCCACGCGCACCGATGCCTCGGGCCAAAGCGAGGTGTGGCATTACGTGACCTACGAAACCGATGACGGCGTGCTACTTTACACGGGGCATTATCACCACTTCTGCGGCCCGGCGTTCTATTCCTATTATCTCAATTATCCGACGCGCCGGGATCATGATCGCTTTAAAGTGTCATTTAAAGACGGCAAGGTTGTCTCCATCGAAGAAGAGTCCGATTATTAAGGATTGATGGTAAAAGGCACGGTGACGCGCACGTTTACCGGCTTGTCATCAATGAGGCCCGGCTTGAATTTCCATTGGGCAACGGCATCGAGGCAGAGTTGGGCAATCTTCTGGTTATTGGTCGTGTTTTTGACCACTTCGAGGTCTCTTGTATTGCCGGAGCGATCAACCGTGACGGAGATTTCAACCACGCCGCTGTCGGAAATCCTCGAGTTAAGCTGGGGCTGCGGTTCCTCGATGGCCTGTGGCTGGGCGTCGAGATCACTGAGCTTTGCCAGGCGGTTTACCGAGAGAAGGGTGCTGCTGAGCGTGGTGGTTTTACCTCCTTCGACTTTGCCGGAGAGGGTGGCTGGATCATAACCATCGAGGCTAAGAATATAAGAGACGTCGCCGGGCTGGACATCGTTGATCGTGACTGGGGTGACGCCAAGGGCCCTGCCATCGCTTGCTCTCACCGTGGCTCCGGAAGGCGTGCTAGTGACAAGCACATTGCCATTGATGAATTTCCACGAGGCCTGCGCTGGATTGTCACGCGAAACGCTGACCGTTTCGCTGTGACTCTGAAAGCCCGCGCTCGAGAAAGTCACGACGTAGTCACCGGAGGGCAGGCCATTGAGGGTGGCGGGCGTCGTGCCAGTGAGGCCGTCGGTGTTTAAAACCAGCGTATTGTTGGCGGAGCGCACGCTGTAGCTGGCGCCCGGGGGCTCGCTTGTCAGTTCGAGCGAGCCAGTCAGGTGGGCCAACTTGACCACGCCGGGATCGGTGGTCTCGTTTTCCTTTACCTCGATATTGAGTTTTGTGGGCTCAAAATCCGTGAGGGTGATCGTGACGGGATAGTTCCCGAGTTTCAGGTCGGTAAAGAGCGCGGGGGAGGTGCGTGGCGGCAGGTCGCCAATGGAAATGGTGGCGCCAGCGGGCTCGGTTGCGATGTTGATCTGGCCGCGTGCAGCGGCCAGGTGCTTGCGCCGTTCATCGGCAGCTTTTGCCTCGAGGAGCTTGGCCTGGGCTTCCACGGCCGCGAGCCTGGCTTCGGCTTCTTCCTGTGCTTTTTCAATCGCCGCCACCTCCTGTGCTTTTTGTTCGGCTATCTGCTTGGCCTTTTCCGCTTCTTCAGCCTCGCGACGTTGCTGCTCGATCTTTGCGGCCTCCTTGACTACCTTTTGGTGGTGGGCGTAAGCAAAACAGATGATGATGACCAAGGCGGCTGCGGCCAAAGCGATCTTGCCCGCTGTGCCTTTGATTAACTTGGCAAAATTGGGTTTTGCTGAAAATAACGCAGGTAACTTAAACTTGGGTGTACGCGTGGGAGGTTTGCCCGACAAGGATGACGCAAAAGGTTTGGAGGTGAGAGCCGGCGTAGCCGCAGACTTTGCTGGCGTGGGCGTAACAGCTGGCCTGGCCGGCGCGGGCGCAGCAGCAGGTTTTGGCGGCGTCGCTGCAGCAGCAGGTTTTGTCGGCCCTACGATGGGGCGTGGGGGTGGCGCGGCAATGGGGCGCGGGGGTGGGGCGGCAATCGGTTTGGGTGGTGAAGCCGCCTGTTTTACCGGCGCAGGCGCTGGCGTGGCGGCAGGTTTGACGGGAAGAGCGGGGGCTGCAGGCGTTCCCTCTTTGGGCGGTGTCGGTGTAAAAAGCGGTGTCGTTGGCTTGGCCGGAGCTGCTGGCGGCACGGCCACACCAGGCTTGGTGAAAAGCGGCGGTTTGGCCGGAGCCGCTGGCGGCACGGCTCCAGCGGGTTTGAGTGATGTTGGCGTGAAAAGCGGCGGGGTTGTCCTGGCCGGGGCACCTGGCGGCACGGCCACGCCGGGCTTGGTGAAAAGCGGCGGTTTGGCCGGAACCGCCGGGGGCACGGCTCCAGCGGACTTTGGCGGTGCAATAACGGATGCGGGCGCGGGCTTGGGTGGTGCAATGACCGCAGCGGGTGCAGTGGGTGCGGGTGCAGCGGCTGGTGCCGGAGCTGGCGTGGTGCGGGTCCAGTCAGGCTGCCACACGGATTTTTCGGGCGAGGCAGCCTGATAGCTGCTGATGAAATGGAGGAAGCCGAGCCACGCAGGTGTCAGGCTGGATTCAAGGGCGCCGTCAGGGAAAGCGAGATGAATTTGTGTGCACCAGCTTTTGAGGTCGGGGGCAAACGGTGCGAGGTTGAGCGCACCGGCGAGATGGCTGGCGAACCAGCTTTGTTTTGCCGGCAGCCCGGTGCAGGCGAATGCCGCGGGTGTGCGCCCCAGGGCGCCGATGTCCGCCGTCAGTTCCTGGGCGAGGCGCGCGCCGATCTTGGCGCCGGTCTCGCTGAAGTCGTAGGCTTCGTTGAAAAAAAGTTTGGCCGCTGAACCTTTGAATTTAAGGCCGAGTTCGGCTTGTACGACTTCGGCCACTTTGTCCATTGTAAGGGCGGTCGGGCGGACAGCTTCGACGCCATCGCCGCTGACGAGGAGAAGATGGGGGCAACTTTCACCGAATTCGAAGAGCAGCGCAGTCGAGCCATCGCCTTTGAGCTTGAGTGCGGATGCGAGACCGCCGACGGCACTGAGCGTGGCGGGACTGATGTGCGTGGGCACGAGTTTGAGCTCCTGCAAGGTGGAGAGAGCCTGCGCATAACTCTCCTTCGCGGCGGCGGCGAGGAGCCAGGGCGCGCCTTGACCCGAAATAGGCAAGCCTCCCCGGGTGTAAACGGCCGTATATTCACAGGGCGACAAACCCGCCAGCGCGGGTTCGGTGAGCATGCCGGCAAGGGTCGCCAGCGTGGCAAATTTTTTCCCCTCATCGGCACTGGAAAGGTGAAAGCCATGCTGTTTCGGGCGCAGTGCCGCGAACACATTCGCGGTGCCGGTCTTGGTTTCCGGAAAGATGGCCTGCACGGCCTCTTCCAAGCCGGCTTTGTTGTCGAGCGGTACTTCGCGGATATCTTCAACCGAAAACGGCGACAGCAAAGAGCTGCTGCGCGCGAGTAGGATGGAGAAGTGGTTAAGTTCGACGAAATAGCCTTTATTGGTGGGATTTGCCATGGCGGGTAGAAAGTACAGAATATGCGGATGCTAATCTCGGAGGGTAAGCAACTACGGGTACAAGTAAAAAGGTAAATTGACTTACACCAGAAAAAAATTTAACAAAAATTTTATTATCATCGTGCAAATGTAAATTTTTTGTTGCATCATGAATTTGCGAGGTAATCTTATTTGTAGGTGACAAAAGCTGCTTTACCCCATGCTTCCGACTCTAAGCCCGACCTCTTCTGTGACTGCAAAACTCCTTTTCGTCAAAAACCAACGAAATGAAACCTGTGCACGCTCTGCCATAGTGGGCGAAACCGGTTTTTATTGGCGTTCATTTGATGATCAAGAAGAGCTTGAGGCCACCCTGCGCAAAGAGCGCTTCATCCTCGTGCTCGTTGACCATCGCGAAGGCGAAGGTGACGTCCTTGCCTATGTCGAGAAGCTGCGCAAATCGCAAGCTGATGCGAATGTATTCCTGATCTGCCAGAAACTCGAACTGCCCTCGATTGTGCGTGCCATCCGCCTTGGGGTACGCGACCTTTTTCACCCGCCGCTCGAATTTCGGGCCATCGTGGAGCGCATTCTTACGCTCCTGCCGGCCGTCGCCGGCTCACATCGCGAGTTGCGCATGGAAGAGTGGGGCGAACTGGCGATTTTCCTTTCCGAAAAAGCACCCGCTGCGGCCAAAGTCGTGCGCAATGGGCAACCCCCCGCGACCAGCAATGGCGCGGGCGATGTGACGCTGCGCACCGAGCGCGACAATCTCATCCGTGAGCGCGACACATTAAAGCAGGATCTCATGCGCAGCAATGCGGAGCGCGTGAATCTTGAGAACGAAGTCGCCCGCCTTTCGCCCCTGACCGATCAGGAAGCGCAATATCAGGCCGAGCTGGCCCGCATGCTGGGCGAGCAGGAACAAATGCAGGCCTACCTGGCGCAGCTCCAGGCCGAGATCACGCGCCTGCAGGAAGCCGAGTACGCACTCAAGACCGAGCTGGCCCAGACCCAGCAGCAGAACGCCGGGACCGGCCAGCAGGCCAAGGAACAGATGGCCGAGCGCGAAAAACAGATGGGTGAAGTCCAAGCCCATCTCGAGGCTGAAAAGCACACCCTGGCCCAGCAGCGCAAAGCCATCGAGCAGGCGCAGGCCAAGGTGGAGGCCGATCAGAAAAAATTTGCCGCCGACACGGCGAAATTCGAGTCCGAACAGCTCACTATCACCCAAGCCCGGGCCAGGATCGACCAGGACAAGAAAGCCATCGAGGAACAAAGCAGCAGCCACAATTCCGAACTCGCCCAGCTCAAGGAAACCCACCGCCAGGGCGAAGCTGAACGCGCGCGCCTGGCCCAAGAGATTGCCCAGCGCGACAAGCAGCTCGCGGAAAAACAAAAAGCGCTGAACGAAGCGTTGGAGCGCCAAGCGGCCGAGCTCGAAAAAATCGAAGGCGAGCGCCTCGTGTTTTCACAGGAAAAGTCAAAACTCGACCAAGAGCGGGCCGAGCAGGCGAGGATCCGGCAGGAATTCGCGGAGAAGGAAAAAGTGCTGGCCGGCCTCGACGCCCGCCAGGAAAAGCTTGAGACCGAGCAGACGATGATCGCCCAGGCCCGCGCCAGATTTGACAAGGACCGGGAGGCATTCGAGGCCGAACGGGCCACGTCCGATGCCGAGCTGGCCAAACTTCGTGCCGATTTGACCAAGCACGAAGGCGCCATGGCCGAACAGCAGAAGAAAATTGAAGCTGCGCAAGCCAAGCTTGGCGCTGAGCAGGAAAGGCTCGAATCCGAGGTGTTGCTGGCCAGCCAGGCCACGGCCAAGGCCACCGCCGAGCGTGCGGAAGTCGCCAAGGCCCGGCAGGCGCAGGCTAAAGAGCTGGCCGACCTCAATGGCCTCCATGAAAAGATCGAAACCGAACAGCTGATGGTCACACAAGGCCGCGCCAAAATTGAAAAGGACCGCGGGGCCTTCGAGGCCGAGCGGGCGAAGGCCGACGCCGATTTGGCGAAACGCGAAGGCGCCGTCGCCGAACAGCAGAAGAAATTTGAAGCCGCGCAAGCCAGGCTTGCCGCCGAGCAGGAAAAACTCGAGTCCGAGGTGTTGCTGGCCAACCAGGCCGCGGCCAAGGCCGCCGTCGAGCGCGCTGAAATCACCAAGGCCCGGCAGGCGCTGGTGGAAAAAGAAAAAGAGCTGGCCGATCTCAATGCCCTTCATGAAAAACTTGAAACCGAGCAGCTTATGGTCGCTCAGGGCCGGGCCAGGTTTGATAAGGATCGCGCTGCGTTCGACATTGAACGGGTGAAGGCCGATGTTGAGCTGGCGAAGCTCCGGGCCGATTTGGACACCCGCGAGGGTGCGGTCGCCGAACAACAAAAGAAATTTGAAGCCGCGCAAGCCAAGCTTGCCGCCGAGCAGGAAAAGATCGAGTCCGAGACGTTGCTGGCCAACCAGGCCATCGCCAAGGCGGTCGCCGAGCGCGCTGAAATCGCCAAGGCCCGGCAGGCGCTCGTGGAGAAAGAAGCGTCACTGGCCAATCTCACCGCGCGCAAAGAACAGCTTGATGGCGATCAGGTCCTCCTTGCGCAGAACCGCGCCAAGTTCGAAAAGGAACGGGCCACGTTCGAAGCCGCGCAGGCGAAGGCCGATGCCGAGCTGGCCAAGCTCCGCGCAGACTTGGTGAAGCGCGAAAGCTCCATGGCGGAGCAGCAGGGGAAAATGGAAGCCGCCCAGGAGAAAATCGAGTCGGACCTGGTTCTCGCCAACCAATCCGCGACCAAGGCTGCCGCCGAGCGCGTCGAGGCCGTCAAGATGCGCACCGCCTTGCAGCAGGAACGCGAACAGGTTCAGCAGCGTACCAAGGTGCTGGCCGACCAAGCCGCCCAATTGCAGGAAACCGAAATTCGCCATCTCACCGAGTCCAACCAGCTCAAGAAGGAGCTTGCCACGGTGAAGAACGAGCGCGCCGTGCTCGAGGCCGACAAGGCTGCGCTTGAGGCCGAGATGGCCCAGCACACCGAGGCGGTGAAAAAATTCGAGGTCAAGCGCGCCCAGTTCCAGGAAAAGATGAAGGCGATGCTGGGCGACTGAGCGGCTGGCGGGGTGAACAGTCGAGGGCCCGCCTGTCTTGATTTTTAGGAGCCTGCTCGCAGGCGACCACACAGAGACTATGTGTTGAGGTAGGGGCGGCTGCCCCAGCCGCCCGCTGGTTTAGGCCCGTTGAGGGCAACGGGCCCTACCTGTAAATGACTCCGATGTTTTGAAACTGTTCTATACGCTGAGCAGCAGGCGGGCGGGATCTTCCAGGGACTGCTTTACTTTCACGAGAAAGGTCACGGCTTCGCGGCCGTCCACGATGCGGTGGTCGTAGCTGAGCGCGACATACATCATCGGGCGGATGACGACCTGGCCGTTGATCGCGACCGGGCGTTCCTGGATGGTGTGCATCCCGAGGATGGCGCTCTGCGGCGGATTGATGATCGGAGTGGAGAGCAGCGAGCCGAAGATGCCGCCGTTGGTGATGGTGAAGACCCCGCCTTCGAGATCGGTGAGGGCGATCTTTCCGTCGCGGGCCTTGGCGGCGACCTCGGCGATGGCTTTTTCGATCGCGGCCATGCCCAGCGAGGCGCAATCGCGGATGACCGGCACCATGAGGCCGCGCTCGGTGGAGACAGCCACGCCGATGTCGTAAAAATGGTTTTCGACGAGCGTGTCGCCGTCGAGCTGGGCATTGACGGCGGGGACTTCCTTAAGCGCGCTGACGACGGCTTTGACGAAGAATGACATGAAGCCGAGCTTGAGGCCGTTTTTCTTCACGAAATCATCCTGGTATTTTGCGCGGATGGCCATGATGGCGGACATGTCCACTTCGTTGAAGGTCGTGAGCATGGCGGCCTCGTGTTGCGCGGCGACGAGGCGTTCGGCGATGCGCTGGCGCAGGGGCGAGAGCTTCCGCCGTGTCTGGCGCTCGCCGGCGGGTATGGAAACTTTTGGTGCGCTGGCAGGCACAGGCGCGGGTGACTTGGTTTGAGATTTGGATTCTGAAATTTGAGGTTTCGCCGCAGGTGCCGCGGATGCTTTCGCTGCCGGCTCAGAGATTGGCGCCTTGGGCTTGGCTTCTTCAGCAGCGGGCGGACTCACCTTGGCTGGGGCTTCGGCCGTCGGGGTCGAACTGGCTTCCGGCTTCTGATCTCTGACCTCTGGATCAATTATGGCGACGACCTGGCCAATCTTTACCTCGTCGCCGGCGGCGGCCTTGAGCGTAATTTTTCCGGCGGCCTCGGCCGCGCTTTCACTGGTGATCTTGTCGGTCTCCAGCTCGAAGAGGGGCTGGTCTTTTTTGACGACGTCGCCATCTTTGACGTGCCATTTGGCCAGGATGCCGGAGGTGATGGACTCACCCATCGGGGGGATTTTAACTTCGAGGTTGGGCATGGAAATATTTTTTAACGCGTTAAAAAATCAGAGGTTGAAGGCGTCGTGGAGCAGGGCGGTAAGTTCCATTTTATGCAAGGCGAGGGCGCCGACGGCGGGCGAGGCGGCGGCGTCGCGGCCGGCGTAAATGGGCTTGTGGCCGAAAATTTCCTCGAGCTGGGGCGCGATGAACGACCAGGCGCCCATGTTCTGTGATTCCTCCTGGCACCAGACGAGGCGCGCGCTGTGGCCGTAGGTGTCGAAAAGCTCGGCGAGGCGGTTGCGGTGCAGCGGGTAGAGTTGCTCGAGGCGCACGAGCGCGACGTCGGTGATGTGGTTGCGGCCGCGGTAATCGGCGAGGTCGTAGTAAACCTTGCCGGAACAAAGGATGATGCGCGCGGGATTTTTCGGCGGGAGCGGGTCGTCGATGATTTCCTGGAACGTGCCGGTGGTGAATTCGTCGATGCGCGACACGGCGGCGGGATGGCGGAGCAGCGACTTGGGCGACATGACGATGAGCGGTTTGCGGAAATCGCGTTTCATCTGGCGGCGCAGGCCGTGGAACAGGTTGGCCGGCGTGGTGAGGTTGACGACCTGCATGTTGTTCTCGGCGCAGAGCTGAAGGAAGCGTTCGAGGCGCGCGGAGCTGTGCTCGGGCCCCTGGCCCTCGTAGCCGTGCGGCAGGAGCAGGACGATGCCGCTTGTGCGCTGCCATTTCGACTCGCCGCTGGCGATGAACTGGTCGATGACGACCTGGGCGCCGTTGGCGAAGTCGCCGAACTGCGCCTCCCACAGGCAGAGCATCTGCGGGTAGTCCAGCGAGTAGCCGTAATCGAAGCCGAGCACGGCGGCCTCGGAAAGGAGCGAGTTGTAAACGCAGAAGCGCGCCTGTTTTTCGTCGAGCTGGTTGAGCGGCGTGTAGGCTTCGCGCGTGTCCACATCGTAGAGGACGGAATGGCGCTGCGAAAAAGTGCCGCGCTCGCTGTCCTGGCCGCTGAGGCGTACGGGCGAGCCTTCCATGAGCAGCGAGCCGAAGGCGAGCGCCTCGCCGAACGACCAGTCCACGGGGCCGCCTTGCTCGTGCGCTTGCGCGCGCACATCGAGCAAGCGTTTGATTTTCGGGTTCAACTTGAAGTTTGTCGGCACGTGCGTGAGGCCCTTCACGATTTTGGCGATGAGCCCGGGCGCGACGCCGGTGGGCACGGATACGTGTTTGAAGCTCGGCTGGAAGACGGCGGTCGAGCCCTTGAAGACGGCGTGTGGATCGGCTTGCGCGCGCTGGGCGGCTTTTTCGGCTTCGCGTGTTTTGGTTTTTTCCAGGTTGGCCTCAAGCGCGGCGGTGTATTCGGCCTTGATGGCCTCGCCCTCGGCGGGCGTGAGGCTGCCTTCGGCGATGAGTTTCTCGGTGTAGATGGCGGAAACCTGCGGGTGCGCGGCAATTTTTCGGTAGAGCGTGGGCTGGGTGAAGGCAGGCTCGTCGGCCTCGTTGTGCCCGTGCTTGCGGTAGCAAACCATGTCGAGGACGACGTCGCGCTGGAATTTCTCGCGGAAATCGAGCGCCAGCTCTGCCATCATGCAGACGGCCTCGGGATCGTCGCCGTTGACGTGGAAAATAGGGGCTTCGATCATCTTCGCCACGTCGGTGCAGTAGCGCGTGGAGCGCGCATCGCTGGGCAGGGTGGTGAAGCCGATCTGGTTGTTGATGACGATGTGGAGCGTGCCGCCCGTGCGGTAGCCGGGGAGCTGCGAAAATTGGAGGGTCTCGGCCACGACGCCCTGGCCGGCGAAGGCGGCGTCGCCATGCACCAGGAGCGGCAGCACGCGGCGGCGCTCAAAGTCGTCGCGCACGCGCTGGCGCGCGCGGGCCTTGCCCTCGACGATGGGGTTGACGATCTCGAGGTGGGAGGGATTGGCCGCGAGGCGAACCTCGACTTTTTTGCCGCTGGTGGTGCTGAGCACGGCCTCGTAGCCGAGGTGGTATTTCACGTCGCCATCGCCGGCGACGGTGTCGGGCAGGTAGTTTTCCGAGAACTGCTCGAAGAGCTGGTCGAAGCTCTTGCGCATGATGGAAGTGAGGACGTTGAGGCGGCCGCGGTGCGCCATGCCCATGTTGATCTCCTCGACGCCGACCTCGGGGCAGTGCTCGACGATGGTGTCGAGCGCGGCGATGACCGTTTCGCCGCCCTCGAGCGAAAAGCGTTTTTGCCCGACGTATTTGGTGTGGAGGAATTTTTCAAAGAGCTCGGCCTTGTGCACGCGGCGGAGGATGCGGATTTTTTCCTCCGGGGTGAATCGGGGCTGGTTGCAGGTCGGTTCCATCCGCTCCTGGAGCCAGCGGCGGACTTCGGTTTCCTGGATGTGGACGTATTCGACGCCAATCCGCCCGCAGTAGGTATGGCGAAGGTTTTCAACCAGCTGGCCCAGCTTCATCTGGCCGCCCGCGAGGTAGTGGCCGACATCGAAGGCTTTTTCCCAGTCGGCTTCGCTGAGGCCGAATTCGCCGAGGGCCAGGCGGGGTGAAGGCGGCGGTGGGTCGCTCAGCGGATCGAGGTGTGCCTGGATATGGCCGATCGAACGGTAGTGGTAGATCAGGCTGTGCACCTGCGCCTGCTTGAGGCTGTCGGCCATGATGGCGGCGGCCTCGGCGGTGCCATGGGCGCCCTGGAGCGAAGCGCCGTTGCTGCCGAGCGCGAATCCCTGAAAAAATGCACGCCAAGTCGGGTCAACTGAGTCGGGGTTGTCGAGCCAGGAGCGGTAGGTCGCCTCGATGAGGTCGGCATTGGCCCGGCTGGGAAACTCTAGGGAATTCATGGAAATGTGATAAGGAAAATGCGCCGCCGAAAAACGGGATGAGACCGTTGTTCGCAGGGCAGCCCATTAGAAGAGGTTTGGGCCAGAAAACAACAGACGGTAGCCCAAGTTACAAGAAAATCGAGGGTAGAGCGCGGGTATTCACACTCACTTAAGTGCTGCATGCGCGACATGAGCTGGCGTATTAAGAAGTTTCCGTGCAACCTGTTGTCGATGGAAAATGAAATTCACGATGCACTCCTGGCGTTGAATGCCGGGATTGCGAAAAAGGATGGGGCGGCCATCTCGGCCCAGACCGCGCGGCTGGACGAGCTGCTCGCGCGCCACCGCGCCACGCTGCATCCGCAACTGGCACATTTTTTGGAACGACGCAGTTATGCCAAGGCGCTGGCCTGGCTGGAGGCCAACCCGAACCGCTGACAACCCAGGAGCCAAGCTTCCCGCGGATGGCGCGGATAGCCGCGGATACTCCAAACCCTTCTTTTAACCAGCACCAATATATCCGCGTTCATCAGCGTAATCCGCGGAGAATTTTTTGACGATGGAGTCTGATAAAAAAATTTCCACCGGCGGCGGACAGCCGCTCGGACAAAATCCTTTCGACGCCCTGAGTGGCAAGCTCGATTTGCCGGAGAGTCCGGCAAATCGAGCGCAGTCCTCCGGAGCTTTAGCGAAGGAGGACAAGAAGAAGACCAAGAACCGCGGCCGGGTAGACATCGTGCGCGAGACCAACGGACGCGGCGGAAAGACCGTGACGGTCGTGACGGGTTTCGTCGGCATCGGCCTGCCGGAGAAGGAATCGCTCACGAAAAAAATGCGAGCGGCCTGCGGCTGCGGTGGCACGGTCAAGGACGGGCGGATCGAAATCCAAGGCGACCAGCGCGAGACCGTCGCAAAAATTCTGACCGAGGCCGGATTCAGGCCGGTGTTCGCGGGAGGGTAAGCCCCTTCGGGAATGACGAATTCTGAATGGCCAGGCGTTCAATTCATGGTTTCCAGGCTTCCTAATTAAAATGATTCACGCTGCCAGGCCCGCCGCGAGCGCCAGCGCGCTTTTCGCGCGGTTGAGAATGTAGAGATGGTAACCGGGTGCGCCGTTGGCGAGCAGGTCGCGGATTTGTGCGAGCGCCCAGTCGATGCCGAGGGTTTCGACAATGTCGGGCTGGTCGCCGGCGGCTTCAAGGCGCGCGAGGAGTTTCGCCGGCAGCGCGGCGCCGCAGAGTGCAGTGAAGCGTTGGATTTGCTTGAGCGACAGCACTGTCATGATGCCGGGCACGATGGGCACGGTGATCCCGGCCGCGCGGCATTTTTCCACGAAGCGAAAATAAACCACGTTGTCGAAAAAGAGCTGCGTGGTGATGAAGGCCGCACCGGCGTCCACTTTGTATTTCAGGTGCGCAAGGTCGGCCTCGAGGCTCGATGCCTCGGGATGTTTCTCGGGGTAGCCGGCGACGCCGAGGCAGAAATCGGGATGGCGGGCCCGGAGCAGCGCGACGAGATCGCTGGCGTAGCGCAGGCCGTCGGGCGCAGGCGTGAAAGTGGTTTCGCCTTTCGGCGGATCACCGCGCAGGGTCATGATATTGCGGAAGCCGCCGGCATGGAGGCGGTCGGCGATGGCATGCAACTCGGCGCGCGAATGGCCGACGCAGGTGAGATGCGGCATGACGGTGAAGCCGAGCTCGTCCTTGAGCAGCGCGCTGACCTGCGCGGTGCGCTCGCGCGTGGTGCCGCCGGCGCCGTAGGTCACGGACACAAAATCGGGCGCGATGCGCTTGAGCGCGGTCGCGGTGGCGCGCAGGTTGGCCACGCCTTCGTCATCCTTGGGCGGAAAAAATTCCAGCGAGCGCAACGGGCGCAGCTGGGCAAAGAGGGCGGCGATGGGCCGGTCGGGCGTCATAAACGTATCAACGCATACGGATTTGTTGATATGTGTAAAGGCGATTTCTACTTAGGGTTTTCGATTTAATTGGCCCCATCGCAGGTCTTTGTGGTGCATTCCTGATTTTGTCCTTCCGAGCCGAGGGGGAATCTCATTTGTAACATAATACGTTACAAACAAAGCAGTGGGTTTGTTCGTTTGTAATATAATACGTTACAAAGAAAAACTCGGGATTTCTCACTGCGCTGCCAATGACCTCACACAAGTTCTCGGTTGATTCTGGGCTTTGGCGCGGTAGTGCCGGGACGGACCGCCGAGGCTTCGCACCTGTCGCCGCCGGGCCGTCCGTTTTGCTGGGGCGTGGCCCGATGGTCACCCGTCGTTACGCCGCGGGCTTTTTTTCCAGGTGGGGCAGAAACGCGGTCAGCAGGCCGATCAGCGGCAGGAAGGAGCAGACGTGGAAGACGTAGGTGATGCTGGTGTGGTCGGCGAGCTTCCCGAGCACGGCGGCGCCGATGCCGGCCATGCCGAAGGCGAATCCAAAAAATATCCCCGAGATCAGCCCGATGCGGTTGGGAATCAATTCCTGCGCATAAACCAAAATCGCCGAGAAGGCCGAGGCCAGCACGAGCCCGATCACGACGGTCAGCGTGGCGCACCAGAACAGGTTCGCGTAAGGCAGCAGCAGGGTGAACGGCGCGACGCCGAGGATCGACACCCAGATCACATATTTCCGCCCGATGCGGTCGCCAACCGGGCCGCCCATGAACGTGCCCGCGGCCACGGCGGCGAGAAACAGGAAGAGATATAATTTCGCGGCCTGGTCCGAGACGTGGAATTTATCGATCAGGTAAAACATGTAATAGTTGGTGATGCTGACGAGGTAGAAGTATTTTGAGAAAATCAGCGCGGCCAGGATGAAGACCGCCGTGATCACCTTGCCCCGGCTGAAAGCGGGCGAGGGAATGGCGCCGTGGCCGGCGGGGTTGGCCTGCAAATGGGCGAGGCGGTTGCGATACCAGCGGCCGACCCGGCCGAGCAGGCCGATGCCCAGCAGCGGAAGCGCGGTGAACCACGCGACCCGGGATTGTCCGCCATGGGCGATGATCACCAGTGCGAGCAACGGCCCGATCGCGGTGCCGGTGTTGCCGCCCACCTGAAAAAGCGACTGCGCAAAACCGTGCCGTCCGCCCGACGCCATGCGCGCCACGCGCGAGGCCTCCGGGTGGAAAATGGCCGAGCCCAGGCCGATCAACGCGGCGGAAAGGAGGACAAATTCAAACGTGCCTGCGACGGAAAAAAGAACCAGGCCGACCAGGGTAATGACCATGGAGGCGACGAGCGAGAATGGCTGGGGGTGATGGTCGGTGTACACGCCGACCAAAGGCTGCAGCAGCGAGGCGGTGAGTTGGAAGGCCAGCGTGATCAGGCCGATCTGCGAGTAATTCAACTGCAGCGAAGTCTTGAGCAGCGGATAAATCGCCGGAAGCAAGGACTGGGCCGTGTCGTTGAGCAGGTGGCCGCAGCTGATGGCAAAAAGAACGGCCATCGCCGTGGACGAAGCCTTGTTTTCAGTGGCAGGTATGATTGGAACCGCATCGGTCTTCATACGGCGGCTGCGGAGATCCTCTCCTTTTCTGTTTTCAACCGCAATTGTCCGCACGCGGCGTCGATGTCGTGGCCTTTTTCGCGGCGGAGCGTCACGGACAGGCGCGCGTCGCGCAGGATGTCGGCGAAACGTTCCTGGCGCGTGATCGAGGGGCGTTTCCACGGCAGGCCCTCAACGGTGTTGTAGGGGATCAGGTTCACGTGGGCGTGCAGGTCGCGGGCGATGTCGCGCAAGAGCTGGGCCTGCTCGAGCGAATCGTTCACACTATCGATCAGGATGAACTCAAGCGTGACCATGCGGCCGTGTTTTTCGCTGAAGGCTTTCACCGCGGGCAGAAGCTTGGCGAGCGGGTAGGCCTTGTTGACCGGCATGATTTTTTCCCGCACCTCGTCGGTCGCGCCGTGAAGCGAGATGGCGAGGCGGAAGCCGAGTTCTTCCTCGGCGAGCTGCAGGATCTTCGGCACGAGGCCGCTGGTGGAAATCGTGATGCGGCGCGCACCGAAACCGAGGCCCCAGCTGGCGTTGATGATGGCGAGCGCGCGGAGCAGCGCGTCGTAGTTGGCCAGCGGTTCGCCCATGCCCATGACGACGATGTTGTCGAACGAGGCCAGCTCGGAATGGGCGCGCGGCGTGCGCGCGTCCTCGCGGTAGCAGACCTGCAGGAGCTGGGCAACGATCTCGCCGGCGTTCAGGTCGCGTTTGAAGCCGGCCAGGCCGCTCGCGCAAAACACGCAGGCCATGGCGCAGCCGACCTGGGTGGAGATGCAGATGGTCTTGCGCGAATGGTCGAGGCCGACGCCTTCCTGCGGCGCGCGGATGATGACGGTCTCAATCAACGAGTGGTCGCCCAGCTCGAGCAGCAGCTTGTCGGTGATGTCGTGCGACTGCTGGTTGAACACGAGCGCGGCCGGCATGAGGTCGAAAGTCTGGTCGAGCCAGCTGCGCAGCGGTTTCGAAAGGTTGGTCATCTCGTCCCATGAACGCGCGCGCTTCTTGTAAACCCACTCGAGGATCTGCTTCGCGCGAAACGCCGGCTCGCCGCCCGCCCGGAGTTTTTCTGCGAGCGAATCGAGCGTCTCGCCGGTGAGCGGCGGTTTGGCGGGCGTGAATTTCATCGAACAAAAACCATAAGAATAGAGGCGACGGGAGCCCCGTCAACCCAGTGGCCGATGGCTCCTGTAGGCGAGTCTAGGCGGAGCGTGTCGTCCCGACGCGCTCATATTTCTTTCATTCCGGACACGAGAAATTTCATTTTGTAGGCGGGGTCGCTGACCCCGGCTTGTCCGCCATAGCCTTGGCGGAGGCGGACACCGGCCTCAGCGAGGCCGGCTACATTGAGCGCGTCGGGACGACACGCTCCACCTTCCGACTCGCCGCAATTTAAGGAGCGGTGGGCTGCCTCGGCTCTTCGCAGTAATAAACGAAAGCAGGGGGCAGGTTGCCCCAGACGATCGGGCTGGCGGTGATCCGGCCGAAGCGCGCCTCAAGCTTGCGCTTGAATTTATTGGAGGACGGCAGCCCTTTCGAATGCAGGTAGACCATGGCACTGAACACGCCTTCGGGGTGCAGCGTGGCGAGCACGGCGTCGAGAATCCGGTTCTGCAACTGGTCGGACATCATGCTCCAAGGCAGGCCGGAGATGATGCAATCGGCATAGCGGTGGCCAAGGCGGTCGAGATGTTGGCGCAGGTTTTCAGCGGTGTCGTGGATGACCTGGATGCCGGGAAATTTCTTGCGCAGGCACTCGGCGGCGTCCGGGTGCAGCTCGAAGGCCGCGAGTTCGGTGTTGAGTGAAATGCGGTGCCGAATTTCCTGGGTGATCGCGCCGGTGCCTGCGCCCAATTCGACGACGAGTTGCGCGGATTTCAAGTCGTTCGGTGGCACCATGGCCCTGGCCAGGGCCGGGGAACTGGGGGCGACGGCTCCCACGGTAAACGGACGGCGCAAAAATGCGGAGATAAAATGCCAGTATTCGGCCGGTGACGAGTTGGGCGAACACGTGGGCGTTTCCTCCAATGAAGCCGGCAGGGTGGAGGGATCGTTGCTGACCGGCCGGGTGGCGATAAATGGGTTGCTCATGGGTGGCGGCGCAGGCGGTTGTTCGAAGGGGTTGTTTCACGTCGCCAGACAAACGCGCGGCGCCAAACACAGTGCGGGAAATCCATGCGGAACCACCGTAGCGCGGTCTTGGTGCGCATGGCAAGCAGCAGAATGGGAATTTTCTTTGAACGGCTGAGCGTACCGACGATGGCCTTGATCGACCTTTTGACAGGGCTTTTGGCTCACGGTTCATGGGCAGGTTAATGAAATTTTAATGCGTTTGGCTTGGGTTTTAATTACTTATATTTCCACCGTGGCCCTTACTATGCTGAACGGATGTATCTGGACGCCGCTGGCCCAAACACCGCCTCTTTTTCTCCGGACACGACGGCGCGTCCATTGGAGAACGTCACGTGCTGCCAGGATTTGCCGGAACCGGTGGCCGTGCCGGGTCCGAAGCCGGAGTTGCGCCGGGGCGATGTTCTCGATGGCCGGTTCTACATCCTGGAGGACATCTATAGCGGCGGCATGGCGACCCTGTATCGGGCCGAAGATATGGACCATCGCCGCCAGGACGTGGTGGTAAAGATTCCGTTCCTGAAATTCGAAAGCGACCCCGCCCATTACGCGCAATTTCGCCGGGAGGAAGAGATCGGGCTAAAGCTCAACCATCCGTGCTTGTTGAAGTTCATCCCGGTGGAAAACAAGAGCCGGGCCTACATCGTCACCGAGTATTTGCGCGGCTGCACCTTGGATTACATTATTCACAAACAGCGACTGCTGCCGGAAGGAGACGCGCTCAAGATCGCGGGCGTTATCTGCGAGGCGGTGCAGCACATGCATGGCAGCGGGATCATCCATAACGACCTCAAGCCTTCCAATATCATGATATGCTCCGACCGGACGCTGCGCGTCATGGATTTCGGGCTGGCCACCTGCGTTTCCGCGCGCCGCGGGCTTTTCAGTCCCTTTGTGCCAATTTTTGGAACTCCGCAGTACATGGCGCCCGAGCAGGTCAAAGGCAAACGCACGGATGCGCGCACCGATGTTTACACCCTTGGCGCCATGCTGTTCGAGATGCTGACCGGCAAGCTTCCCTTTGAAAGCGAGGATCATTGGGCTTCCGTCCGCTGGCGGACTTCGGGCGATCCGGTTTCCCCGCGCAGTTTGAGCCCTGCGATTTCGCCGCAGGCGGAGGAGATTGTCCTGCATGCGATGCAACGCCGGCCGGACGACCGCTATCAATCCGCCGCGGCCTTCAAGGCGGATCTCGATTCGCCGGAGAAAGTTCAGGTCACAGGTTATTCCAATCGGCTCAAGGTGCCCCGCTACAAATTGAGCCTGGAAGGAGCCCAACTTCTAAACGGTGCATTCCTGGCCATCGGGATGATGGTGTTCCTTGTTATTTTGTTTTTGTGCCTCGTCCGTTTCGGGGGAGGGCATCGGTGAAGTGA
>DATMNP010000162.1:0-23863 GCA_035568935.1 Opitutaceae bacterium | reverse complement strand
TGGCTCGACGGAGAAAACATCAAGCCCGATGAAAATATTGCCTTCGCGGGCAACCCGCACGAGGGCTTCTTCGTCCACGATCTGGCCGCGGCCCACGTTGACAAACACCCCGCCGGGACGAATGAGCCGCAGGTGGCGCTCGGTCACACAACGCACCGTGGCCGGGATAAGCGGCGCGAGTTCCACAATGATTTCGTTGTCGGCAAAAAGCGAATCGAGCGAGTGGGCGCGGGTGATGCCAAATTCTTTTTCAGTCGCGGCCGTGATATCCGGCGCAAAGGAGGAAATCGTCACGCAGAATGGCCGGAGCAGCAGGACCAGTTCACGCGCCACCGAGCCGAAGCCGTGCAGGCCGATGCGGCGGCCAAAAAGCGAGCTGATCTGGGGGTCGCCATTTTTCCACCCACCTTCATGGTGGATGGTGGTGATCCAGAAGCACGTGCGCCGAAGGCAGGAGAGGATATGGAGCAGGGCGCACTCGGCCACGACGCGACTGATGGAGTTGCCCCAGTTGGTGACCAGCAGCCCGCGCTCGATGTGCGCGCGGGTGATGAGTTTTTTAGGCGAGCCGGCGAGATAACAAAGATAGCGCAAACGCGGCGGGAGCACGGCCGGGAGCAGGGGCGTCTTCCAGCAACCGACCAGGATTTCCGGATTGGCCGCAGCCAGTTCACGATAAAAATCCGCTGGGCTGATTTTCTCGGGGTCGATCAGGCGAAAATCCGCGGCGATCCCGCGGGCTTCGGTGAACAGTGGCCCGGGCAGAAAGTCCTCCCTCTCGGCTGGAGTAATGGCGGCGAGAATGGAGACAGGGAGTGGCGTTATGGCCGTACGGCCGGGGGGAATTTTTTTTGAGTGGCGGACGAGGGCGGTGCCGACAAGCACGACAATTCCGCCGCAAAAAATAAACGCGAGCCGCCCAGGGAGCGGATTGGGGACGAGTGAGAGCAGGCAGACCAGCGCCCCGTAGGGCATGCACAGCCAGCCAATAAGCCGGGATTGTTTGTTGTCGGTCGCTGCGCTCGCTTCCTCCTTGTCGTAATTGACGGGCGTCTCGATGTTCCGCGAAAATTCCTCGACCGCCGCCTTATACGATGCGGATTCCCGATTGTAGAAAAACCGGGTGAAGCAGAACCACGCGGTGCAAACTCCCATGATCATTATGGCGGCAATGGCTTGGCTCCAGTTCTGCGCTTCCCACCGGTTGGGATTAAGATGCAGTGGACTAAAAGTTTGCATCGCCCAAGCCAGCGTAAAGTGCTGGCGCGTCTCGTAGCCAGTGCAAAAGCCGACCAGCCAAGTGCTCCAGCCTGACCAAGCTGGCGTCCGCCGGATGAAAAGGCCCAGCACCAATGGCATCGCCTGGGGCAGTGTCACTAGGATGCTGAAATTGAGGTAGAGCTCAAAAAGCGAGAGAATGGGTCGCTGGCTCAGGAACACGGCCAGCAGGATGACGAGCAGGCCCAGCACGAGGGTGGTGATTTTCCCGGCAAAGAGCATCTCGCGGTCGGTGGCTTTCGGGCGCAGGACGACTTGATAGAAGTTCTTCACGAAGAAGCCCGAGTTGCTGTTCAGTCCCGCGTCCATCGCCGACATGGTGGCGGCGAAGATGCCGGTGACCAGCAGACCCACCATACCGACGGGAAGGATCGAAGTGGCCATGGCAAAATAGGCCCCTTCCTCCGGATGCAGCAACTTCGGATAAACGCCGGCAATATTGGGATGAATGAGGGATGCCGCCATCGGGGGCAGGAACCAGACAATGCTGCCCATCAGCATCAATGCGGCGGCGAGCAAGGCCGCCCAGCGGGCATGGCGGCTGTCCTTCACACAGATATAGCGGGGCGCTTCCGTGAGATTATTGGTCGAGACGAACTGCTTGAAGAGGATGGCCACGCCCCAGAGCAGCAGGAAATCGTCGGAAAAAAGCTTGTGGAAATCCAGCCGGGTGGCGGAGAGCTTGTGTACAAGCTCCACCGGCCCGCCCAGTCTTGCCACCGTAAACACCATCGTCACGAGCGTCACGGGCATAAGGATAAGCACTTGGATGAAATCGCTGGCCACCACGGCCCAGCTTCCGCTGAGCAGCGAGACCACCATGACCGTGCCGCCTGCGAGCAAAATTGTCGGCATGACATCCTCTCCGAAAGCGGCGGAAAAAAACACGCCGAGCGAGCAGAGCCAGATGCCCGCGTAGATGGTGCGCACCAGCAAGGTAAGCCAGGTGAAAAACTGCTCGTTGCGCGCGCCGAAGCGCGCGCGCACCGCCTGCATCGCGGTGACGACGCGCAACTGGCGGAAGCGCGGTCCGAAATACAGCGCGTTCATCAGGAAACCGACGATGTTGGCGAGGTAAATCAGCATGATCGGCCAGCCGTCGCCATAGGCCCGGCTCGCCGCGCCGGTGAATGTCCATGCGCTGATCGACAGCATGAAGACCGAGCCGCCCGCCATCCACCACACCACCTGCCCGCCACTGCGGAAGTAGTCGCTTACATTGTGCACAAACTTGCGGCAAACCCAGCTGATCGCCAGCAAGTAGACGAAGTAGAAGCCTAGCACCGCGTAGTCGATGGGGTTCATCAGGGGTAGAACCTGATGAGACTCTATCTCCACGCTGGGAGCGTCAAGGACGAGATGATGGTCGCCCCGCATCCTGTCGCGAATCACCTGCGGTAAGGCAACGGAAGCAACCCCCCGTTTCAATATAGGTATAATATTAGCCCGCCGCCGGGCCGGTCGTCTCGCCAAGGCTAAATTGTGCGGACAAGATCAAATCGGTAAAGCTCTCGTCTTCCGTGCCAAGGCTTCCCAAGACAAGGCGCGCGGCGGCCTCACCCAGTTTGACGGGATCGGTGCCTGCGCCGGTGATTTTGGGCGCGTCGGCAAAAGGCAGATGGGGCGGTGCATCGGCGCCGGCCAGGTTGATGTCGTGCGGCACGCGCCAGCCCTCGCGAACCAATGCGCGCACGGCGCCAGCGGCCATCAGGCAATTGTAACAGACAAAGGCCGTGGGGAAATCGCCCCGCTTGGCATGCGGCAGCAGCGCGTACACCGCTTCCGAGCCCTCGGCGCGGTCGGCTTGCTTGAGTTTGACGACGTAGCGTTCATCAAGGGCGAGGCCCGCCTGCGTGAGCGCGGTGTGGAACGCGCTGAAACGCGCTTCATGCCGGCCGAGGCCGACATTGCCGCCCAGCCAGCCGATGCGCCGGTGCCCAAGCTCGTGCAAATGCCGCACGACCATGTCGAGCGCCTGTGGGTCGTTGCCCACCACCGAGTGGCAAATGCCGGGATAGCGCGCGGAGACTGCCACAATGCGACGCTCCAAGGCGCGCAGTTCGTCCAGAAACGGCTGCGCAACCTCGCCGAGCAGCACCACGCCACGGAAGAGATGTCCCGACTGGAAGGACCGTTGCAATTTTGCCGCTTCAAGGTTGCCCTCCGAGCCGAGGTAAACCGTCGTGAATCCCTGCGTCTCAAGCGCCGCATGCATTCCCTGTTGCACGTGGCCAAAGTACATGCTCGGCGTGCTCAACTGCAGTGGGAAGCGCAGGATCACCCCCACCTGGCTTTGCTGCGTCGATTGCGCCAGGCTCATGCCTTTCGGCTGATAGCCGCGTTTCAACGCATGCCGCCAGACGCGCGCGTAAGTCTTTTCGTTAATGCCTTGCTTGTGGCCGTTGAGCACGAGCGAAACCAGGGCCTGCGAAATGCCCAGCTCCTTGGCCAGCTGCTGCTGCGACACTTTGACTGCGGGGCGGGGCATGCCGGGCATATTTAATAATTATGCGTTCGATGCAATAATTATTAAGTTACGTTTTCTTCGCCGCTGCCTGGCCCGCACCGGCTGCGCCTTCAGCACCGGGCTGGCAGCGATGGACGTTTTTTCGAGTTTTTGCCCGAAAAGTTCCGGGTTGTGTCGACACAAATGGTGGAGGCATTTGTTAAGGAGCCCGTGGCGAAGCCCGGCGGGCTCCTCGCCAATTTAGAAGGCACACCCGAGGGTGGAGAGAATGGCGGTTTCGAAGGCTACCAGTTCGGCTTTTCCGGGAGCGAGGCGTCGAATTCCTGGATCAACTTGGCCTCGTAAGCGCCGGCGTAAGTGCCAGCCAGGAAGCGATCCAAGCCTTCCTTCAAAAGCTTTTCCCATGAAGCTTCTTCACGTCCGGGTACGATGGGATAGAAAAGCGCTTGGTTGCTGCGGGCGGCTTTCAGGTCTCCCGGCGCGTCGCCGATCATCAAGATGCGGTCGGTCGGATACTTCCCGCCGGCGGCGAGCCGGATGTGCTCATCCTTGGTGCCCAGTTCCTGCCCGGCGAGAACGCGCACGTACTGATCGAGGCCATGCTCCTTCCATTCATGCGCCAGCGTTTCGCATGGCGCCTGGGAGACGACGAGGACGTCGGCGTGTTGAACCATCTTTTGCAAACACTCGCGGACGAAAGGGAAGGGCGGGACGCTGGCATCGAGCTCTTCAACCATCTGGTTGAGTCCTTGGGACCAGGCCAGCGCGGGTGCGAGCGCCTGGTTGCCGCCTTCGACCTCCTTTTTGAGCGAGGCATTGCTGAGATTTTTCGACCGGGCCATCCATGCTTCCAGCTCTGCGGTGTCGGGCACGGCGACCCCGCGGGCGATGACTTCCTTGCGTGCGCGGAGGAGGTTCAGGGCCTGCGCAAGGGCCTGAAACCGGTTGGCGCCGCGTGATTTCGAATACAGGTTGACGAAGTCCCAGACTTCGCGGGCGTACTTGTTGACCGTCTGGAGGCGGAAATGTTTGATGAACATCGGCGCAAAGCATTCTTTGTGCTTGAGCTCCATCACATCGAAAACGCAGCCGTCCGAGTCGATGCCGATGAAAAACTCTTTCGCCGGCTTGAGGTCTTTGAGAATTTGCGGGTCGTTCATAAAAATTAGATATCGAGGCCGGCAAATAGGCACCGAAGTGCCGCGACAATCAAATGAAATCTCGGTTTCGCTGGCTGCCGGCCAAGCCAGGTATGATGCCGTCGAATAGAGTGCATTATGCCAACTTCACACCGGCGACTTTCGTAGGCGTATCTCAGAGGTGAAGCTTGACGCCGACTTTTCAGGCTGCATAAATCGTCGTTTTTGGAAAACTACCCCTGTCCTCCTTCACCCCGAGACCAGGTGTCAATTGAAACAAAACTGCGGGCCGCAATTTAACTTATAATTATGAAAAAAGAGTCCTGGATTGAAGCCATCCTGAGCGGAATGTCGCTCGAACAAAAAATTGGCCAATGCGTCGTCGTCGGCATGTCGGGAACCGTCATCACCAACGACCTTCGCGAAGCCATCACGCGCTACCATTGCAGCGGGATCCGGCTCTCGCCGTTCACGCGGATGTTCAGCTATTTCAGCGACGAGAAGGCCAAGAAGCAGGAACTCGACGCCGGCTTCGTGCCGTCGATGCAGAAGATCGCCACCGGCGGCCTGCCGCCTTATACCACCCCGGAGCAATATGCGGAGATGCTCAACGAACTGCGCCGGCTTGCCGCGCAACGTTCTCCGGCGATCCCGCTGCACATGGTCATCGACCAGGAAGGCGACACGAGCCGGGATTTCACCCGCGGCGGTGTCGTGCAGTACGCCTCCAACATGGGAATGGTGGCCAGCAAGAGCCCTGAAACGGCGTACCAGATTGCCTGCTGCATTGCCAAGCAGATGAAAGCGTCCGGCCTCGACATGATCCATTCGCCGGTCGTCGACGTGAACATCAATCCGAACAATCCCGAGATCGGCTACCGCGCCTTCAGCGACGATCCCGAAGTCGTGGCGGAGTATGCCATCGCCATGCTCAAGGGCTTCAAGGAAAACGGCGTGATTGCCGCCGCGAAACATTTCCCCGGGCGCGGCGACTCTGCAACGGACGCGCACCATGCCTGTCCCATGCTCAAGGTGGACAGCGACCGTTTCAACAAGATCGAGTTGTATCCCTACAAGCGCCTCATCGAGGCGGGCATCGACTCCATCATGGTGGCCCACTGCATTTATCCGCACATTGATCCCGACCAGATTTCAACCGTCTCTCGCAAGGTGGTTACCGGCATCCTGCGCGACCAGCTCGGGTTCGAAGGCATGATCACGACCGACAGCATCACGATGGGCGCGCTCATCGATCGTTACGGAATCGGCGAAGCGTGCGCCCGCGCGCTCGACGCCGGGGCCGACGTCATCCTGATGAAAGCCGAGAACCAGTGGCGCGGCGAAATGTTCCACACCATCAAAAAATGGGTCGAGGAAGGAAAAATCAAATCCGAGGAGCTCGACGACAAAGTCCGTCGCATTTTGCGGATCAAGAAACAATACGGCATGTTCGATAAGATGGGCATGGTGGACGCTGCCAAGGCGGCGGTGCCGTACTCGGATCCGATCGTCATCGAGACGTCGAAGAAATCCGCGCAGAAGGCCATTCTCGTCGTGAAGGACGAACTCGGCGCGCTGCCGTTGGACAAGAAAAAGAAAGTGCTGCTCATCAACCAGCAGTACTCGATCAAGACGCCCAATGACGCTTACGACCATCCCGCGCTGTTTTCCCAATTGATGGAGCAGGACTGGCCTTCGCTCCAGACCTACGAGACCAAGTTCGGCCTCGACGCCAAGGATGAGGAAGGCGTCATGAAGTTCGTCAAAGCCAACAAATTTGACCTCATCCTCTGCACCAATTATTATGACCGGCAGGAGAAACCGAACGCCTATGTCAAAGCGCTGATCGACCAGGGCTACCCGGTGGTCTTGATCACCAACACCCCCTATTGCATCAAGGACATCGCCGGGCTTATCCCCTCGGCCAAAACCATCGTGCTCAATATGAACCTTACGCCCGACGGTATGCGCACGGCCAAGGCGGTGTTACTCGGCACCATCAAAGCGGAAGGTTCCTGGCCGCTGTCCAATCACGATCCGTTCAAGCTGCGCAAGTAACCCCCCAAAAAAAAGCCCGTCCCTGTCCATGAAAAAGCTGATCCTCAAAACCCCCTTCAACCGCACGGTTTCCCCTCTCACGGGGTGGACCCGCAATCATTGGGAGGAAACGTTCTATGCGCTGATGAAAGGAATTGTGGACAGCGCGTCGCCGGCGTGTGCGCGCCAGCGCATTCCCGGGCCGCGCAGCCATCATGGGCTCCTGGCCGACGAACTGGAAGGATTCAGCCGCTCGCTGATCATGGCCGGCCCGTGGATGAACAGCTCCAAAACCGGGGCCTATTCATGGCAGGGATCGAAGGTGGACGTCGCCGGTTTTTACCGCAAAGGCATCCTTGCGGGCACCGATCCCAAGCATCCTGAATACTGGGGTGACATCGTCGATTATGCGCAACATCTGGTCGAGATGGCGGCGCTGGCCTGGGGCCTCTATCTCTCCAAGAGCCTGGTCTGGGACAAGTTTTCAGCGACGGAGCAGAAACAGGTCGCCGACTACATGTACCAGTGCACGAAGGTGAAGTATCACAACAACAACTGGATGCTCTTCGGGGTCGTGACCAACGCCGTCCTGAAGAAACTGGGCATGCCGTATTCGCAGGAACAGATCGACCGGTACCTGCTGGCCTGCGATCACATGTACATCGGCGACGGCTGGTATCGCGACGGCCACATCAACCGCATCGATTACTACAACCCCTGGGGGTTTCTCTATTATTACCTGATCTGGGTCATCCTGGACGGGGACTCGAAACCCGATCTTGCGGAAAAACACAAGGAACGGGCGCGCCTTTTTGCCCGCGACCTTCGTTATTTCTATGCCGGTGACGGCAGCGTGCCCTGCTTCGGCCGCTCGATGATTTACCGCTTCGGTTTCCTCTCGCCGCTCGCGCTCGGCCAGCACCTCGGCTGCCTCGACATCCCGGCCGGCGAGGTCAAGACGCTCTGCAACGGCGTGATGAAGTTCTTTTTCTCGAATGAAATCCTGACCGAGCAAAACCATCTCTCGATGGGTTTCCTGCGGCCGTGTGCCGAAATCCTGGAGCACTACTCCTGCGGCGGCTCGCCCTACTGGGCGGCCAAGGCGTTCAATATGCTGATGATCCAGCCGGACGATCCGTTCTGGAAAGTGAAGGAGGAAAAACTGCCGATCCATCGCGAAAGCTTCTCCGTGCCGCTGCACAGCGCGGGCTTGTTGATGGTCGGGGACAAAAAAACCGGCCACGTCCAGCTGATCAACCAGAAGTCCTACCACGACAAACCGGAATACAACGCCAAGTACACCAAGTTCGCCTACTCCTCCATCTTCAGTTACGAGTCCCGGCTGATCTACAAGAACTACAACTGCGACAACATCCTTCAGTTCTCCGCCGACGGAATCAATTTCCGCCAGCGCTGGGAGATGACGCCTCTCTACTGCGAAAAGAATTTCGCCGCTTCAAAATATCCGCTCTACGACGTCGACAAGGACGGCATCATCCACACCTCCATCCTGGTGAAGGACGATTTCATGATCAACCTGCACCAGGTCGAAACGAAGAAGCCGTCCGTGGTGTTCCAGGAAGGCGGCTATCCGCTCGGGTTCGACAAAGGGGCGGCCAAGACCGTGTCGATCAAGGGTGCGGAGGCTGCCTACATAGACGGGAAGCTGACCTTTATCCGGAATCTGCACGGCTACACCAAGCAAGTGCATGCGCTTCCGTTTGCCGACGATATCAATGGATCCAACGTCCGTTATCGCCAGAGCGTGGTTCCCGTGCTCGGTTTCGAAAACGGCACGCAGGAAAAGTTCTACCTGGCGTCCATGGTTTGCGGCCGCGTGGGTACGGATTCCATCAAGAAACTCGCCGGCCTGGTCAAGGGGTTCAAGCTCAAGGGCAATGCGGCTGAAATCGTTTTCTACGACAACGAACGAGCGTTCCTGCAGATCGGCGAAATCCAGGACGTGAAGGTCTCGCTTAACGGCAAGAAGTTTTCCGGCCCCATCGTAGTGGCGCGGGTCTCCAAAGATGGAAAGAAGTGGTTTGTCCTCGAAAGCTCGGGGAAAATCCAGACTGAAGGCACTCAATGAGCCATTATGATTATGCCGTAATCGCGATCTACCTCTGTTTCATCGCGTGCCTCGGGCCGGTCTTTAGCAAGTTCAGCAAGAACTCGAGCGACTTCTTCCGCGGCGGCGGCAACATGCTTTGGTGGATGGTGGGTGCCATGGCCTTCATGTCCCAGTTCAGTTCGTGGACGTTCACGGGGGCGGCGAGCAAGGCCTATGTGGACGGGCCCCTTGTGCTGGCGATTTATTTTGGCAATGGCCTTGGCTATCTCGTGGCCGCGCTCTGGACCGCCGGAAAATTCCGACAGATGCGCGTCGTGACACCCATGGAAGGCATCCGGGACCGGTTCGGCAAATTCAACGAACAGTTTTTCACCTGGGTCTGGATCCCCATCGGCATCGCCTACGCCGCCATCTGGCTCATGGCGGTCAGCACCTTTGTCGCCGTCGTGTTCGGAATGAACATGACCCTGACCATCGTGGGAGTGGGGCTGGTCGTGCTGATTGTCGCTTTCTTCGGCGGGGCGTGGGCCGTCGTGGCGTCCGCCTTCCTGCAGATGCTGCTCCTCACGTGCCTCACCTTGGCGGCGGCGGTGCTGTCCATCTATGCGGTCGGCGATAAATTTGGCGGCGGCGGATTTTTCCACGGCGTGACGGCGTTCGTACAGCATTTCCCCTCTCACTACACGAGCCTGTCGGAAACCCACCGCCTGCCCCTCGTGATGTTTTGGATCGTGGCTATTTTCATAAAACAGGTCTGCACGACCAATAACATGAAGGATGCGGACCGGTTTTTGTGCGCGAAGGATACCAGGAACGCGAGCCAGGCTTCCCTGTTGGCGGCCATCCTTTTTATCGTCGGCCCCATCATCTGGTTCATTCCGCCCATGGCCGCCGCGATCCTCTATCCGGATCTTTCGGTCATTCCGCAACTGCACGGCCTGAAGAATATAAGCGAGGGAGCCTATGTGGCCATCGGGCTCAAATGCATGCCGGTCGGGATGATCGGCCTGATGATGAGCGCAATTTTCGCCTCGACGATGGCCACCATGGATACAGGCCTGAACAAGAACGCGGGCATTTTCGTCCGGAACTTCTACATGCCTGTCCTCCGCAAGCATGCGAAGGAAACAGAATACATGATTGCGAGCAAAGTCGCCTCGTTTGTGCTGGGCATCCTCATCATCCTTGTGACCTACGCTTTTTCAAAATCCCAGTTGGGCATATTTGATATCATGAACCAGTTTAGCTCCATGGTGGCCTTGCCGTTCATTCTGCCGCTGATCTGGTGCATTTTCATCAAGCGGACGCCGTCCTGGGCCGGCTGGAGCACGGTTTGCGTTGGATTCCTGACGTCGTTTCTCTTTTACAACTATGTGGACCCGGCATTTTTCCCGAGACTGGTCGGGCTCCACTCCTCCGTTAGTCCCGACCAAATGGCTGCCCGGTTGTCAACGATGGCCGGATTGATCGGGCTCCATTCCCCGATCCAGCCGAAAGAAATTGCGGACTACACCCTGATCGGCAGCACCGTTATAAACGTGGTCGTGGGTTCACTTTGGTTTCTGGGAACGGCGCTGTTCGCCCGGTTCAATCCGGCGGAATATAATAAGCAGGAAGAGGAGTTTTTCGAGCGGCTGCACACGCCCGTCCTCTCCGATCCCGCGCAAGCCAAGCTGATGGACATGGCTCAATTGCAGACCCTGTCCAAGTTATGCCTTCCCTATGGAGGCTTCATCATGCTGCTCGCGGCGATTCCCAATCCGTTGGGCGGACGGCTATGTTTCATTTTCTCCGGCGGCATGATCGTCGGCGTCGGGCTGCTCCTGCGATGGAAGGCCAGCCGCCTGGCGCTGCTCTACAAGCCGATGGCGGCGGATCAACCAGGCCAGAATGTGGCGGCGGGCCAATGATTCATGGCGGGCGCGCGATCTTGAGTTACAGCAAAAAATGAAGGCAAAATCACTTTTGCGCAGGCTGCTCTCCCTTGGCTTTTTGCTCACGCTTTGTCTCTCGGCCGCAACTTTGCGCGCGCAATCGCCCGTCGCGTTGCAGGTGGACCTTGCCCATCCCGGGCGGGTCGTGCCGGCCGATTTCTGCGGGTTGAGTTACGAGATCAAAATGGTTCTCCGGCACGACACCACGAAAAAGTATTATTTCAGCCCGGACAACGGGCCGCTGGTCAGTGCCTTCAAGACGCTTGGCGTGAAACATCTGCGCGTCGGCGGCAACACTGCAGAAAGGCCAAGTGTCGCCATCCCTGGCGAACCCGATATCGACAGCCTTTTCGGCTTTGCCCAGGCCGCCGAGGTCAAAGTACTCTACACCTTGCGGCTGGAGGGCAACACCACGGCGGCTGCCGCCGGAACCGCGAAATATGTCATGGATCATTACCGGGACCGCGTTTCCTGTTTCACGGTGGGAAACGAGCCGGATAAACCCTGGAAATATCCCGATTACCTCGCGGAATGGAAAAAATTCACCGCCGCCATCCTGTCACCGGATTGTGCACCGGATGCGAAATTCTGCGGGCCGAGCGCCCGGCACCAGAAGGTGGAGTTTGCCAGGCTTTTCGCCAACGACATGGGCGGTTGGGCCCACTTGGCTTACGTGACCGAGCATTATTATCCGCGCGGGGACGGTGATAAAGTCACCGATCCCGCGAAGGAGCGCAGGCTTCTCCTGTCGCCTGGCCTGTACCAAGGTTATCGGAAATTTTATGATGCCTTTGTGCCTGAGGCGAAGGCCAAGGGAACCGGCTATCGCCTGGAGGAGACCAACAGCTATGGCCGTGGCGGTGCGGCTGGCGCGAGCGATACTTTCGCCGCGTCGTTATGGAGCGTGGATTATCTTTATTGGTGGGCGTGGCACGATGCGCTCGGGGTCAATTTTCATGCCGGTCAAAAAGAGCCGCGAGGCGTGTCCGGCCCGAACCGGCCGAATCTCTACACCCCTTTGACGTTGTTGCCGAATGGCATCAAAGTGTTACCAATGGGATACGGCATGAAGCTGTTCAACCTGGGAGGCCAGGGCCGCCTGGTGCCGGTCAATGTCACCGCCAATCCGGACCACCTGAACCTCGCCGCTTACGGCACGCTCGCTTCCGATCAGGCGCTATTCATTACGGTTCTGAACAAGGAATTTGGCGCCAAGGGCCACCCGGCAAAGCTGACCATTAATTCCGGACGGCCTGGAGCCGGCGGCAAAATCATCTTCATGTCCGCTCCTGGGGGGGATATCACGGCGGTCGGAGGCATCACGATCGGAGGAGCGGGGATAATGGAAGACGGAAGTTGGGGTGGAAAGTGGTCGGATCTGCCGGCCGTTGCCCAAGATGGCTCCGTGACCGTTGTTGTCCCGGCGGCGTCCGCGGCCGTGATCGAGCTGCCAGCGAAGTGAGCCAGCCCGCTTTCAATCACAACTAAACATTAAATGATAACAAAATTCCTGACGGGCCGGCTGCTCGCCCTTGGCTTCTCGCTTACGCTTTGTCTTTCGACCGCAACCCTGCGCGCGCAATCGCCGGTTGCTTTGCAGGTGGACCTCGCCCATCCCGGGCGGGTTGTGCCTGCCGATTTCTGCGGGTTGAGTTACGAAATCAAGACGGTCCTTCCCAACGCCGCCACCGGGAAACATTATTTCAGCCCGGGCAATGAGCCGCTCATCCGCACCTTCAAAACGCTTGGGGTAAGCCATCTGCGCGTCGGCGGCAACACGGCGGAAAGAGCGACGGTTCCCATCCCCGACACACCCGACATCGACAGCCTTTTTGGCTTTGCCAAGGCCGCCGATGCCAAGGTGATCTATACGGTGCGGATGCAGGGCAACAGCCCCGCGGCGGCCGCCGGAGTCGCGAAGTATGTCATGGACCATTACCGGGACCACGTTTCCTGTTTCACGGTCGGAAACGAGCCGGACAAGCCCTGGAAATATCCCGCTTATCTCGAGGAATGGAAAAAGTTCACCGCGGTCATCCTGTCGCCGGACTACGTGCCGGACGCAAAATTCTGCGGGCCGAGCCCCCGGCAGCAGGGTGTGGAGTTTTCGAAGCTTTTTGCCCATGACATGGGCGGTTGGGACCACCTGGCCTTCCTGACCCAGCATTATTATCCAGGCGGAGATGGTGATAAATTGACTGATTACGCCGGCTCGCGTGCGCGGCTCCTGTCGCCCGACCTGTACCAAGTCTACCAGAAATTCTACGACGTCTTTGTGCCTGCGGCGAAAGCCAAGGGAACCGGCTATCGCCTTGAGGAAGCCAACAGCTACAGCCTCGGTGGTGCGGTTGGCGCGAGCGATACTTTCACCGCGTCATTGTGGAGCGTGGATTATCTGTATTGGTGGGCGTGGCACGATGCGCTGGGGATAAATTTTCACACCGGCCAAAAAGTGAAGCGGGGCCTGCCCGGCCCGGACAAAGCGAATATCTATACCGCTTTGACGTCGTCGCCAAAGGGTATCGAGGTTCTGCCGTTGGGTTATGGCATGAAGCTGTTCAATTTGGGAAGCCAGGGCCGGTTGGTGCCGGTCAATGTCGCTTCCAATCCGGACCACCTGAATCTCGCCGTTTACGGCACGCTCACTTCCGACCAGACACTGTGCATTACGGTTCTGAACAAAGGGTATGGCGCGACAGCGCGCCCGGCCAAACTGGTCATCAATTCCGGCCTGCCTGGGGCCCGTGGCAAAATTATCTTCATGTCCGCCCCGGGCGGCGACATCGCGACGGTCGAAGGCATCACGATTGGAGGAGCGGGAATAAATAAAGACGGAAGTTGGAGCGGAAAGTGGTCGGACTTGCCGGCCGCTTCCGAGGATGGGGCCGTGACCGTTGTCGTGCCGGCGGCATCCGCCGCCGTGATCGAGCTGCAGGGGAAGTGATACCAACGTCCCCTCCCAATTAGAGCATTTGAACTTATCATGCACAGATAGCCGCAATGATAAAAGAATCCCTGGGAGTCTTGAGATGAAACTGAGTTGAGGGTGGAGCGCGTCGTCTCGACGCGCTCAAATGGAAGAGGGAAGACCCGAAATAAACGCGTCAGGACGACGCGTTCCACCATTTTACTTATGTGCACAATATCTTGATATGCTCTAGACTTTTGAGCCATGCAGCTGTGGTAGGGCGAGGCGTCCCCGACGAGCCGTTCGACCTCGCTCACGGCTACAGGCGCGGCGTGCCCGGCGGTCGCGCCCTACCAAAGTCCAAATGCAAGAGGCGAATGGTATTATTTATAGAGCCAGTAATGCTGGCTGAATTCCTGGTAGATTTTGTCGCGCGCGCGCCAGTCGGCGAGAAAAGCCTCGACGTTGACCTTCGCGCCATCGTGCCGCAGCGCCTCGAAGAACGCGGTCGAACCCATGTGTCGGAGGAAGCCCTCGGCTTGCGCCTTGTTCGCGGTGGCAAATGGATTCCTCGGCTCCAGCTGGCAGGCCAGCTTCATCATGTAAAAACTCAATTCGGTCGGTTGCCAGGCATCCCAGTCGGTCACTTCGGCGTAAACGCCGGTCATCGCCTGGCCGTTTTTCGCCGGCACGCTGACCAGGCTGAATTTCATGCCGGGCAGGTGGAGCGCATTCAAATCGCGCTCGAGCACATCGCCCTTGATCGCGTGGTGCGCGATGCCCCGGAAGGGATATTCGGTGCCGATGCCGTGCGTGAAATCGCCCAGGTACGTGCCCAGCCCGACCGTCGCGTAGCCCACGCACGCGGCGAAATCCGGAACATAAGGCGAGGTCGGCACGAACCTCAGCCCCGTCTCCGGCCAGCGCATCGCGCGCCGCCAGCCGCGCATCGGGACAATCGTGAGTTTGCCGCGCTCGCGCACGGACTCGGGCACATTGAGCACGCCGGGCACCTCCTTGGCCATGAGCGCGAGTTCGCCGATGGTCAGCCCATGAACGTATGGTACGCAGAATTCGCCCACGTAGCTCGTCCACTGTTTGTCGAGCGGCGGGCCGCCCACCTTCAACCCGCCGAGCGGGTTCGGCCGGTCGAGCACCACGACCGACACGCCGTTTTCAAAACACGCCTCCATCGCCACTTTCATCGCACTCACGAACGTGTAGCTGCGGCTGCCGATGTCCTGCAGGTCGATCACGAGCGCGTCGAGGCCCTTGAGCTGCGCCTTGGTCGGTGCGTGCGTTCGGCCGTTGTAGAGTGAAAACACCATCAGGCCGGTGCGTGGATCAAGATGATCGGGATAGGTCTTTTCCGCCGGCATCTCGTTGTAGAGGCCGTGCTCGACGCCGAAAAGAGCGACGAGTTTCACGTTCGGCGAGTGGCGCAGCACGTCGATGGTGCTCACGCCGAAGCGGTTCACGCCGGCCGGGTGGGTGAGCAGGCCGATCCGTTTGCCTGCGATGGGGGCGAAGTGATTCGCCGCCAGCACGTCGATGCCAAGCATGACGGAAAAAACCGGCTCGGCCCGCGGTACCGCGATCGCCGCCGGCGAGGGGGAAGGTTTTTGGGCCGCAGTGGGCGGGGTTGCGGCCGGGCGGTCCGACGCGCAGCTGAAGCCACCGAGCAACACGAAGAAAAATGCCATCGCTTGGGGCCAACGGAATGCGCGGGAGAAAGCAGTCATCGAGCTTTCCACTTTGCTTTGCGCCTCCACCTCGTCGAGCCGGAATGCGCCGGAACTTTTGATTTTAAACCATGGGCGCATGGATGCACGCAAATCACAAACGACAATGTCCAAACGACAAAAAACTGGATTTTTAAATCCCAACTCCAGCGCGGCCTGAAAAGTGTAACCTATGGGGTTACACTTTAGCCAACGCTAGAGTAAGAATCCCGAGTGATTTGTCTTCATGTTCAATTTCTGGCCATGTCATCCGTAGCCTTGGCGAAGGATGGCTCCCGGGTTCCTTGCTGTAATCGCCTGATTTTTGGATGTTTTTGTGTTTGGATCTTTGCGCTTGTGATTTGCGCGGGTCATCGCCTGCGGCGCTGGAGCAGGTTGACGGCGAGCAGCAGGGTGAACGAGACCAGCAGCAGCACGGCGGCGTAGGCGTGGGCGAGCGGGTAGTTGAGCTTTTGCACTTCATCGTAGAGCGCGATGCTGGCCACCCTGGTTTTGCCCGGAATCGAGCCGCCGATCATGAGCACGACGCCGAACTCGCCGAGCGTGTGGGCAAAGCCAAGGGTGAGCCCGGCGAACAACCCGCGACGCGCAAGCGGAAGGTGCAGGCGCAGCCAAACGCGGTGCGGTGCGGCGCCGAGTGTCCGGCCGGCGTCGAGCAGCTCGGGTGGCACGGCCCGTAGCGCGGCCTGGAACGGCTGGACGGCAAAGGGCAGCGAGTAAATCACCGAGCCGGCGACAAGGCCCGGAAAACTGAACGCGAGCGGTGCGCCGAATACATGCAGCCATGCCTGGCCGGCGACGTGTTGCGGCGAAAAGGCCATGAGCAGATAAAATCCAATGACCGTCGGCGGCAGCACGATCGGCAGCGCGACCAGCGTCTCGAACACGGGCGCGAGGCGGCAGCGCGTGGTGTTGAGCCAGTGCGCAAGGGGCAGGCCGAGCATACCGAGCAGCAGCGTGGTACACGCGGCCAGCTCGATCGTGAGGCCGAGCGATTGCCAGAGGCTGGCCGGAAAGCCGGAAAAAACGGAAGGGGAGTTGCCCACACCTGCAATTAGGCAGAATTGTCATTCCGAGCGAAGAGAAGAATCTCATTTAAACGAACGGGCGATGCGACCACGCCCAGGGAAAATTGAGCGGCACGTCGCCCACGGGCTTGGCGGAAGTTTTCTTCGGATGGGTCTGCGGTACAGCAGCCCGAGCGGAGTATCTTTGCCCTCGAGCTGGGCAGAAACTTTTTCCGCCGGGGATGTTTGGGTAATGTCCGAGGCAGTACGGGCAGGCTGTTCCAGGATGGTTACGCGCTGATTACAGCCGGGAAACGAATTCGTCCGTGGTTTCTCAAATACCAGTTGTGCAATGTCATATATGAATTCCGCCGCTATTAAATAAACAACGCCATGCTCATGCTAATAATAAGCTGGGCAATTGTTTTTTACCGCAAGTCGTTTTCATTTGACGACATCCATCATGGGGGCATGATTTTTTCATTCATATATGAATTATTAATTCATATATGAACTTATCGTTTCCCTCTATAAAAATGAAAATCAACTTACGGCGTTCCTTGGCCTGCGGCCTTCTCCTTCTGGCCACCACCGCCGGCCTGCTCCGGGCCGATCGTGCGGCCGACCTGCGCAACGAAAGGATCCCTCCCGGCCATAAAATGCACCCGCCGCTGCACCTGGCGATCGTGCCTGACGGAGTATCGGGCCCGACGGGCTACACGCCGCAGCAGCTGCGGCGCGCCTACGGAATCGACCAGCTTGGCACCACCGGCGCGGGACAAGTCATCGCGATTGTCGATGCCTACGGCAGCTTCAGCGCCCAGGCGGATCTCGACACGTTTTCCGCCGCTTTTAATATTCCGAGCACCGCCCTTAGGATTTTTTTCCCCCAGGGCTTTCCTCCTGGAGATAGCGATTGGGCGGGCGAGACGTCGCTGGACGTCCAGTGGGCGCATGCCATCGCTCCCAGCGCCACCCTTTGCCTCGTGGTGGCCAAATCATCGGATACGACCGATCTGTTGGCCGCGGTGGACTATGCCGCGAGCCTCCCAGGGGTAAGCCAGGTTTCCATGAGCTGGGGCGGTCCGGAATATTCCACGGAGTACACCTCTGACTTCCATTTCAACGTCCCGGGAGTGACGTTTTTTGCTTCATCCGGGGATAACGGTGCCGGCGTAAGTTATCCCGCGGCTTCTCCCGATGTCGTCGGCGTCGGGGGAACTTCACTTTTCCTCGATTCGTCGGGCAACTACGTTTCGGAATCGGCGTGGTACGATGTGGATACAATGAAGGGCGGCGGCGGCGGGGTCAGCATTTATGAGCCTGCGCCAAGTTATCAGTCCGGTTGGTGGAGCGGGCGCGCCGTGCCCGATGTGGCTCTCGATGCCGACCCAGCCACGGGCGTTCCGGTCTATCTCTCAGGAAACGGCTGGGGACAATTTGGCGGCACGAGCTTGAGCGCCCCGGCATGGGCCGGGCTCTGTGCGATCGCGAATTCCATGGCTCCGCAATCGCTTAATTCTGCCCCCGCCATTTTTTACTCGCTCGCAAATGCGAACTACGCCGGCTATTATCATGACATAACTTCGGGGTGCAATCCCCTGTATTGCGCCGATGCCGGCTACGATTTGATTACGGGTCTGGGCACGCCGGTGGCCAATCAGCTGCTCGTGGCGCTGGCTGGAGGTTTCTCGCCGCAAGCCGCCGCCCCGGTGTTTTACCCCGGGGCCGGATCTTATGCCGGCACGCAGAATGTGATCATCCTTTCCGCGACCCCTGGCGCGTCCATTCGCTATACGACGGACGGCAGCACGCCCACGGAAACCCATGGCGTGCCTTATTCGGCCCCGATTCCGGTCAGCGCGGCGGCCACACTCAAGGCCGTCGCTTACGAGAGCGGCCTGGCCGACAGCGCGGTGACCAGCGCCAGCTACACCTTTCTTCCGCAAGCCGCCGCTCCCACGTTCAGCCTGGCCGCCGGCACCTATACAATCGAACAAGTGATGACGATTTCGACCGCGACCGGCGGCGCTTCCATCCGCTATACCGTCGATGGAAGTACACCAACCGAGACCTATGGCACGCTCTACACGGGCCCGGTGGCCCTTACTCTTCCGGCAACCGTGCAAGCCATTGCCTATAAGAGCGGAATGATTGACAGTTCATTGGCCGCCACCAACTACACGATCAATAGCTTGAGTCTCCTCTACAGCTTGTCGGATGTCGCGAACGGCGGGGTCAAGTGTGATGCAGCGCTGCTTTTGGCCACAGACGGCAATTTTTATGGCACAACGAACGAAGGCGGTGGCAGTGCATTCGATGGCACGGTATTTAAGATGACCCCGGCTGGTAGCCTGACCTCGTTGGCCTCGTTTAACGGGACCAATGGGGCCCATCCTGTGGCGGCACTGGTGCAGGGCGGCGACGGCAACTTTTACGGCACGACTGTGGATGGTGGCAGCGGCGGCGACGGCGTTGTGTTCATGATGACTCCCGCCGGTGTCCTCACCGACTTGGTGTCGTTCAACGGCGCCAACGGCGCCCATCCTGAGGCCGCCTTGGTACCGGGCAGCGACGGCAACTTCTATGGCACAACCTGGGGCGGGGGCAGTGCCAGCGACGGCACCGCCTTTAAGATGACTCGGGCGGGAATCCTCACGACTTTGGTTTCCTTTAATGGGGCCAATGGGGCCAATCCAGATGCGGAGTTGGTGCAGGGCAGCGACGGCAACTTCTATGGCACGACCGCAAATGGAGGCAGCGCCAACTATGGCACCATATTCAAACTAACTCCCGCCGGCATTTTGACCACGCTGGTCACCTTTAACGGCCCCAATGGCGCTTATCCTTACGCGTCCCTGACGCTCGGTCGGGACGGCAATTTCTACGGCCTGACAGATAGTGGAGGCAGCACGTATGTTTCCACGAATGACCTGGGCAACGGCACCGCCTTTAAAATGACTTATGCGGGTGTCTTCACCACCTTGGTCTCGTTTGACGGAATTAGCGTGGTCAACCCTGACGTGAGCCTCGTCCAAGGCACGGACGGCAATTTTTACAGCACCGACGTTAATGGAGGCGCCTATTCCTACGGAGCAGGTAATGTCTTCAGGATGACCCCGGAAGGCGCCGTGACCGTCCTGAGCTGGTTTGACGGCGACGATGGGGTAAATCCTGTCGCCCGGCTTGCCCAGGGCGCCAATGGCAATTTCTATGGCACAACCGACAGTGGGGGCGCCAATGACTGGGGAGCAATTTTTGAACAACTCCTTCCGCCATCGGTGGCTGCCCCCGCCTTCAGTCCTGGCGCCGGCACCTATACGGGTGCGCAAAACGTGACGATCTCAACCGCGGCCAGTGGCGCCGCCATCCGCTATACGACGGACGGGAGCATTCCCACCGAAGTCACCGGCACGCTATATTCCGGCCCAGTGACAATCAGCGGATCCGCTACCCTGAAGGCCATTGCTTACAAAGTCGGTTACACCGACAGCTCGCTGACCAGCGGAACCTACGCGCAAAGCGTCCCGGTTTCGCCGGGCACTGGTTTCTACAACGCTCCGATCGCGTCATCGCAGACCGCCGCCTTTACCGCGAGCTTCGACGCCTCGCCGTCGATCTCTCCGATCAACGCCGTGGTCGGTTTATCCAGCGGCTCGCAGACAGCCTATGCCGGCATTTCCTGCCTCGCCCGTTTCAACACCTCCGGCCAAATCGATGCTTACAATGGCGCCTCCGGCTATCAGGCCGCCAACGCGATTCCGTATTCCAAAGGGCTGACCTATCACTTCCGGATGGTGGTCAACCCACCCGCGAATGTCTACTCGGTCTATGTCACGCCGCCCGGCCAGTCGGAAATCCTGGTGGGCAGCAATTTCGGCTTCCGCAAGTCGGTGACCAGTCTGAACACCTGGACGATCGACGTGAACAGCAGTCCCGGCGGCACGCTGACGGTGAGCAATTTGGCCATCGTGGAAAATCAAGTCGCGGCTCCAACCTTCAGTCCCGCCGCCGGCACCTATACGAGCACGCAGTCGGTGACGATCAGTTGCGCGACGAGCGGCGCTTCCGTCCGCTTCACGACCGATGGGAGCACGCCGACCGAAACCGTCGGCACTCTCTATTCCAATCCGGTCTCGATCGGCACCATCACGACCCTCAAGGCCATCGCCTATAAGGCCGGCATGACGGACAGCTTGATCAACTCCGGTGCATATACCTTGCAAGCAGTGACACCGACGTTCAGTCCCATCGCCGGTACCTATACCAGCGTGCAGATGGTGGCGGTATCCACCGCGACGAGCGGCGCCTCCATCCGCTACACGACGGACGGCAGCACGCCGACCGAAACCGCCGGCTTCCTCTATTCCGGCCCGGTCCCGATCGGCGCGACCACGACGCTCAGTGCGATCGCCTACAAGGGCGGCCTGATGGACAGCGCGGTGACCTCCGGTCTTTACACGATCAACCTGCCGTTCCAGGTCGCCGCGCCGACGTTCAGTCCCGCCGCCGGCACCTACACGAGCGCGCAGACGGTGACGATCTCGACCGCGACCAGTGGTGCGTCCATCAGGTTCACGACGGACGGCAGCACGCCCACGGAAACCCATGGCGCGATCTATTCCGGCGCGATCGTGCTCAACAAAGTCACGACGCTCGAGGCCATCGCCTACGAGAGCGGCATGGCGGACAGCTATGTGATGTCCGGACTTTACACCATCAGCACGCAGTCGCAGGTGGCGAAGCCGGTCTGCAGCCCGACGGCCGGTGTTTACACGGGGGCGCTCTCGGTTGCCCTTACTACGACGACCCCCGGCGCCACGATCCGCTACACGACCGATGGCAGCATACCAAGCGAAGGCGCTGGCACGATTTATTCGAGTCCAATCCCGATTGCCAGCTCCACGCCGGTGATAGCGGTCGCTTATGAGCCAGGCATGATCGACAGCGCAGTTGCCTACAATTTTTTTGGGATAAGTCCGTTGACGGCAAATATACTGTATCGCTTTACATCGGCGTTTTCTAATCCTTACGCGGGCGTGGTGCAGGGCAGTGACGGCAATTTTTACGGCGTGACCACTAGTGGCGGCAGCAATGCCGACGGCACGGTTTACAAAATGACTCCGGCCGGCGTTGCCACGGTTTTGGCTTCGTTTGCCGGCGCGGGTCTGAGTTATCCGGACGCCCCGCTGCTCCAGGGCAGCGACGGCAACTTTTACGGGACAACCGAGTCGGGAGGCAGTAGCGACGACGGCACGGTTTTTGAAGTGACCTCGGCGGGTGTTATGACCACCTTGGCCTCGTTTAACGGCAACAATGGAGCCGATCCTCAAGCCGGCCTGATCCAAGGCACTGACGGCAATTTTTATGGTACGACCCACGATGGGGGTAGTGCCGGCTACGGCACGGTCTTTAAGCTGACGCCAGCCGGCGCGCTGACGACGCTGGTTTCCTTCACCGGCTATAATGGCGCCGCGCCTGCGGCTGCTCTGGTGCAGGGCAGCGACGGCAACTTCTATGGCACGACCGCAATTGGAGGCAGCGGAACGTACGGCACGGTCTTTAAGGTGACCCCCGCAGGGGTGATGACCCCCTTGGTTTCGTTTAACGGGGACAACGGCGCCTTTCCCGCCGCGGCCTTGGTGTTGGCCAGCGACGGCAATTTCTATGGCACGACCGAGGGCGACGATGTGTATTTTTTTGGCACGGTCTTTAAGCTGACACCGGCCGGCGCGCTAACCACCTTGATTTCATTCAATGGCTACAGTGAAGACGCCCCTGGCACTCTGTTGCAGGGGCGCGATGGCAATTTCTATGGACTTACCAAGGGGGGCAATAGCCCACCCACGATCTTTGAGATGACGTCCACCGGCATGTGGTCCGACTTGGCGACGCTCGCCGATCCGAGTTTTAATAATCCTGAGGGGCTAATTCAAGCCAGCGACGGCAACCTCTATGGGGTGAGCCAAGGTATGAGCAGCCCGAATTTGGGGGCAGTTTTTGAACTGGTCCTTGCGCCGCAAGCGGCGCCGCCGACGTTCAGTCCTCCGGCCGGTACTTATAGTAATGTTCAGACGGTGACGATCACCAGCACGACCAGCGGCGTATCCATCCGTTACACGACGGACGGCAGCATCCCGAGCGAGACCGCCGGCGCGCTCTATTCCGGCCCGGTTTCAATCTCCACCACCGGCCTCACGCTCAAGGCGATCTCCTACAAGGCCGGCCTGTTGGACAGCTTTGTGAACACGGGTGTTTACACCCTGCAAGCGGCCGCTCCGACGTTCACTCCCCCGGCCGGTACGTATACGAGCGCACAGGCGGTGACGATCACCAGCACGACCAGCGGTGCATCCATCCGTTACACGACGGACGGCAGCACGCCGAGCGAAACCGCCGGCACGCTCTACTCCGGTCCGGTCACGATCAGCTCTACCATGACCTTGGAAGCAATCGCCTACGAAGCCGGATTTGCCGACAGCCCGATCACCAACGGCCCCTACACGATTGCGCTGCCGCAGGTGGCTGCGCCGACCTTCAGCCCCCCGGCCGGCACGTATACAAGCGCGCAGACGGTGACGATCACGTCAACGACGAGCGGTGCCTCGATCCGCTACACGACGGATGGCAGCACGCCGTCGGAGACCGCCGGTACGCTTTATTCGAGTCCGGTGAGCATCAGCGTCATGACCACGCTCAAGGCGATGGCCTTCAAGAGTGGCATGACGGACAGCCCGGTTACCACCGGTGTCTATACCATCAATACTGTGACGAGGTCGCTGACCGGCACCTCGAGCGATGGATGGCATGCGCTGGCCCTGACCTCAGCCCAGGCGGGAATCTTCACCGCGACTTTCGACGCGACGCCCACGGTCTCGCCGGAAAACGCGGTGGTTGGGTTGTCGAAAGGCGTGGCCACGGCCTATACGGGTCTCTCCTGCATCGCGCGCTTCAACACTTCCGGCCAGATCGACGCCTATAACGGCACCGCCTATGGTACCTCGACCATCTCGTACGCAAAAAATATTACCTATCACTTCCGCATGGTGGTGAACGTGCCTGCGCACACCTATTCGGTCTATGTGACCCCGGCGGGCGGCACCGAACTGACGGTCGGCCTCAACTATGTCTTCCGCGTCGCGCAGGCCAGCCTGGACACGTGGGATCTCGATGTGAATGCCACGCCCTCGGGCTGCTCGCTCACGGCCAACAACCTCAATCCGTAACCCAAGCGACAACTGTTTTCTTCAGCGCCCGCCGCTTCCAACGGCGGGCGCTTT
>DATMNP010000161.1:0-22125 GCA_035568935.1 Opitutaceae bacterium | reverse complement strand
GCCGCCTTTGCCGGGGCCGAGGATTTTCCAGAAGAAGGAATGGTTGCTGTGGCCGCCGCCGTTGTTGCGCACCACGCCGCGGATGGCGTCGGGGACCTTGCTGAGATCGGCGATGAGTGCGTCCACGTCGAGCGCGGCCAGGGCGGGCTGGTCCTTGAGGGCGTTGTTGACGTTGGTGATGTACGCCTGATGATGCTTGGTGTGGTGGATTTCCATCGTGCGCGCGTCGATGTGCGGCTCGAGGGCGTTGTTGGCGTAAGGCAGTTTCGGGAGTTCGTAAGCCATGGTAATTTTCAGTTTATGGTTTGAGAGAGTTACAAACCTGTCGCAGCTGCGCGGATTCGTCAACCCGGCGCCGAAATTTAAGGGAAGCAAAAGACCGGGATTTATTTTTCTTCACGCCGTTTGGCGCGGAAAAATTCCTGCAGCAACTGGCGGCATTCCTCCTCAAGCACGCCGCCGGCGGTGAGTTCGAGGTGGTGGTTGACCTGCGGCAGTTCGTTGAGGTTCGTCGCGCCGCCGAGGCAGCCCATCTTTGGGTCGGGCACGGCGTAACACACGCGGCGGACGCGCGACATGAGCATCGCGCCCGAGCACATCGGGCAGGGTTCCTTCGTCACGTAAACCGTCGCGCCCGTAAGCCGCCAGTCGCCGAGTTTCGTCGCGGCCTGGGTGAGCGCGAGCATCTCGGCATGCGCGGTGGGGTCGTGCGCGGACTCGACGGTGTTGTGCGCCGCGCCGATGACCTCGCCATCGAGCTCGATCACCGCGCCGATGGGTGCCTCATCGGCCCGCCACGCGTCGATGGCCTGGTTGTAGGCGAGGCTCATGAAAAACACGTCGTCGCGCACGAGTTGGGACGGGAATCGCTTCTCAAACGGGCAGTCGGGCGGGGTGGGGGTGGAGGAGACCATGCGGGTGCCGGCAGAAGGTTGCGCCGGGAAAGCCTTGACTTACGCAGCGTCCTTCCCACTTACAAGGAGCTTTCTCCGCCAATCTTGCCCTTATGAACAACCTCCCCGCACTCCGCATCCGCGTTTCGTATGTCTGACGATAAATCGATCGAGGTGGAGGGCAAGATCATCACCGTGCTCCCCGGCACGATGTTCAAAGTCGAGCTGCTGAAGAGCCCCGGTCACATCGTGCTCGCGCACATCTCGGGCAAGCTCCGCAAGAACTTCATCAAGATCGCCGCGGGCGACTTCGTGAAAATGGAGATGAGCCCCTACGACCTGGAAAAGGCGCGCATCACCTTCCGCATGCGCGATCCCAACGCCCCGCCGCCGCGCATGGGCTCGGCGCCCCGCCGTCGGTATTAAAAACTGCGTGGCGCATGAAGGCCCGCCGCAGCCAGGCGCCCGCCGCCTTCGCCGAGGAGATCGAAGGCTTCATCGGCTTTCTTGAACTCGAGCGCGGGCTTTCCGCGCGCACGACCGAAAGCTACCAGGGCGACCTCGACCAGTGCGCGAAATTCCTCGCGCGCGACCGTGTCGCGAACTGGCGCGCGACGCAGCCCCGTCATCTCTCCGACTGGATTTACGCGCTGAGCGGCGACGACTACACCGTCGCCAGCCTCGCGCGCAAACTCACCGCGTTGCGCGTTTTCGCCCGCTACCTCGTGCGCGAAAAGCTCCGCGCCGACGACCTTACCGCGCAGCTCACCGGCCCCAAACTCGTGCGCAAAATCCCCGGCACGCTCACCCCTGCCGAGGTCGGGCGTCTCCTCGCCGCGCCCAGCGGCGGCAATGCCTACGCCCTGCGCGACCGCGCGCTGCTCGAACTTTTCTACGCCAGCGGGCTGCGCGTTTCCGAATTGTCCGGCCTTTCCCTCCAGCAGCTCGACCTCGAACATGGATTCCTGCGCGTCTTCGGCAAGGGCGCGAAGGAACGCGTCGTGCCGGTCGGCGGAAAAGCCCGCGACGCGCTCGCGGCCTATCTCGACGCCGGCCGGAAGTTTTTTGTGAAGCCAAAAACGGGCAGCCAGCTCTTTCTCAGCGAACGCGGCACGGCCATCTCGCGCAAGATGCTGTGGGTTTTGATCAAGAAATACGCGAAGCTGGCCGGCCTGGCCAAGCCTGTGAAGCCGCACCTGCTGCGGCATTCCTTTGCCACGCACCTCCTGAGCGGCGGCGCCGATCTCCGCGCCATCCAGGAAATGCTCGGCCATGCCAACATCGCCACCACGCAAATCTACACCGCGGTCGAGGACAAGCGCCTCGTGGACCAGCATACGAAATTCCATCCGCGGAACAAGGCGGCGAAGGTTGACAACAAATAGTCATACGTTTGTATTACCCAGTATGCCAACCCTCACATTGAAGGTGCCCACGGCCATGCAGCGCGAATTGAAGAAGACCGCGAAAAAACGCGGGATGAAGGTTTCGGTGCTTGCGCGCGCGGCGCTCGAAGCCGAATTGCATCTTGATCGCCCGGGTTCGCTGGTCGGCCGGGGCAAGGGTCTGCTCGTCATCCCGCCGGATTATGATCCCGAGGCCCCGGTGGTTGGGGCGAAGGAATGGGCGCAAAGCTGAAATACCTGCTCGACACGCATGCGTTTCTGTGGGGCTACACGGATGACGCGCGACTGTCCCGGCGAGGCAAAGCCCTGCTCACTGCCGCGAGTGCGGCCGAGCTTGCCATTTCCGACGTGAGTCTCAGTGAAATTGCCCGCCTGCTGGTGGCGGGACGGTTTCAGGCAAAAATTCCGCCTGAATCACTGATGCAGAGCATTGGCCGGGCGGTTACAGTGCTGCCTGTTACTCCCGCGATTGCCCTCCACGCGGCGAGGCTGGACTGGGAAAACCAAGATCCAATCGACCGGCATATTGTTTCCACGGCTCTGGCTCACCATGTGCCCGTGATGACCGTGGACAGGAAAATTCATGAACTGGCGCCAAAAATCGGCCTGAGCGTGATTTGGTAACCCGGCCGTGGGTTATCCGCGGCCGGGCATTTCGAGCGGGATGATCGCGTGGCGGCGCAGTTCGACGCCGCGCAACAGCGTGAGGCTCGCGCTTTCGCCAATCCGGTCTCCGGTGAGCTGCTTGTGCAGCGCATCGACGGTCGGCGTGGTCATGCCGTCGAGCGACAGCAAGATGTCGCTCTCCCGCAGGCCGGCACGTGACGCCGGGCTGTCGGGCTCGAGGCCTGCGACTAGCACGCCCGTTTCCTGCGCGAGGCGGTGGTGCAGCACAAGCTTGCGCAGCAGCGGGACGTTCTGCCCGGCGACGCCGATGTAACTGCGGCGGATGTGGCCGTCCTTGATCAGCCAGCCTGCGACCCAGCGCGCGGTGTTGCTCGCGATGGCAAAGCAGATGCCCTGCGCGGGCCGGATGATGGCGGTGTTCACGCCGATGACCTCGCCGCGTGTGTTGACGAGCGGGCCGCCCGAGTTGCCGGGATTGAGCGCGGCATCGGTCTGGATGACGTTGTCGATCAGCCGTCCGGATGCGCCGCGCAGGGAACGGCCCAGCCCGCTGACAATGCCGGCGGTGACGGTTTGCTGGAAACCCATCGGCGAACCGATGGCGATCGCGATCTGGCCGGGGCGCACGGTGGCGCTGTCGGCCAGGGCCAGGAATGAAATCTCGTCGGCGCTCACGCGGATCACGGCGAGATCGGTGTCCGGGTCGTCGCCGATGAGATCGGCAGCGAGCTTGCGCCCGTCGGCGAGGAACACCTTCAACGCCTGCGCGCCGTGGACGACGTGGCTGTTGGTGAGGATGTAGCCGTCGGGAGAAATGAAGAAACCCGAGCCCGAGCCGTAAGGCCCGTCCGCCATAGCCCTGGCGGCGGCGGACGTGTTGTTGCCGCCAACCTCGATGTGGACGACGGCCGGATTTGCGGTCGCCACGGCGCCGGAAACGGCGTCGGAGTAGGCGTCGATGAGCGTTTCATCGGTGGCCGCGGTGGAGACAGACGTGAGCAATGAGTCCATGATCCGGAAGGAATGAAGGAATTTTATTTTTGCAAACGGCCTTGACTATTTTGGAACGAGCATTCTTTTTATGGCCATGGCCCGGACCAAGGAATTCGACGAGGCGGAAGTGCTCGACCAGGCGCTCGAGCTTTTTCGCGCGCGCGGGTTCCAGCATACCTCCTTTGCCGACCTCACCCGGGAACTTGGCGTCAGCCGCCAGAGCCTCTATGACACCTATGGCGACAAGCAGACCCTTTTTCACGCCGCCCTGAAGCGCTACCTCGACCGGGCCATCGACTTCATCCGCCGCCAGCTGGCGGATCCCGGCCCGGTTCGCAAGGTCCTGCTCGCGTTATTTGATGGCCTCATTGCCGGCCAGTGCAGCAAGGGATCTCCCGGCTGCCTGATGGTCAACTCCATGGTTGAGCTGACGCCGCACGACGCCGACATCCGCGCCCTGGCGCAGGCCCACGCCCGCGAAGTCGAGGGACTTTTCGCCTCGCGGCTCAGCGCGGCCCAGCGCAAGGGCGAGATCGGCAAGACCAAAGACCCCGTCGCGCTCGCCCGTTTTCTCCACCACACCCTGCTCGGCCTCAGCGTCGCTTCTCGCGCCCTGGGCGAACGCGATACCCTGCGGGACAGCGTCCGCCTCGCCTTGCAGGCCCTCGGCTAATTTTCGCATAACTATTTTGGAACAATCGTTCCAATATATAACGGAACAAATCATCAACATTACCATGAAAAACAAAACTGTATTGATCACAGGCGGCACGACCGGCATCGGTCTCGCCACCGCCCAACTCCTGCAAGCCGAAGGCGCGCGGGTCCTCGTCACGGGCCGCAACCCGGAGACGCTGGCCGCGGCGCGCACCACCCTCGGTGCGAACGCGATCGTCATTTCCTCGGACTCCGGCTCGCTCGCCGACGCCCAAGGCCTCGGCACCGCCGTGCAAAAACACGCCGCGAAACTCGACGCCGTCTTCCTCAATGCCGGCATCGGCCAGTTCAGCCCGATCGAGGCGATGACGCCGAAACATTTCGACGACATGTTCAATGTGAACGTCCGCGGCCTGTATTTCCAGCTGCAGTCGCTGCTGCCGATCCTCGCGAGCCCAAGCGCGGTGGTGTTCAATGCCTCTGTTGTGGCTGAACTCGGCTTTGCGACTACCAGCATCTACTCGGCGACCAAGGCTGCGGTCGTGTCGCTCGGCAAGTCGCTGGCCGTCGAGCTCGCGCCGCGCGGCATCCGCCTCAACACCGTCAGCCCCGGCCCGATTACCACCCCCATCTACGGCAAGCTCGGCTTTCCGGCCGAGGCGCAGAAAGGCTTTGAAGACAGCATGGCCGCCCAAGCGCTGCTCAAACGCTTCGGCACGGCCGATGAAGTGGCCAAACTCGTGCGCTTCCTGCTCTCCAACGACTCCAGCTACATTATTGGGGAGAATGTCACCATCGACGGCGGCGTCCGCTTGACCTGAAGCAGAAAAGTATCAAGTACCAAGTAACAGGTACCAATGATCCGCCTTCGCCTATCGACTTGCTCAGGGCCTTGAGTCCCTCGACCATCCTCGGGAGCCTGAGCTTGTCGAAACGGCTAAAGCTAGGGCGAACAGGCCAAGGACGAATGACGAATTGAATTGGCGTTTGTGATTTTGGCGAGCGCTGCTTTCTTGGCTGCGCACCATGTTTGCATTCCAAGAGGCCCTCATCCTTCTGCTGATCACCACCGTCCTCAGCATTGTGGCGCGATGGATTCCGTGGCCGCGCCCGATCACCTACGTGCTGGGGGGCGTCGGTTTCGCGCTGATCCCGAAATTTCCCCAGCTCGCGCTTGATCCAGGATTTTTCTTTCTATGCTTCCTGCCGCCGCTGCTTTTTTCCGACGGCTGGCTGATGCCGCTGCGGGAATTCACGAAGGCAAAGCGCCCGATCATCATGCTCGCCACGGGGCTGGTCGTGTTCACGACCTTGGGGGTTGGCTTCGTGGCCCACTGGCTGATCCCCGGCCTGCCGCTCGCGATGGCATTCGCCCTCGGCGCCGTGGTCTCGCCCACCGATGCCGTCGCGGTCGGCGCGGTGACCAAGAGACTCAAGGTTCCCACGCGCGTGACCATCGTCCTCAACGGCGAGAGCCTGATGAACGATGCCACCGGCCTGGTCGCGTTCAAATTCGCCCTGGCGGCCCTCGTGGCCGGGACTTTCTCCCTGCGCGCGGCCGCGCTCGATTTTGTGCTGCTTGCCGCCGGCGGCCTCGCCATGGGCCTGGCGATCGGCTGGCTGGCTGGCCGGCTCCGCGATCTGCTCATCCGCACGCACAATGCCGATCCGCTCATCGAGCTCACGCTGTCCCTGCTGACGCCCTACGCCGCCTACCTCGCGGCCGAACCGCTCGGACTTTCGGGCATTCTCGCCGTGGTGGCGGCTGGTTTGTATTCGGGCTGGCGCGACCCGGTGCGAATGGATGCGGAGACGCGGCAGACCGCCTGGATCGTCTGGTCCACGGTGCTCTTCTGGCTCAACGGACTCGCCTTCGTCCTGCTCGGTTTGCAATTTCCATCGCTGCTTGCGACCGTCCACGGCAGCTATTCACTCCTGCAATTGACCGGATTGGTCGCCGCGGTCGCAGGCACGGTGATGATTTTGCGTATGGCCTGGGTTTTCCCCGCCGCCTACCTGCCGTTTGTTGTTTCGCACAAAGTCCGGAAGACGGAAAAGCGCCCGACCTGGCAGGCCGTTTTTCTCTGTGGCTGGGCCGGCATCCGCGGCACGGTCACGCTCGCGGCTGCCTTGTCTATTCCCCTCCTGATGCCGGACGGCACGCTGTTCCCATACCGCCACATTGTCATCTTCCTCGCGCTCGGGGTCATCGCCGCGACGCTCCTTCTCCAAGGCACCACGACGGAGTGGATCATTCGCCGGCTCGGGCTGCACGAGGACGGCATCCGGCAGAAAGAAGATAATCTTGCCCGCACGGCCGCCGTGGGCGCCGGCTTGGAGGCGTTGCGCGCATTGGAATCAGCGGACAACGGCGCGGCGAAAAACGCCGCGCTGAAGCACGTCCTGGCCGAATATGAAGAACGCCTGGCCGAGTTGGTGGCCGAGATCGAAGACCGTCGCACCCACGCGCGCGCGCGGCTCGCCGCGGAAAAACAGTTTCGCTTCGCTGCCCTCGAAGCCGAGCGCAAGGCGGTGGACGATCTCTGGACCCGCGACGTCATTACCGACGAGGTTCACCGCCCGCTGCAGCAACTCCTCGACCATGAGGAAGCGATGCTCAATGCGCAATCCGCGCGGCAGGCCGAGTGAATATTTACCACGAAGACACGAAGAGCGCGAAGATCGATCCGGAGTTTTGACCACTGATGGGCACTGATTATCACTGATAAATGATCCCTTATCCGTTCCGATCCGCGTAATCCGTGGTTAAAATGCCTCTGACTTGGACGTTGGGTGTTGGAAACGGGATGGTCAATTGGCTGCTTTTTCGCGCCGCAACACCAGTTGGATGATGTAAAGGAGGATGGCGATGTTGAGGGCGAGCACGCCGAACTTGAACCAGGTGAACCTATGCATGCACAGGTAGACTTCCTCCGGGACGAAAGCGCCCGTCGACAGGATCACCAGGTATTTTGCCCAGCGCAGATTGAGCCACAATCCGATGCCTTCGGTCAGAAGGATGGCCGAGTAAACGAGCGACCACAGCCCGAAGTGCCGCAAGGTGTGGGGCTGGATGTTGGCCACGTTCTGCAGGAACAGGCGCACATAGTGGTTCTCAGGGTCGACGTTTAACGCGACGGTCAAGTTCTGCGCGGTTTCAGCCAGGTCGCGATTCACGAGCCCAAAGAGGCCAAGGCTGATGCCCAGGAGCATCGTGCCCTTGAACAGCTTCACGGCCGCAATGACCCGCAAGCCACGCGGGCTTTTGCGCTTCTTTTTTTGCTGGGCTGGGCTTTTGGTCATTAGATTGAGACGGCAGAAACGGGAAACTGATCCGTGCTGAACCGGAACCATGCAACTTAACCGCCAATCCACGCTAATCGACGCTAAGTTTTAAAACCCCGCGATTTTTTTAACCGCGGATGAACACAGATGGACGCAGATGACCGGCCTCTATCACCAGTTTTCATCCGTGTTTATCTGCGTAATCCGCGGTTAAAATTCTGGATCGATCTCCGTATTTGGTTTCGTCATCCGGGCTTTGTGTCTTTGTGGTGAATGCTTGAAAAATATTAGCGTCGATTAGCGTTAATTAGCGGTTTAATTTCTTCCTCATCGCATGAATGACATCCCCGGGTTTCTCGCGCGGCTTTTTACGCAGGCGCCGTATGTTTACCTCTCGTGGCCGGCGGTGGCCATGATCGTGGGCACGCTGGTCGGGGTGCTTTCTCAATCAGCCGCCAAACAGCTCGCCGTCGTGCCGCGGACTGCCAGCGGACTCGTCGGGATCATCACCGCTCCGTTCATCCACGCCAACTTCGCGCACCTGGCGGCCAACCTCCCGCCCTTCCTTGTGCTCGGCGCGCTCGTGCTCCGCCGCGGACAGGGGCAGTTTCTCGAAGTCGCGCTGGTCATCGCCCTCGCGCAAGGCCTGCTGCTTTGGCTGCTCGGGCGAAAAGTCGCGCACGTCGGCATGAGCGGCGTGATCTTCGGCTTCCTCGGCTACCTGCTATTGCTCGCGTGGTTCACGCGGGCCACGCCCGACCTGCTGGTGGCGGGCGTGGTGCTGCTCGTTTACGGCGGCATCCTTGCGGGCGTTGCCCCCGCGCGCAACGGCACCTCGTGGGAAGGCCACCTCTTCGGTCTCATCGCCGGTCTCGGCACCGCGTGGTTTCTCTACCACAAGTGACGGGCTTCGGATTTCTCACACGAAGATCGCAAAGGGCGCGAAGATCGATCCGGACTTTTAACCATCCTTCGCCAAGGCTACGGATGGCACGGTCACTGATGGTTGAAAAGGGGGGTAGGTCGGGCTTCACGCCCGATATGTCGGGGATAAACCCCGACCTACATGTACGAAACTGGACTTCGATATCGGATATTGGGAGCCCGAAGGGCTTCGCGTCCTCCGCGGGGATTTTTTCCGCGAAGGACCGAAGGAAAACTGAACTTCAACGTTCAACGCTCAATGGCGCTGGACGTTGGATGTTCAATGTTGGGTGTTGGCCGTCCGCGGTCACTTCGCCTCCGAGTCTGTTTCCCAGAGGGCGAACGTGTTGTTCTCGGTGTCCTGGCAGATGGCGTAGGCGCCCATCTGTGGCACCGCCGTCTTGCGCTGGCGGACTTTGCCACCGAGCCTTTCGACCTTGGCCGCGGTTTCGTCCACCGAGGCCACGTTGATGTACTGGGTGATGCCCTGAATGTGCTCCCGCGTCGTCAGACCGCCATCGGGTGAAGCGTCACCCCCTCCGGTTTCGATGTGGAGATATTTCTGCGCGTCGGGACCCTGCAATCCGGGGAAGAGCCCAATTTTCCAGCCGAACAGCCCGCTGTAGAACTTCTTTGCGCGGTCGAGGTTGTCGGCCGGGATTTCAAACCAGACCAGGCTTCCGATCGTGGCATTGTCGTGGGTCATCGTTTGTGTGCTCATGTGATTTCCTTTCTTGTTTTGATGGAAGACGCAGCCGACATGGCTGCATCCCTGGAAGCTGGATTTGGTGCTTGGTCGAAGCTGAACGTCGCGGTCGAAATCCGTTTGGCAAACGGAAGCGAAAGATTTTTTTCGCGGCATGATTTTTTGCACGAAAGACGCGACAAGTTTTTTCCCCGCGGATTGCACGGATGAACGCGGATATCCAAAACCTTCGTGGTGGAGTCTGGCGAAGGCGACGAAGCTCAGGGCGCGAGCGCGTGAACCGGCGGCTGCGGTTTTTTGTCAGGCCGGACTGAGAGGTTCTGTGTCATCACGTAAATCGTCATGGCAATTAAGATGAAGCAGGCGGCCACCCAGAAGAACGGGCTGTGGTGCATCCGCTTCCAGGAGGGGCGGTGCGCCGGGTGCGGCCCGCCGTGTGGGTGAAACTGGAACTGGGGATCATCCATGATAAGGCTATAGACCGCGCCCACCGGCCAAGGTCGCCGAATATCTTTGCGCGGTGACAAAGGGGTAAATCGGAGTTTCCACCATCCTTCGCTAAAGCTATGGATGGCACGGCCACTGATAGCCGAGAGGGTAGGTCGGGCTTCATGCCCGACATGTCGGGGATAAACCCCGACCTACGTGTGAAATTAGACTTCGATGTTGGACGTTCCAGGTTCTCCGCCTACTTTGCGGTCGGGCTCATTTCCCAAAGCGCGAACGCGTTTTTCTCCGTGTCCAAGCAGACCGCGAAGTAGCCCATCTTTGGCACCGCCGTCTTGGGCATGAGGATCTTGCCCCCGAGCTTTTCGACCTTGGCCGCGGAACGCGACACCGAGGGCACGCTGATGTAGTTGGTGATGCCGTGTCCCTCGCATTTGCGCGACGTCAGCCCGCCATCGGGTGAGGCGTCAGGCCCGCCGGTGTCGATGTGCGAGTAATCCGGCATGCCGGGAATCCCCTGGATTTTCCAACCGAACAACGAGCTGTAAAATTTCTTGGCGCGATCGATGTTGTCGGCGGCGATATCGAACCAGCACAGGCTTGCAGCCGGGGCCTTGGTGCTTTTCTTGGATTTCTTTTTCGTTTTTGTGGCCATGATGATTTTTAGGTTTCTTCGGTGATTTTTGGTGCGGCTTTTGGGGTCAGGCGAGAGTGGCAATTGAAATGCATTTGGCAAACGGAAGAGCAAGAAATCCCGCGTCTTTTCAGAGTCGTCACCCACCTGTAACGACGCCCAGGGGAAGGCCGCTATCATCGCCCCGGATTTTCTCACGCGAAGATCGCGAAGGTTCGAGCCGGGCTTTTAACCACTGATGGGCACCGATGGCCTGAAAAAACAAGGCAGGGCGCGAGCATCGGATTCAGAATAATGGTCCGAGGTGGAGCGGCTTGTCCCTCAAACGCTCCACCTGTTAATGCCCCTTATCTGTATCGATCCGCAATCCGTGGTCAAAACTTGGCGTTAAGTAGCGGTTCCATTTGTTCCTCGACCCAGGTTCGCGCATTATAAAACAGTTTCATCCATGGGCTGTCCTCACCCCAGTTTTCGGGGTGCCAGCTCATGGCGACGGTGCGGAAGACGCGTTCGGGGTGGGGCATCATGATGGTCACGCGGCCGGTGGTGGTCGTCAGCGCGGTCATGCCGAGCGGCGAGCCGTTCGGGTTGAGTGGATATTGCTCGGTGATCTCGTGCTGGTGATTTACGAAGCGTGCGCAGACGAGGCCGGAGCCGCTGCATTTTTTTGCCGCTTCGGCGTTTGCAAATTCCGCGAAACCTTCGCCATGCGCGACGGCGATGGGGATGACCGAGCCTTCCATGCCGGCAAAGAGCACGCTGGGGCTTTTCTCGATCTTGAGCGAGGCGAAGCGGGCTTCAAAGCGTTCAGACTGGTTTTGCACGAAGCGCGGCCAGTGGTCGGAGCCGGGAATGATCGAGCGGAGGTTGCTCATCATCTGGCAGCCGTTGCACACGCCGAGGGCGAAGGCATCCTCGCGCGCGAAGAACGCGGCAAATTCGGCGCGGGCGAGCGGATTGAAAAGGATGCTTTTGGCCCAGCCTTCGCCGGCGCCGAGGGTGTCGCCGAAACTGAATCCGCCGCAGGCGATCACGCCGCAAAAATCCTTGAGCGACACGCGGCCCGAGAGGATGTCGGTCATGTGGACGTCGATGGCGCGGAAGCCGGCGTGGGTGAGCGCGGCCCCCATCTCGACCTGGCCGTTGACGCCCTGCTCGCGGAGCACGGCCACGGCTGGTTTTAATTTTAACACAGCCGGCCCGGGGCCCGGCTTTTGACCCACAGAGGGGGCAAAGGGCGCAGCGCTCGGATGCGAAGGTTTTGAAAACGGATTCTTCGGCACGAATGGCGCGGAGGGTATGATGCCCAGTTTTTGAACCACAGAGGGCACGGAGGGCACGGCGCTCGGCAGGGAAGATTTTACCTCTGTGCCTTTGGTGGCCTTGGCGGCCCAAATATCTGAGGCGGGCTTGGTGTCCTTTGCCGTTTCAGGTGCATGGCCTTGAACCTTGGGCTTTGAACTTTCGACCGCGGAGGGAAGGGCGGGCGGGCTTTGAACGGGCTCACTACGGCTCGTAGGCGTAGGCGCGCTCGACAAGGGCGTGGAGGGCACGGCGCTTGAAAGAGAGGGGTTTTTGGCTTCGAGTTTCGGCCGGGACTCCACGCTTTCCGGGTTAAAGGGTTTGAGCTCGAAAGTAATTTTCGGGGTGATGCCGGGATCAGTCGGATCGAGCTTGAGCTGATACTCCGACTCGGCGCAGACGGGGTTGTCGCGCAGCGCCGCGATGCGGCGGGTGACGTCGGACCATACCGCACGGAGCGTGGAGAGGTTTTCCTCGACGACAGCTTGGCCGGATTGTTTCACGCGGAAGGTGTAGTCGCGGTTGAGCGTGCCGATGCGCGTGGTCGCGGTGTCGAGCTTGTGCGCCCGCAGGACGGCGTTCACGGTATCGAGCTCAGCCGTGCGGACTTGGATCACGGCGCCTAGTTCCTCGGCAAAAAGCAGGGCGAACACGGGATTACTAACCGTGGGGGAGGCAGGAGAAGAACGCGGATTTTCAACCGCAGCGGGTGCGGCGATCGGAAGGGAAGGGCTTTGGGCTTCGGATGAGGGTTGGTCCTCAGCAACCTTTGCGCTCTTTGCGGCAAGTTCCGTAAGATCGAGGTCGACGCCAATGTGTCCCGCGAAGCACATTTCCACGATGGTCGCGAGCAGGCCGCCGTCGGAACGGTCGTGGTAGGCGAGGAGGTATTTATCGCGGCCGAGCAGCTGGATGGCATTCCAAAAATTTCGCAGGTCGTCGGCGCTGTCCACGTCGGGCGTGGTGGTGCCCATCTGCGAAACGACTTGGGCGAGGATCGAACCGCCGAGGCGGTTTTTGCCACGACCGAGATCGATCAACAACAAAGCGGTGTTCCCGATGGGTTCTGATTTCGGGGTTTTCTCCGCGGATGGCACGGATTCAGAAGAGGGCCCCGGATTTTTTGTCCCAAGGGGCGCAGAGATGATAGAAGCATCGGATTTTGTCTCTGAGTTCTTCGCGAGGATCTTTGGGGCCAAATGATCGGGATCATATCGCAGTTGCGGCGTGAGCGAGAGGCGGATGTCGGCGCAGGACGCGAAGGCCGACACGATGAGCGAAACCGGCGCGATCATGCGTTTTGTTTCGGCCGAGCCGCTGTCTTTCCAGACGGTGCTCATGCTCATCGAGTCCTTGCCGACCGGGATGGAGATGCCGAGGTTGGGGCAGAGTTCCATGCCGACGGCGTGGACAGCGGCGTAGAGGTCGGCGCCATCGCCGGGCACAGTAGGCGCCGCCATCCAGTTGGCGGAGAGGTTGACTTTGCCGAGGGCGCCGATCTGCGCGGCGGCAAGATTGGTCAGCGCTTCGCCGACCGCGAGGCGCGCGGACGCGGCGGCGTTGTTGATCGCGACGGGCGTGCGTTCGCCCATGGCCATGGCTTCGCCGGTATAAACGTCGAACGCGGCGGCGGTGACGCCGCAGTCGGCCACCGGCACCTGCCAAGGTCCGACCATCTGGTCGCGACAGATCAGTCCGCCGACGGTGCGGTCGCCGATGGAAATAAGAAACGTTTTGTCGGCCACGGTCGGGTGGGCCAGGACGCGGTGGACGGCACCCCGCAATGACAGGTCGCCCAGCTCCAAGGGAGCGAGCGGGCGAGGCCGGGAATAGTCGATGCAGTACATGCGCGGCGGTTTGCCGAGCAGCATGTCGAGCGGCATGTCGATGGGGGTGTTCTTGAACTGCGGGTCGTAGAGGACGACGCGTTTTTGCAAGGTGGCCTCGCCGACGATGGCAAAGGGGCAGCGCTCGCGTTCGCAGAGCATCGAGAAAACTTCAATTTGGCCGGCGGGGATGGCGAGGACGTAGCGTTCCTGGGACTCGTTGCACCAGATTTCGAGCGGGCTCATGCCGGACTCGTCGCTGGGAATCTTGCGCAGGTTGAATCGACCGCCGCGTCCGCCCTCGTTGACGAGTTCGGGCAAGGCGTTGGAAAGGCCGCCGGCACCGACGTCGTGGATGAAGGCGATGGGGTTGTCCGTGCCGAGGGCCCAGCAGCGGTCGATGACCTCCTGGCAGCGGCGCTCCATCTCGGCGTTGTCGCGCTGCACACTGGCAAAATCGAGGTCGTGCTGTCCGGAGCCGCTGGCCATGGAGCTGGCCGCGCCGCCGCCGAGGCCGATGAGCATGGCAGGCCCGCCGAGGACGACGAGTTTGTCGCCGGGGTTGATGAGGCTTTTGTTGATATGGCCGGGCCGGATGTTGCCGAGGCCACCGGCGATCATAATGGGCTTATGGTAGCCGCGGAGCTCCGTCGTGGCCGCCGGATTTTTGACCGCGGATGGCGCGGATGAAATAGATTCAGGCTTCGTGCTCTTCGTGGTGGAATCTTTTGTGGCTTCGGAACCTTGAACCTTGAAGGTTGGGCTTTGAACTGTGCCCGCGGACGCGGAGGGAGGAAAAGAGGCTTTTGCACCCGGATTCTTTACCGCGGACGGCACAAAGCCCAGTTTTTGAACCACTGACGGCGAGGAGGGCACCGAGCTCGGAAGAGAAGCCTTTGGGTCTGGATGTTTTATCGCGGATGGTACGAATGAAACCGGGCGCTGATTGATGCTTTTTGTGTCCCTGGCGATTAATTCTTTGGTGGTTTCAGGTGCGAGGCCTTGAACCTTGGGCTTTGAACTTTGAGCCACGGGGGGGATTTCGGCCGTGATTGGACTGGGCTCACGAGGACTCGTTTGCTCAGGCAGAGCGCTCGCCGGCACCACCGCCTCGAACGTCCGAAAATAACCGGTTATGGCGGGGCGGCCGAACTCGTTGTTGAAGGCGGCGCCGCCGAGTGGGCCTTCGATCATGATGTCGAGGGCGGAGACGATGCGCCCGGGTTTTCCATTTTCCTTTTCCCACGGCTGGATGGCACCCGGTAGTTTAAGATTAGACACGGTGAAGCCGGTGAGGCCGGCCTTGGGTTTGGAGCCGCGGCCGGTGGCGCCCTCATCGCGGATCTCGCCGCCGGAGCCGGTGGCGGCGCCGGGAAAGGGGGAGATGGCCGTGGGATGGTTGTGCGTCTCGACCTTGCAGAGCAGGTGGATGTCTTCGTTGTGCGCGGCGTATTCGCCCGTCTTCGGGTCGACATAGAAGCGGCCGCCGCGGGTGCCGGCCAGAACCGCGGCGTTGTCCTTGTAGGCGGAGAGGATGCCGTCGCGGTGCAGCTGGTGGGTGTTTTTGATCATCTGGAACAGCGAACGGCTGCGCGGGGAGCCGTCGATTTCCCAGGTGGCGTTGAAAATTTTGTGGCGGCAGTGCTCGGAGTTGGCCTGGGCGAACATCATCAGCTCGATGTCGTTGGGGTCGCGGCCGAGGGCCTGGAAGTTTCTGACGAGGTAGTCGATCTCGTCATTGGCGAGGGCGAGGCCGAGCGCGCGGTCCGCCTCGACCAATGCGGCCCGGCCTTGGGCGAGAACCGGCACGCTGGTCATCAAGCGCGGGGGCTCGTGGTGGAAGAGGACGTCACAGGCGGCGAGGTCGTCGAAGACGACCTGCGTCATGCGGTCGTGGAGGCGGGCGGCGAGCAGTGCCCGCAGCTCGGGTTTCAAATTTGAAGCACCGCCGAGGTCGATGGTGTAGGCGATGACGCGTTCGATGCGTTTTACGCCGGCCAAGCCGCAGATCTGGGCGATGTCGGTGGCTTTGGACGACCACGGGGAAATCGTACCGGGACGGGGGGCGACGACCTGGACGAGGCCGGTGACGGCGGGTGCAGCTCGGCTTGGGCCGTAGGTGAGGAGTTTTTCGAGGACGATGCGCTCCCGTTCAGCGAGCCCCTCGACTGGCTCGGGGCCTTGAGCTTGTCGAAACGGCTCAGGGCGGGCGGCTGCGGCCAGCTCTTCAACGGATTCAGGGCCTTGGGCTGGTTGAAACGGTTCCGCGGTCAGTTCGACGATGTGGACGAACTCGGCGCTGACGGCGCGAGCCGGGATTCCGGCCGCAGCCAGATCCTGAATGAGCCTTTGCAGGCGAAACGGGGAAAGGGTAGGTGAACCGCGGAGGATCAACATGGTTGGGGATAAAAGGATTCTCATCAACCTTGCGCGCACGGTCAAGTGAGTGGTGATGGCTTAATTTAAGAAAGAAAAGAGGGGTCAGGAGAAAAAAACTCCAAATCTCCAATGACCAAGGCCGGCTTCCCGGTTGCATGGGTTGCTGGTCAACCTCTCCAAATTCATGGTTTTATGACTTCAGGATTGAAAACCGACCTGTCATTACCGCCAAAGACTTTCGTCTTTGCCCTTTCCGTGCTATGATTTTTTGAGAAAGCCATTGACCAACCACACCCGCCCCTTCGAAATCATACCTTTTTATCGCCCGTGAGGATGAACATTCACCCAATGCCTGATATGACCCAGAGCGCCACACCCCGCCCGGGCCGGCAAGCATGAGCGACAAAATAAAACACGAATGCGGTATCGCGCTCGTGCGCCTGCTCAAGCCACTGTCCTATTACCAGGAGCGTTACGGCTCGCCGTTGTGGGGTTTCTTCAAGCTTTTCCTCCTGATGGAAAAGCAGCATAACCGCGGGCAGGACGGCGCGGGCGTGGCCTGTGTGAAGCTCGATGCGCCCCAGGGCGAGCCTTTCATGTTCCGCGAGCGTTGCGTGAAGTCCAACCCGCTCGACCGAATCTTCAAGACGCTGATCAAGTCCTATCAGGACAAGGTCGGCGATGGCACCATCCACCCCGAGTTTGCCGACACGGTGAAGCGGAATTTCGACTTTGGCGGCGAACTGTACATGGGCCACCTGCGCTACGGCACCAGCGGCGGCTACAACCTCAGCTCATGCCATCCGTATTTCCGGCGCAGCTCGTGGCCGACGCGCAACCTGGCCCTGGCGGGAAATTTCAACATGACCAACACCGCGGAGCTGAACGACAGCCTCATCGCGATGGGTCAGCATCCGATTTTTGCGACCGACACACAGGCGCTGCTGGAAAAAATTGGCTTCCATCTCGACGAGGAGCATGAGGAACTTTACCGCCAGCTCCGCCTGCTCAACCTGCCGGGGCCGGAAATCTCGAACCGCATCGACACGGAACTCGACCTGGCCCGCGTGCTGACCAAGGCCTCGAAGAAATGGGACGGCGGCTACGCGCTGGCCGGCATGATCGGCAGCGGCGACGCCTTTGTCGCGCGCGACCCTTCCGGCATCCGGCCGTGCTGGTTTTTCCAAAATGACGAGGTCGTCGCCTTCGCCTCCGAGCGCGCGCCGCTCATGACGGTGTTCGACCTCGCCGTCGAGCAGGTGAAAGAAGTCGAGCCGGGCCATGTCGTCGTCGTGAAAAAGAGCGGCGCGGTCGCAAGCACGCGCTTTGCCGGGCCGCTGCCGCGCGCCTCGTGCTCGTTCGAGCGCATTTATTTTTCGCGGGGCAACGACGTGGACATCTACCGCGAGCGCAAGGCCCTCGGGGCCAATCTCGCCGACCAGGTGCTCGACTCGGTCGGCCACGACTGGGCCAACACCGTGTTCAGTTTCATTCCCAACACCGCCGAGGTCGCCTACTACGGCCTCATGTCCGCGCTGCGCGTGCGCCGCCGCGATGAGGTGAAGGCCGCCATCATCGCCGCGTCACGCGAGGGCCGCCTCAACGAGGAGTTGATCGACGAGCTCGTCCTGCGCAACTGGCCGCGCGGCGAGAAAGTCGTCGGCAAGGATATCAAGATCCGCACGTTCATCGGGCAGGAAAATTTCCGCAACCAGCTCGCGAGCCACGCCTACGACATCACCTACGGCTCGGTGCGGCCGACCGACAACCTCGTGTGCGTGGACGACTCCATCGTGCGTGGCACCACGCTGCGCCGCTCCATCCTGCGCATCCTCTCGCGGCTCAACCCGAAAAAAATCGTCATCGTCTCCACCGCACCACAAATCCGTTATCCCGATTGCTATGGCATCGACATGTCGGAACTCGGCAAATTCATTGTCTTCGAGGCCGCCATCACGCTGCTCAAGGAACGCGGCAAGATGGAAGTGATCGAGGAGGTTTACCGCCTCTGCCGCGCCGAGCTGGCCAAACCCGGCGCCCAGCCGGTGAACCATGTGTGCAAGCTCTACGAGCCGTTTACGCCCGATGAAATTTCGGCGAAAATCGCCCAGTTCGTGCGCCCGAAAGGCATCGAGTGGCAGGGGCCGATCGAGGTCATTTACCAGACGATCGAAAATCTCCACGCCGCCGTGCCGAACCACACCGGCGACTGGTATTTCACCGGCAAATATCCCACGCCCGGCGGCTACCGCGTGGCGAACCAGGCCTACGTAAATTATTTCGAGAAAAGCGAAGGACGGAGCTACTAGACTGTTAAGCTGGGGGGATGGCAAAACTCCCCGATTCTGCAGCGCTACCCAAGATTCTCTCCGTCCGTCGGCAACGGGTTGTGCTCGATTCGGACTTGGCGGCGTTGTTCGGCGTCCAAACCAAAAGCTTTAATCAAGCAATCCGTCGGAACCAAAAACGGTTCCCGGCAGATTTTGCTTTTCAGCTTACATCAGAAGAGGTTGCGAACTTGAAGTCGCAAATTGCGACTTCAAAATCAGAGGGAGGAGATTCTCTAAGGTCACAATCTGTGACCTTAGAGAAAAAAGGACGTGGTAGGTATAGCAAATATCTGCCTTGGGTGTTCACTGAACACGGAGCAATCATGGCTGCGATGGTTTTACGCAGCGATCATGCGGTCGCAATGAGTGTGCACGTCGTTCGCGCATTCATCCGGATGCGTGATGAGATTCTATCTAACGTCGCGATCCTCAAGCGCCTCGCCGAGATCGACCGCCGGTTGCTTGAACACGACGTTGTTCTGCGCGAAGTGGTCGAACGCCTCCAACCATTGATCAACGCGCCGGCCGAAGATAAAGAGCCGAAACGAAAAATTGGCTTCCACTAGAAGCTATTTCAAAATTCAAAATGCGCTGTCCATTTTCAATTTTGAAATAGCTTCCAGGCAACCGATAGGCTTTAAACACTCTTCCATGTCGCTCAGCTACGAATCCTCCGGCGTGCGTTACGACCAGCTCGATGCGTTCAAGCGCGCCTGCCAGCGCGCTGCCCGCGCGACCACACCGCTGCTGGCGGCGCATGGCTATCACGAGCCGGCGAGCGTGCGCGGCGAGAGCGCCTACCTCATCGAGGCCGCCGATCACTTTATCGCGCATGTCGAGGAAGGCCTCGGCACGAAAAATCTCGTGGCCGATGCGGTCCAGGCCGCGACGGGCCGCAGTTTTTACCGTGAGATCGGCATCGATACCGTGGCGACCATCGTGAACGACCTCGCGACCTGCGGCGCGCTGCCGATTTCGGTGGCGATGCACGCTGCCGTGGGCGACTCGGCCTGGTTCGCCGACGAGAAGCGCGCGAACAGCCTGGTTGAAGGCTTCGCCGAAGGCTGCCGGCTCGCGGGCGCGGTGTGGGGCGGTGGGGAAACGCCGGCGCTGCGCGGCTTGGTGGTGCCATCGGCCATCGTGCTGGCCGGCTCGGCGCTCGGAAAGATCTCGCCGAAGAACCTGCGCGTCACCGGCGATGCGCACAGTGGCGACGCGATCATCTTTCTCGCCTCGAGCGGCGTGCAGACCAATGGCCTCAGCCTTTGCCGGCTCATTGCGGAAAAAGCCCCGCAAGGCTACCAGACGCCCATTGGCGACGGCCGTACCTATGGCGAAGCGCTGCTCGCGCCGTCGGTGATTTACGTGGCGTTCGTGCGCGAATGCCAGCAGCGCGGCTTGAAGCTGAACTATGTGGCGCACGTCACCGGCCACGGCTGGCGCAAGCTCATGCGGCTCGAGGAGCCGTTCGTCTATGAAATCACCAACGTCCGCCCGCCGGGCGCACTTTTCGATTTCATGATGCGCTCCGGCCCGATCGACCGGCGCGAAGCCTACGCGACGTTCAACATGGGCGTCGGCTTTGCGGCTTGCGTCGCAGACCGGGACGCCGAAGCCACGCTCGCCGCCGCCAAGGCGGCCGGCTACGACGCGTGGCTGGCTGGCCGCGTAAAAAAACAAGGCAGCCGCAAAGCGGTCGTCGTGCCGTCGCTGGGGCTCGTGTTCGAAGGCGACACGCTGCAAGTGCGGTGAGGCGGGTCAAATGACGAATGGCGAATTCCGAATGACGAGTGAGCCGTGATCTGTCCGTTGTCCCTCGCAGAGACACAAATACGCAGAGAGAAGGGTTAATTTAAGAAGGAAGCCCGAAAGTCAGGAATTATTACCGGTCATTCGGAACTCGTCATTCTGGCTTCGTCATTCTATATTCACGCATGGAAAAACGTCGCTTCACCGAACTCGGCCTCTCGCCGGAACTACTCAAAGCCGTCGATAAAATGGGCTTTGAGGAAGCCGCGCCGATCCAGGCCGCGGTGATTCCCGCGATTCTCGCCGGGCGCGACGTGGTCGGGCAGTCGTCCACCGGCTCCGGCAAAACGGCGGCGTTTGCGATCCCGGCGATCGAGAAGGTCGATCCGCAGTTGCGCGCCGTGCAGGTGCTGATCCTTTGCCCCACGCGCGAACTGGCAGTGCAGGTGGCGGAGGAGGCGGCGAAACTTTCGCTTTTCAAGCGGGGCGTGCAGGCCGTGCCGATTTACGGCGGGCAAAGCTACGAGCGGCAGTTCCGCGCGCTCGCCGCGGGCGCGCAGGTCGTCATCGGCACGCCCGGCCGCGTGATGGACCACATGGAGCGCGGCACGTTGAAGCTCAATGCGCTCAAGTTCGTCGTGCTCGACGAGGCCGACCGGATGCTCGACATGGGGTTTCGCGACGACATCGAGCACATCCTCAAGGCGGTGCCGAAGGAGCGGCAATTGCTGTTTTTTTCCGCGACCATGCCGCACGCGATCCAGGAGATAATCCGCCGGTATGCGCGCGACCCGGCGTGGATCAATATCGAGGCGATCGCGCAAAACGCCCCGCAGGTCGAGCAGGTTTACTTCGAGGTGGACCGCCGCTCGAAGATCGAGGCGCTCACGCGGATCATCGACGTGAACGATTTTCGCTACGGCCTCATTTTTTGCAGCACCAAAATCATGGTCGACGAGCTGGAGGAACATCTGCATGCGCGTGGCTATGCGGTGGACCGGCTGCACGGCGACATCACCCAGGCGCAGCGCAACCGCGTGCTGGAAAAATTCCGCAACCGCGGCTTCGAGTTCCTGGTGGCGACCGACGTGGCTGCGCGCGGGCTCGACATCGACGACCTCGAGGTCGTTTTCAACTATGACCTGCCGAACGATGCCGAGGACTACACGCACCGCATTGGCCGCACGGGCCGTGCGGGCAAAACGGGAAAAGCCTACACCTTCGTCTCCGGCCGCGAGCTCTACAAACTGCAGGGCATGGTGCGGTTCGCGAAGCTGAAGATCCGGCGCGAGATCATTCCGTCGCTCGACCAGGTCGAGGAGGCGCGCACCAATGTGTTTTTTGAAAAAATCCGCGCCACGCTCGAGGCGAAGAAGTTCCAATCGCACGACCGGATGATCGACCGGCTGCTCGACCAGGGCTACGCGAGCACGGACATCTGCTCGGCGCTGATCCATTTGTTGCAGGGGCAGGCCTCACCGGCGGCCGAAAAGAAAAAGACCGCCGCGGCCGTTGCGCCGGCCGTGCGGGAGAAGCCGGCGTTTTACGAAAAGATCGCGGTTCGCGAAAAACCGGCGGTCCACGAAAAGCCGGTTGAACGCGCCAAGCCGGCGGAATCAAGCCCCGTGGCTGCGGATGAACGGACTGAACCGGATTTCGAAGACGAGCATCCGCCGAAGAAATCAAAATACGAGCGCCAGCCGCGCACCGGCCGCGAACCGGGCATGGTCACGGTGTTTTTAAATGTCGGCCGCAAGCAACTCGTCACACCGGCGGACATCGTGGGCAAGATCGCGGGGGTGACGCGCCTGCCGGCGGACATCGTAGGGGCGATCGACATCCATCAACGCCACTCGCTTGTCGATGTGGCGGAAGCGCATGCGGGGCTGGTCGTGAAAAAACTCGCCGGCATCCGGGTGAAAGGACAGGTGCTCGCGCCCGTGCTGGCCGGTGCGGAGACGGGCGGC
>DATMNP010000160.1:0-24349 GCA_035568935.1 Opitutaceae bacterium | reverse complement strand
GCCATTTGGCTGCGGGCGGCATCGACCCAATCGCCAATGAGCTTGATTTCAGCGGGAGTGAGAATCGCGTCGCGATGGATCCACGTATAGGAATTCAGCGGCATGGAGCCGTCGTCGACCTCACGCGCAATTTGCTTGAGTTTGCGGTCCGCCTTTTTCGCGTTGTAGGCGCCGAACTCGGAAAAATTGAGATGCTCCTTGCCGTCGTGGATATGCGACGCGAGCCACCAGCCCGCCGGCTGCACCTCGGCATACCACGGATACCGGGTGTGGTCGGAGTGGCAGTCGTAGCAGGCTTTGGTGAACACCTGTTGCACCTCGGCGGGCACGGTGACCTTGGCCGTGATGTCGTTGGGGCCGGGCGCGGGGGAAAGGTTTTTCGCGGGCCGCACGAACTGGATGGACAGAAAGATGATGGCGAGCCCGAGTAGGATTTTTTTAATCATGGGGCAAGAGACCACGGCTTTGCTGCCCGGCTCCCTGCGGCCAGGCAAGTGCGGATTTTTAACCGCGGATCAATCCGGAAGGAGTTTCAACCGCGAATGAACGCAAATGGACGCGAATTTGGATGAAACCCCGAAGGGTTTTTATCACGGATGAGGAAGGATCGGATCCAGTCTCCCCGTATCAGTGGTTAACCAACCTGTATTTCAATCGCGGTTAGAATTAATCAGGGATACTTTATTCGCGTTCATTCGCGGTTAAAATCCGTGTTCAGCGGCAATCTGCGGGGTGGCTGACCTTGAACTTTGAACCTTGAGCTTCGTTTACTCCAAAGCTTCCTGCACCAGCGCGGCGATGGCGGGCGGGAGGTCGAGCGCACGGGCCAGCTCCTGCGCGCGGGGGCTCATCTTGCGCCAGGTTTTCTTCAAGATATCGACGAATTTCTCGCGCGGATAATCGGCATGCTGCGTCGCAAACGCGCTGATTTCGTTTTCCAAAAACACCAGGCACGCCGCGTCCTCCAGCGCCTGGCTGCCGGGATTTGCCTTGAGGGCGGTCTTCGAGACCCAGGTGGCGACCTCGCCGGCTTCGGCCGCCGGCACGCCGGCTTGCAGGAGAAGCGCGCGCGCCCGCTCGGCCTGTTTTACGTAAAGCGAGCGGCGCCAGGCAAGGTAGCCGGGCCGATCCAGCGCGAAGGACGCGCGCGGCACGCTCCAGCGCTCGAGGTGCTGGCACCGCGCGGCGAGCCGCAGCAAGGGCGGTGCGCCGGGCGAGAGCCGGGCGACCCATGCCTCCATGTGGTCGGCATAAACGAGTTCCGCCGGCCGGCCGTCGTCCGCGCGGCGCGGATCCCCCGCATGCGCGGCATCGGTCAATTCACGGGCACGGAGGTAAATATCCATCGGGCTTGAGCCAAAGACGGAATTGCACGAATTGAAAACGCAAAACGGCGCGATTATCGGTTCGCCCCCATCCGTCAACCTGTAGCGAGAGGCTCGATCGACCACGGATTACACGGATAAGCACGGATGCCCAAGACCAGGGCAAAGGAGCGAGAAAGACAGAACCTTGTCACCTCCACCGCAGGTCCTAAAGGGGTGCCTTCCGCAGCCAATTCCTTATGCAATCTGTCCGATCCGCGTCCATCCGTGTAATCCGTGGTTAAAACAAAAATGGATTTCGTGTCTGGGACCGCGGGCAATCGGGTTTGACCATTTTTAATTTCGAGGGCTGGATTCCTTTACCCCCAATGAAAAACCTGCTGACTCTCTGTGTCCTTTTCATGCTGGCCCTTGTCGTCGTTTTCCGCACCGCAAAGGTTCACGTCGGCGGAAACCCAGTCAACGCGGCGGCCGCGCCCAGGGCCCCCAATGACACCTGGCTGACCGATTTTGCCGCGGCCAAGCAGCAGGCGGCCAGCGAAAACAAAAAATTGCTGCTCGATTTCACCGGCTCGGACTGGTGCGGCTACTGCAAACTGCTCGATGCCGAGGTTTTGGGCACCGACGCATTCAAGGATTTCGCCAAAGATTACGTCCTTGTGCGGATCGACTTCCCTCGCTCGACAGAACTGCCTCCAGCCCTGAAACAGCAAAACGATGCGCTGGCGCAGCAATTCCAGGTGGGCGGTTTTCCCACGCTGATCGCGATGGATTCATCAGGCAGGGAGATCACGCGCCAGAGCGGTTACCAACCCGGCAGCGGGCCCCAGGCGTACCTCGCGCAATTTAAATAAAACCGTAACCCTTTCGTTTGGACCGCGGCGAGGATGTCGTTCTCTCCGCTCGAACGCTTGATAAGCGGCCAGCCTGATTTTTTGCCACGAAAGATCCTAGGGCGTTTTAACCACTGATGCACACTGATGGTCACTGATCCGGAAAAAGACAGATAAAAAATGAGTTCGAACCCAACTTCGTATTATCAGTGACTATAAGTGTGCATCAGTGGTTAAGTCGGTCATCTGCCAGCTTGGAAGCATTAGTGACCTTTAGTGTGCATTAGTGGTTAAAATGCCGTAGCTTGAGATGCCTCGTTGCACTCGGAATGACAGGCATACGATTGGTGCGAAGCCGCCCGCGCGGGCTACCTTTTGGTGTATGGCTCATGCCGCTTTCTCTAACTTGGTTCTTATTCGTGTGCATTCGCGGTTCAATTGCATGGATCTGGCTCACGCCAGGATCTGCCGCAAACTTTCCAGGTCGAGCACGCTGGCCAGCGACTCTTCCTGCACGATCGCGCCGGCGAGCGCCGATTTCTCGCGCTGCAGCGTGCGGATTTTTTCCTCCACCGTGCCGCGCGCGATGAAACGGTAGGCGTTCACCGGCGCCAACTGGCCGATCCGGTGGGTGCGGTCGATGGCCTGTGCCTCCACCGCGGGATTCCACCACGGGTCGTAGAGGATCACATACGAGGCTGCGGTGAGGTTGAGGCCGAACCCCGCCGCCTTCAGCGACAGCAGGAATACCGTGTGGCGGCGCTCGGCTTGGAACTGCGCGACGAGTGTGTCGCGGTCCTCCGTCTGGCCGGTGAGCAGCAAATGGCCGATGCCCGCGGCCACCAGCCGGTCGCGGATGATCTCCAGCATCCCCACGAACTGGCTGAACACGAGCACCTGGTGGCCTTCGTCGCGCAACTCCTCAATGCGTTCGAGCAGATCCTCGAGCTTAGCCGATGGCACCTCGCGGTGCGCCGCATCGACGAGCGCCGGGTGGCAGCAAATCTGCCGCAACCGCACCAGGCTCGCGAGGATGTTGAACCTCGCCTTGTCGAGCTGCCGCGCCGTCTCCACCCGCAACAACTGCGCGCGGGCCCGTTTGAGCTCGGCCTGGTAGAGTTTCGCCTGTTCGCCTTCGAGATCGATGATGATGTCTTCCTCGGTGCGCGCCGGCAGGTCGGTGGCAACCTGCGCCTTGGTGCGGCGCAGCAGGAAATGGCGCACGCGCGCCCGCAGCCGCGCCAGCGCGAGCGGGTTGTCCTGCGCGTAGTGGCGCTTGAACGCGGCCTGCGAACCGAGCAGGCCCGGCAGCGCAAAGGCGAACAGGCTCCACAGGTCGACCAGCCGGTTTTCGATCGGCGTGCCCGTCAGCACAAGCCGGTGCTCGCCCCGCAATTCGCGCGCGGCCTGGGCCACCTTGGAGCCCGGCGTCTTGATGAACTGGCCTTCATCGAGGATGACCGCATGCCAGGGTTGCGCGCAAAAATATTCCGCGTTGAGCCGGAGCTGCGTGTAGTTTGCCACCACGATGGCTGGCCGCCCGTCGCCGCCCTTTTTGGATTTTTTCCGGGCGAAAGCCGGCGTGAACCGCACGGCGTCGAGCGCCGGCGCGAACCGCGCCGTTTCCGTCTCCCAGTTGCCGACGACGGACTTCGGGCAGACGACCAGGGCGCGCAACGGCTCGCCCGCGGGCTGCCGCCCGGCCAGCCAGAGCAGCCACGCGAGCGCCTGCAGGGTTTTGCCCAGCCCCATGTCGTCGGCCAGCACGCCGCCGAGCCGGTTGGTGGAGAGAAACGCGAGAAAATGAAACCCCTCGACCTGGTAGGGGCGGAGCTCCGCGCGCAGCCCTGGCGGCAGGGGTGGCGGCTTGGGCATCGCGATCGTGCGCGCCCGGGCGCGCAGGGCCTGCGCCTGGCGCTCGGGCAGCAGGTCCACGATGGATGCCTGCGCGAGTTGCAGCGCGTGGAAGCGATGGCGCTCGCCCGCCGCCGCCGCTTCGGCGAGCGAGCCGGTGTCGAAACCCGCGGCCTCCAGTGCGGCGGTGGGCGCGCCGTCGAGCTGCACGCTCAGGCGCCGCCAGCCTTTCCCCGGCAGCCGCACGAGTTTGCCCCGGGCTTTGAGCAGCAGCGCAATTTCCTCGGGCGTGAGCGTCGTGTCCTCCGGGCGCAGCGCCAGCGCGAGGTCGAACCAGTCGCGATGCGCGGCGGATTCAACCAGCTCGAACGCGACCCTGGCCCGCACCGGCGCGCCCAGCAGTGATGCGAGCTCGCCGGTGGCGAGCACTTCCACCCCGGGTGGTAGCGCTTCGCGCCAGGCGCAGAATTCCTCGGGGAAATTTTTTGTGACGCGGCGGATCCAGCGTTTTTGATGGTGGTCATAACCGAGGTTGAGCGCGTCCAGCCGGCTGGCGATGGCATGGGGCGCGGCCAGGTCGAATGAATGGATTTTTCCCTGGCCGGCGGATTGGCCGGCCGCCCGCATGGCGGGCGGGGCGCTCCAGCCGAGAGGCGACCACACCTGCTGCACCTTCGGCTGGTCGGATGCCGCGTAGAGTTGGAGCGCCAGGATTTCGTTGTCGGAAAAATCGAATTCCAGCGCGCACTCGATGCGGGCGCGGAGGGGTACGGTGACGAACCGCTCCTCCATTTCCGCCGGCAGCCTGGTCCCGAACAGGCGCAACATCTGCAGCACCTCCGGCTGCTCGACGGCTTCGGCTGGCACGATCGCCGCGGTGGCCGAGAGGCCGTCGAGCGCGGGCGGCCCGCGAAAAACCACGCCGTTGTGCAGGTAAAAATCGGGCTGGCCGGACAGATGGAGCGCCGCCGGCGGCAGCGGCATCCCGTCGGGCAGTTGGAGGGTGAGCTCGTAGTCGGACTCATTCGCCGGCGAACGCGCAAGCCGCCACGCCAGCGGCGCATCGGAAAACTCGAGGGGCTGGCCCGCCGAATCGAAAACGAGCGTGCGCGCGAGCCGGTGCGAGAGCAGCTTGTGCAACAGCTCGCGCGCACTGTAGTTTCCGGGGGCCAGCGCAATGGAATAAGTCCGGCGGTACTGCTCCTGGCAGATGGCAAAAAATGCATAGACCGCCGGGGCGGCCTCGAGCTGGGCGAGTCCGGCGGGGCTGTCCCGGGTGAAGCGGTCGAGGAAGGCGCGCGGCACCGCCTTCCATGGGGCTTCCGCGTGGGCCCGGGTTTCGAGCGTCCACTTGGCTGCACCGACGCAGAGCCTCATTTCGAGCGGCTGCGGCCCATCGTTGGATGCTCCGTCCTGGACCGGGGTCGCCCGGGCGCTTGCCACCATCAGGGCGAAGCGATCCGTCCACCGCTTCACCGCTTCGTGCCGCATCCGGTCCTGCAGGCGCGCGCGCACCGGCGCCGTGTCCGTGATCGGCCGCATGAACTCCGGCACGGCGAGGCCGGACGACTCGATGTCGTGCGCGAGATATTGCCAGAGCTCCAGCGGATCGCTCGGCGGTTTCTGCCACCAACCGTCGTAGGCGCGGTCGAAGGCGTTGCGCCGCGACTCGTTTGTCTCGAATCCAAGCCGGCGGATTTCGTGCCCGCCAAGCCGGCCGGAGTTGTGGAAATTGTGGAAGATGTTTGCGAGTTTGCCCAGGAAGGCGCCTTCGTCGGCGGTGAGCGGGCGGCCGAGCTTTTCGGTGAGGATCGGCTCCCACTGGGCGCGGAACGAAACGGGTGGCGGCATCAAGGCCAGCCCGGAGGCCTGGCTTGTGCGAAGCCAGGCCAGCCATTCCAGTGCCATCGCCGCGACGTGTTTGCAATCGTCCCCGACCGGACACGAACAAGTGTTCCGCCAGCCGTGTCCATCACGCTTGAGCTGGACGCGATATAGCTGTGAGCCGCGAACCTCGGCCTTGAGCGTCACGTCGTCGGAGCGCATGAGCTTCAGTACGCGGCCGCTGCGGTGATAACTTTGGCCGCGATGCCGCGAGGCGTGATCGATCTCGCCGAAATGCGCCAGCAGGGTCTGGATGGCATCGGAAGAATCGACAGTGGGCGGTACGGACATGCGCGTGAACGAAGCAGCCGACAAGGAGCAGGGTCAAGCGCGGGACACGCAAAGCAGCGCGGCTGTGGCCAGGAATCCGATGGCAAGCCCGCCGAGGTGGGCCGTGGTGCTCACACGGGGCACGAGTTGGTCGAAAACCAGCTGGGTTACGACCACAAAGGCAACCTTGCGCAGGCCTTGTCCGCCCACGCTGGCACCCTTGCGGTGTTCGCGCAGGAAAATCGCCGCCTGCGCCCCCACCAAACCCATGATGGCCCCGCTGGCGCCGACGATCATCGCATCGGGGATCAACCCGAATTTCGCGGCGAGCACCACCCCAACCATGGCGCCGATGCCGGAAACGAGGTAGATCGCGACAAAGCGCAACGTGCCGCAGTACCGCTCGACCATGGGGCCGAGCGCGATGAGGGCGAGCATGTTGAAAACCAGATGAGCCGTTCCATTGTGCAGGAAGCTGGCGGCGAACAGGCGCCACGCATCGGATCGGTGAAACGTTTCCGTCGATACTGCGCCCAGCCGAAAAAGATTATCCGCATCCTCGGATCCGCCCGTGGCTGCTTCAACGGCGAACATCGCGAGGGTGAGGGTTGCGAGCGTCCAGGTTGCGGCCGCGATCCGCCGCCCGTGGGCCGCGGGCTTGGCTAACCGGGTTTCGTGGTCGATTTCGGCTGCACCCTTGGCGACGGTTGCCGCCTGCCTGTCCCGCAAAAAGGCCGGTGCATGCCGGTATGAACCGAAAGGATGCAGCCAGTACAAAACTGTCGAGAGTTTTGCCGCCGCCGCGAAGCGCCCGCCCTGCACGAGCCTGCCGATGCGCTGCTGCAAAAATCCCGGGGCGATCAAAAACAGCGCGCAGGCCAGGGCGGAGAAATAGCCCGCGATATCAGGAAGAAAAAACCACACGGCCGCGGTGGCCACCAACACGCCTGCCGCGACCGCGATCCAATCCCATGCCCGGGGCGGGCTGGCCAATGCGCGCACCAACGTGATGGCGGCGATCAGCACCGCATTCCAAAGCAACACCGTGTTCCAGTCCATGTTTGTTGTCCGGCCTAAACCGTGTTCATACCTGGGAAACCGCGAATGGACGCGAATGAACGCTAATAAAAGAAGAGACTGGCTGGTTTCCCCACATGATTTTTGGCCGCCTGTTGGTGTATGGTTTCCCTCGTTTTCTCCGGCCTTGTATTTATTCGCGTCTATTCGCGTTCATTCGCGGTTTAATTCATGGATCTGGCGGTCGCGACTCAGTAAACCTTCTCTTCCAGCAAGGCGAACAGCTCGGCTTCGTTGATGCGGCGTTGCTGCATCGTGTCGCGCTCGCGCAGGGTGAACGTGCCGTCTTTCTCGATCGTCTCGAAGTCGATGGTCACGCACCACGGCGTGCCGATCTCGTCCTGCCGGCGGTAGCGTCGGCCGATGGCGCCGGACTCGTCGTAGAAGACGTTCCACTTGCGCTTGAGCTTGCGGTAAAGCTTCTCCGCGACGTCCACGATCTCCGGCTTGTTTTTCATCAGCGGGAGCACGGCGACCTTGATCGGGGCGAGGCGCGGGCTGAAGCGCAGTACGGTGCGTTTCTCCACGTTGCCCTTTTCGTCCTTCACATCCTCCTCGGCGTAGGCGGCGCAGAGTGCGGCGAGCAGGATGCGGTCGACGCCCACGGCGGGCTCGATCACGTGCGGCACGAATTTTTTCTTCGTGGCCTCGTCGAAATATTCCATCGGTTTGCCGCTCGCGGTGGCGTGCTGCGTGAGGTCGTAGTTGCCGCGCGCCGCGATGCCCCACAATTCCTGCACGCCGAACGGATACTTGAACATGATGTCCACCGTGCCCTTCGAATAGAACGCGAGTTTCTCCTTCGGGTGCGCGTAGAGCGAGAGGTGCGATTCGGGCAGGCCGATGCTGAGCAGCCAGGCCTGGCACCACGCGATCCACTCCTGGTGGCACTTGGCCCAGTCGGCGTCCTCGTGGATGAAATATTCCATCTCCATCTGCTCGAACTCGCGCGAGCGAAAGATGAAGTTGCGCGGCGTGATTTCGTTGCGAAAACTTTTTCCGATTTGGGCGATGCCGAAGGGCAGCTTCACGCGGCCGGTGTCGACGACGTTCTTGAAATCGACAAACATGCCCTGCGCGGTTTCGGGCCGCAGGTAGGCGACGCTGCTGCCGTCGGTCATCGCGCCGACGTTCGTCTGGAACATCATGTTGAACGAGCGCGGCGGCGTGAGGCTGCCGGGTTCGCCCGTGGCAGGCGAGGGGATCAGCGGGACTTCCTCGGGGGTTGCCTCGGTCATATCGCGGGGCTGGACCGGCTCGATTTTTCCCTGGATCGCTTTCTTGCGCTTGAAATTCTCCGCGGCGGCCTGGAGCTCTTCGTTCGTGCGCTCGCTCTCAAGCGCGGAGACGTAGCCGACCGTTTTGCCATCGACCACGACCGGCGCAAAAAACAACTGGTCCGCGCGGTATCGCTGCTTGCTCGCCTTGCAATCGACGAGCGGGTCGGTGAAGCCGGCGACGTGGCCGCTGGCTTCCCAGACCTTCGGGTGCATGATGATGGAGGACTCGAGGCCGACGATGTCGTCGCGCCGGCGCACCATGTCGTCCCACCAGCAGTCGCGGATGTTTTTCTTCAGCTCGGCGCCGAGCGGGCCGTAGTCGAAAAAGCCGTTGAAGCCGCCGTAGATTTCGGACGAAGGGAAAATGAAGCCGCGGCGTTTGCAGAGCGCGACAATGCGCTCCATGAGGTCGGTGGGTGAGTCGGCGGTGGACATGGAAGGTGCAAGCTACCGGGACGCGGGCCCGCGGGTCAACCACTCGTCGCTGCGTTCCAACGTCCAACGCTGAACGCTGAACTCCGAACGTTGAACATGCGGACAGGGGATTTTAGCCACGAAGGATCACAAAGATCACAAAAGGTTTTTTGGGCGGGGCGAACGTCGAAGGACTCTTTTTCATTCAAGGCATAGCGACAGTTTGCTTTCGTATCTCTGAGCTCTTTGTGGTCCTTTGTGGCTAAATCTCAGTGTTCGCGCCAGCGGGCGTTCAGCCTTTCAGTCTTGGCGGCGGCAGCGCCCAAAATTCCGGGATTGCGCGCGGGGCCGCTTCGCGCACCTGTTGGCAGGATGAAGATTTCGTTTACGACCAAGGAATACGCACGCCTGCTTGAGCTGGCCTATCTCGGCCGCTGGGTCGTGGCCTCGCGCAAGAGCGAGGAGGCGCCCCCCAGCCGGCGTTACGACGAAGTTTCCCAAAAACTTTTCGAACTGGCGTCATCGCTCGGCTGCGCCGATCTCGTCGAGGAGCGCGCCCACGGCGTGCTCGGGCCCTCGGCCAAGCTCGAGGAGGAGGAACATGTGCGCGAGTTCATCGGCGAGTTCGAGAACGACACGTTTTGGAGCGAGCTGGTCACGCGCCTGGCCGAGGGCGACTACGCGGCGGAACAGGCCAAGCGCGCACTGGCGGAAGCGCCCGGCGTCGACCCTCCGCCCACGCCCGACGAGCGGCTGAAGCAAATCGAGGACGCCTATTGGGACGAATTTGAGAAGCACGACCTCGCCAACGTCATCGTGCTTCGCGGCGGCCGGGGCTGAGACGGCCGTCGGCAAAAGCAGAACCTGTTCGGAAGTTTGGTGCGAACCGACACCAGGAATATTTTACACCAAGATCGCAAAGACCGCTAAGCAGGTTTCTTTGGGGGCTCTTGTCATGCAGAGTGTAGCGAGGAATCCATCGAATACGACTTTTCGTCATGCCATGTTGCTTCGCGACCTTTGCGACCTTCTGTAAAGTTTTTTTGGAGAATCTCGGCGCGCCCTACCTCATCGAATGGTAATTGATACGATAAATCAGCAGCCTGGCTGGTTCGGTTTCGCTTTTTGGCACTCCGACGCAAAAGACGCCCAGCGTTGCGTCGAATGTCGAGGTCCTGGCTCCAGCCGCAGTCGGAATGCGTTCGTGCGTTTGATAATGGTCGGCATCGATTTGGTCGATGACGTCGATGAAACCCTTGCCGCCCGAGACATAGATCCGTTTCACCATGGCATCGTAGAACATGTCGTCGGTGTCGCCTTCGATGGAAACGCTGGCGATGGACTTTCCTGTTGTCGTGTTGAAAACAAAAAGCGTCGCCGGGCGCCGGCAGGCCACGAATAGCCGGCCGTGATCCTCATCAAGCGCGATTGCAGCGTTGCCTTCGCCTTGGTCCACCGGCCAGGTCTCGAGCAGGACCGTTTTTTGGCAATCGACCACGGCGATTCCGTGGACAGTCGGCATGTTGGCAAAAAGGCGGTGTCCATTCTGTTCGATCACGATGCCTTGTGGCTTTCCCGGCAGCGAAACCTTTCCCACCACTTTCCCGTCGGGAAGGCTGATAATCGCGACGCCAACTTTCCCCGCTGTCATGCAGCCAACGTAAAGCTGTTTGGCTGCGGGGCTGTATTGCAGTTCATCCAAGCCGCTGTCGAGATTGGCCTCGGCCTGCACCTTGAAGGAAGTGCCGTCGTGAATCGTCAGCTTGTCGATTCGGCTGACATAAAGCTGGCCAAACTCCGGCGCGTACCGGACCGCCGCGGGTCTCGATCCGCCCAGGCTTGGTTGCGGCTGGCCGGATTTAAGGTCGATGATTTCGACGGTCTGGTTGGTCGGCGCGGCGGCGAAAAGCAACTGGCGCTTGGCATCCACCGACATGTGATTGAAGCCGCCCTTTATGCCCGGCACCGGGATCGTCTGCGACAACACCAGCGCCCGGTCTTCGGCCTGTGCGCCTAGGCAAAACGTCGCAGTTAAAAAGCCGATTAAGATACGTTTCATAATTTTTCCATCTCCCCAGGGCGTTTCATTTCTGTCATTCCGAGCCGTGCGAGGAATCTCAATTTCAGTTTGTAACGCATTATATTACAAACAAACAGACTCACTGGGTTGTTTGTAACGTATTATGTTACAAAGGGGATTCCTCGCATGGCTCGGAATGACAATTGTGCCCGTTCATGGCGAACCAACCCGGTAAACGCGGACTTCCGCCGCTTGGAAAAATCGATGGGGCACGGCCAGGAAGAGAAGTCTCTTGTCCGCATCAAAAAACGATGTGCGCGCGCCGGCCGCTGTCGGAATTTTATCGGTCACGGCATAAGCATCGGGATTCTTTTGCGAAATCACCGTGATGAAGCCCTCTCCGCCCGAAACATAAATGCAGTGGCGGGCCGCGTCGAAATACACGTCGTCCGAATCGCCCACGATATCGACGCTTGCGACCACCGAGCCGTTGTCCGTGTTCAGCACAACCAGCTTGGCCGGATGGCGGCAGCCGACAAAAAGCCGGTGGTGCTCCTCGTCCAGCGCCATGGGGAAATTCGACCCGGCCTCGTTGAGCGCCCAATGGGCCACGACCGCTTTCTGCTGCCGGTCGGCCACCAGGACTTCTTGGTCGTCCGGCACATTGATGAAAATCCGCGAGCCCCTGGCTTCCAATTGGAATGATTCCGGGTGCCCCTCGAATTTTATATCGGCCACTTGGCGTCCGCTGGCCGGATCGATGGCCGCCAATCCGCCTTCGCCATAGCCGACCCAGAGCCATTTGCCTGCGCGGTCGTAGCGGATATTGTCGGCGTCGTCTTTCAGGTCGACGCGGCCGGTCTCGGCGAGCGTGCCGGCGTCAAACAAGCGGCAGACTCCGTCGCTGGCATTTGCGACGATGTAGCGGCCGCTGTCCGGGTCGAAGCCGACCCCCTGCGGATGGGCGAACCCGGTGACCTCATGCACGACCTCTCCTTTTTTTGCGTCGATGAGTTCAAGGGTGTCATTGCCCAAGGCTGCCACGAGCAGCCGGTTGTTTTTCGAATCAAAACTGAAGTGGTCGATCCGCCCGCTGACCTCCGGCAGGGGAATCGTTTTGACCAGCGTGAGCTGGGCGCCGTCGCTTGCGGCAGCCCGCTGCGGCGGCAACCCGCCGGCGGATAATGCCAGCAACAGCGCTGTTTGTACGAATGCAGAAGACCTCAACCACCGGTTCACATCGGGATTCATGAGGCTTGAGATTGCCAACCGGAGGAGAAGTTACAACGCGGTTAAAATCCCGTTTGTAATACAATACGTTACAAAAGAAATGGTCGTTCCTTGCTCAGAGTGTAACCCAATGGGTTACACTTTTCCTCGCAAGCCGTAGGCAACAGGAGCCTGGTGGAGCGTAGCGTCCCTGGCTTTCGTAGCTTTAACGAAATAGGGCCGCCGCGCTTAAGGCACAGGGAGAAATCCCTTTTGTAACATAATACGTTACAAATGAGATTCCGCGCAGCGCGGCCAATGAACTCGTATCGAACATCGTTTAATGCGGATTTTGGCGCGGCAGCGCCGGTAGGGTCCGCTCACCGAGCGGACCGCGGCCCGTTGGGTCAACGGGCCCTACCTGCCAACCGTTCATTGGCTACGTCCACGCAAGCTGTGCAACGGCTTGCCGGAATGACGGGCCGCTTGCGAACACGCATTCAAACCGGCTTGCGGAGTGACCGGGCCGCATTCTTGATGTTTTCCACATGGCGATGTCACTCCTTGTCCTTGCGGCCGGCCTGGGCTCGCGCTACGGCGGACTCAAGCAGCTCGACCCGGTGGGCCCGGCCGGCGAAACGCTGCTCGACTACGCGGTGTTCGATGCCGTGCGCGCCGGCTTTGGGCGCGTCGTCTTTGTCATCCGGCGCGATTTTGCGGCGGAATTTCGCGAAAAGGTTGGCGCGCGCTACGCCGGGCGCGTGGCGGTCGATTACGTTTTTCAGGCGCTCGACGCGCTGCCGCCGGGATTCACGCCGCCGGCTGGCCGCGAGAAACCGTGGGGCACCGGGCATGCCGTGTGGTGCGCCCGCGAGGCCGTGCGGGAAAACTTCGCGGTCATCAACGCCGATGATTTCTACGGTGCCGAGGCCCTGCAGAAACTCGGAAAATTTTTGCAGGGATCTGAAATTTTAAATCTTAAATCTGAAATCCAGCCAGGGCGAACTCGGCCACCGGCCGAATTCGCCCTGGCTGGATACCGTCTCGCCAACACGCTTTCCGAGCATGGCTCTGTTTCGCGCGGAGTTTGCGAAGTCGGCGCGGACGGTGCGCTGCGCTCGATTACGGAGGAGACGAATCTCTCTCCGTCCGACGTGGGCCCGGGCCGGAAATTTTCCGGCGATGAAACCGTCTCGATGAACTGCTGGGGATTCACGCCCGCGCTTTTTTCCGCACTCGGCGCGCAACTGGAGGAATTCCTGCGCGAGCAGGGCGGCCAGGCCAAGGCCGAGTTTTACCTGCCCGCCGCGGTGTCCCTGATGATCGCGCGCGGCGGGGCGAGCGGGCGCGTGCTGCCGACGGCCAGCACCTGGTTCGGTGTCACCTACCGCGAAGACAAACCGCGCGTGCAGGCCGCGCTCGCCGAACTTGTGCACCGCGGCGATTACCCGGAGAAATTATTCTAACGTAAAACCACCCAAGGAAATTTTTTTTACCGCGGATGACACGGATTAACACGGATGGGTGGTAAGCAGGGAACCCCGGATTTTTTGACCAGGATATCAGTGACAATAAGTGTGCATCAGTGGTTAAAATTCTAGATCGATCTTTGTGCCCTCTGCGATCTTTGTGGTAAAAGAATCCGATGAACTTCTTCCGTTCCGACGCCGATGTCTTCACGCCCGATGGCTCCGCCCCGGCTGAGGCGCTCGCGCGCGTGACGCATCTGTGCGTGGCCGCGCACCAGGACGACATCGAGATCATGGCCCAGGCCGGCATCGCCGAGTGCCACGGGAGCAAGGGCAAGTTTTTTGGTGGCGTGGTCGTGACCGACGGCGCGGGCAGCCCGCGCTCGGGCGCGTACGAAAAGTTTTCCGACGCGCAGATGTGCGCCCTGCGGCGCGAGGAACAGCGCAACGCCGCCGCGCTGGGCCGCTATGCCATTCAAATCCAGCTGGCTTATCCAAGCGCGGCGGTGAAAACCTCGGCCGCGGCGGCGTGCGCGGACTTGGGGAAGATTTTTTCGGGCTGCACGCCGCAGGTGGTTTATTTGCACAATCCCGCCGACAAGCACGACACGCATGTGGCGGTGCTGCTGCGCTGCCTCGAGGCGCTGCGTGCGTTGCCGCCCGGACGGCGTCCGCAGCGCGTGCTGGGCTGCGAGGTGTGGCGCGACCTCGACTGGCTGGTCGAGTCGGACAAGGTCGCGCTCGATGCGGGCCGGGAACCCGGGCTAGCGGCGGAGCTGCTGAAGGTCTTTGCCAGCCAGATCGCGGGCGGCAAACGCTACGATCTCGCCACGCTGGGCCGCCGCGCCGCGAACGCGACCTTCCATTCCTCGCATGTCTCGGACAAGCTTGAGGCGATCACCTGGGCCATGGATCTGACGCCACTCGTGCAGGATGAAAAACGCGATATTGCCGCGTTCACGCTGGCGCACATCGACCGCCTGCGAGCCGACGTGGCGGCACGGTTGAAACGGCTGGCTTAGTTTTGGGCCGAGGAAGGTGGGAGCGGGTTTACCCCGCGACACTTGTCCGCCGTAGCCTCGGCGAAGGCGGATGTCGGGGCATAAAGCCCCTCCCACAAGCAAACCGACCACCTCTTATTTCCTGTCTTGCTGTACAACATCGCATGGGTCAGTGTGTTCCAGATGGCAAAGGGATTGCTTTATAAGTGAAATTATGTACTATTGACCCCTTTTTCCATGAACAACGTTGGTATAGGAACAGAACTGCTGGTCATCGGCTTATTGCTGCTGGCCAACGGGCTGTTTGCGATGGCTGAGATCGCGGTGATTTCCTCACGCAAGGCGCGGCTGAAAAAGCTGGCCGATGACGGGAGTGGGCGCGCCCGCGCGGCCTTCGCGCTGGCCGAGTCGCCCACGCGGTTCCTTTCCGTCGTGCAGGTCGGCATGACGCTTTGCAGCATTGTGGCCGGCGCCGTGGGCGGGGCGAGTTTCTCGGATCGTTTCGCCGCCTGGCTGGCGGGGGTGGTGCCGGCGTTGTCCGCCTACGACAGCCACATCGTGGCCTTCGTGCTGGTGGCGGGCGGCATCACGTTTGCCACCGTGCTGTTTGGCGAGCTCGTGCCAAAGCGCATTGCGCTGGGCAACCCGGAGCGCATCGCCATGGCCGTGGCCGGGCCGATGCAGGCCCTCGCTTGGTTGGCCCAGCCAGCCGTCTGGCTGCTCATGACCCTGACCGACGCGGTCGTGAAGGCGCTGGGCATTTCCCATCGCAAGGAGGCGCCCATCACCGACGAGGAGCTGAGCATCCTCATCGAGCAGGGCCTGCACGCGGGCACGTTCAACAAGGCCGAACAGCAAATGGTCGAGGGCGTGCTCGGGCTCGACCAGCTGCCGGTGACCGCATTGATGACGCCGCGGCCGAAAATCGTTTTCCTCAACCTCGACGACCCCGATGAAGCCAACTGGCGCAAGATCGTCGCCAGCGGGCATTCGCACTTTCCTGTTTTTCAGGGCAATCGCGACCAGGTTCTCGGCATGGTCGCGGTCAAGGCGCTGTGGGCGCACTCGGCCATCGGGTTGCAGACCAATTTGAAGAACCTGGTCGTGCCCGCGCTCATCGTGCCCGAGACGCAGCAGGCGATGCAGTTGCTCGAGCACTTCAAGAAAACCGGCAAGCATGTCGCCCTCGTGGCGGATGAATTTGGCGGCATCCAGGGATTGGTGACATTGATCGATGTGCTGGAGGCCATCGTGGGCGACATGCCGGCGGTGGGCCGGCGCGGCCAGCCCGAGGCGCGCCAGCGCGAGGATGGCTCGTGGATGCTCGATGCCACGCTTTCGACCGGCGCGCTGAAAACGCTGCTGCTCCTCGACGCGTTGCCAGGCGAGGACGAGGCGGATTACCAGACGCTGGCCGGCTTCATCGTCACCCAGTTCGGGCGCATCCCGGCGACGGGCGACCATTTTGACTGGGCCGGCTGGCGCTTCGAGGTGATGGACATGGACCGCCACCGCGTGGACAAAGTGATCGTCAGCCGCACGCCGCCACCCGCGACGATCCAAAAAGCGGCGGGCTGATTTTGCCTTATGAGGCAAAATCAACCCACCGCAGCTTTAGCGTAGGTGGGTAACGCGCTTATCTTGCATCGCCAGGTCGCTTACCCGTTGACGGCGCGGTGAACAAGCCGTGAGCCGTTTGCGCGCAAAAAACTTTTGCCTTACGCGCCTTACTGGAGAACCTTTCCCCATGGCCAAGCCATGCAAGACCGTTTCACCGGCCAGCCCACCATCATCCAGGGCCGGCGCCTCCCCGCTGCCGCCGCCCAAGCCGCGCTTTTCGACGATCACAGGCGACGACTGGCGGCGCTCGATCGCCTCCGCGCGGCGGCGGCCGAATGCGGCCTTGCAACAGATCCGGACCGCGATCTCGTCCTTCTCCCGGAAGACGCCGTAATCCTGCTCGAGGGCGCAGGTGTGCCGTGGAGCACTTTGGGCGCGGCCATCCGCGACTTTCGCGGGTGCCTGCCGCTGTTGCCGCTTGAGACCTTTGGGTTTTCCGCCGCAGTCGAAGATCCCTTGGCCGAGGGCAGTTCCCAGCTTCGCCGCATCGGCGGCGGCGTGGAGGCATGGGCCTTCTCAGACGCATCTGGCTCTGTATACAAATTTTTCCTGCCACGTGACGATTTGTGGATCGGCGCAACCTTCAGCTTCCGTCCCGCGGAGGAGTCGGTGCTCCAGGCCGAAGCGAGCCTTGGTAGCTATCGCGACCTGCTGGAAAAACTTGCCGTGATCAGCGCCATCGGCGGCATGCCGACCGAGGCGGTGGCCGTGACGCCCGAAGGCGTCGTCGTGGCCAAGCAGACGCTTGGCGACCGTTTGCCCGAGCGCACCGATACCAGCAAATTACTGCCGCCATCGCTTATCCCGTGGCCGTCGCGCTTCCTGCGCATCGACCGCGACCATCCGCGGCTGGTCTTTGTGGATGGCCAGCCCTGGCTGGTAGCCGATCCGCACGACCGCAACATTGTATGGGATGCCGAAGGCTGCGCGCGCATCATCGACCTCGTGGCGGCGCCTCTGCCGCCGGCGCTGTTGCAGGGATTCCCGCTGCTGGGTGAATGGATTGAACGCGCGCGCCGCGACCCCGCTGCACCGCTGCTCGCTCCGGCCAACGATGACGAATTGTGACGGCCGGGCGTGGAAGTTATCCGAAAAGCCATGGCGAAGAAAGAATGAGTGTAACCCAATAGGTTACACTTAAGCAGACTTCTGCTTGGAAGTCTGGTGCGAGCCGGCACCTGTCGCTTTTGCGCCCTTTGTGTTAAAATGAATTGGCGTTGGTCGTTGGTTTCGATCCGACGTTCCGGGGTTCAACGTTACGGTCTGCCGTCCGCACCAACGACTAAATCCAAACTACCAATTACTGCTTTGCTTGCCCATCCAGCACCTTCAAAACATCCTCCGCCTGTTTTTTTGTGGCGGCCTTCAGGTCGCGCCAGACGAGCTTGCCGTCTTTAAAGAGAAAAGCCTGGCGGGTCGCCATTTCGCCGATCACCGGGATGCTGCGGGTCGGAACTCCGAAGGCCGTGATGACGGTTTTGCCCGGATCGGCGACGAGGGTGAAGGGGAAGTGGTACTCGTCTTTGAAGGCTTTTTGTTTCTCCACGGTGTCGGTGCTCACGCCGACGACGGTGACGTTTCGTTTTTGCAGCACGTCGTAGGCGTCGCGCAACGAGCAGCCCTGCGCCGTGCAGCCTGGTGTGTCCGCCCGGGGATAAAAATACACGAGCGTGTAGCCTTTGTTGAGCGTCGAGAGATCGATCGGCGCGCCGGTTTCGGTGACGCCGGTGACAGCGGGCAGGCTGGCGCCGATCGCGAGTGGATCGGCCTTGGCGGAAAAAGCGGAGAAGAACATGGCGAGGAATATGCTGGCGAGGAGGCGGGGCTTCATGACGCTGAACCAGTAGCCTGCCGCGAACATTTCGCAAGTGATCCAGTGATTTATGCCCACGACAAATTTCCTATACGAAGACGGGGAGTTTTTTACCGCGGATTACACGGATGAACACGGATGGATTTAAGCAGGAAACCCGGAAGCCAGGATCTCGGACTTCTGGTTCGATCTTTGGTGTCTTTGTGGCCGTGCCATCCGTAGTCCTGGCGAAGGATGGTGAAAGCTTGGAGTTTTCTACGAGTTGATTGCAGGTATCCGCGCTCATCTGCGCCATCCGCGGAAAAATCGGGGTTTCCTGGTTTTCTTCTCAAAATCGACGGCCTTATCCGCGTCGCAGCACGCGGCTGATCCACGACGAGGTGAGCTGCGTTGTGATGACGGAAAACGTGAAGAGGTACAGCCCGAGGCCGATGTGGAGGTCGGCCACGTTGGCGGATTTCATCGCGACGATCAGGATGGCGACGACGAACACGTCGAGCATGGACCACTTGCCCAGGTGCTCCACCCATTCGTGCAGCCGGCGCACGCGCGCGAGGTCGTGACTCCGCTCGGTCCACACGATGGCTAGCAGGCCGAGTTTCACGCAGGGAAAAATGAGGGTGAAAAGCGTGAGGATGCCAAAGAGAAAATATTCATGCGCCTGAAACAAGGTAAAGAGGCCGCTGACCACCGAGATGGCGTCCGAGAAAACCCAGAATTTTGTGACGTGGAAAAACGGCAGGAAAATACCGAGCCCGAACAAGGCGAAAGCCACCACGAGCAGCGTGGGTACGGCGACCTGCGACGATTTGGAATTGGTGGAGCGTTGGTCGGGCATGTGGCGACAACATTGTGGCAGCAATCGCCACCGGGCAAGCGCCGTGAACGCTCCGGCTAAGTTCCCGGTTCAAGGTTCCTGGTTCAACGTTTGTCGGACGTCGAACCCAGAACGGTGAAATCTAAAAAATCACTAACTACGACTGATCAGTGACCAACCCTGAACATTGAACTTGGAACCAACCTTGGACTTACTCCAGCCCTGTGACCGTGACTTCAGATGGATACTCGATGCTGAACTTGAGCGGCAGCTCACGTTTTTCGCCGGGCTTGAGGTCGAGCCGCCAGACGAGTTTTCCATCGGCTTCGAGGGAGGTCTCTTTGGGTTCGTCCGCCGTGCTGAGATCGCGCTCGGCTGGCGTCAAAAGCTTCACGACGATCTTCTCGTTGCGCGAAACCGGGACAAGGTCTTTGAACACCATGTGTTGGGCGGTCTTCTTGTTGTTGGTGATGGTAACAAGGAATTCATAGGTCACGCGTTTGCCTTTGTTGATGAGGCCGGTGTCCTCAGTGAAGCGGTTTACGACCTTGCGCTTGATGGCGATTCCCTCGTCGGCGCCGAACGCGAGATCGAATTTTTCGCCGGGCATAACGGTCTTGAGTGAACTCGTGCCGACGAAGCTGTCGTCGAGAAACGCAATCACGTAGCCAGCCAGCAGCGGGTAATCAGTTGAATCTATCACGGAAGCGCTGAGAAACGCGGCTTCAAGCGCGCGAGGCGTGGATTGATATTGGAGCTTTGCGTCGAGCCTGGCCGTGGCGATACCGACTTTTTGCGCAGTGTTGTCGCTGGGGATGGTGGCAGCGACGGGAATCGTGAACGACGCGCTGGTGACGGCGTTGTCAACCGAGGCTGCATTGTAAGAAGCTTTTTTATCAAAGGTTGAACCCATAGTCGCAGAGGCGCTATAACCATGGCTCGGTGCGGCGGAGACCTGGAACTTGCTGATGACGATAGTTTCATCGTTCCAAGTGGCTGAGGTTGACGCTGGTTCCGGTTGAATCACATCCACAATCCACGGATGCAGTTCGGGCGCAGCGCCACCGAGGCTGGGTTCTGCGGTTGAAAGCGTGAGGGCGATATCCTTCCAGTCTTCGCCGGTATTTTGTTGCACCAGGCCGAAGTAGGTGAGTTCAACGGCGTGTTCGTCGCTGTGCAGGCGCGCGTCGTAGGCGGGTGTCCACGAGGCACCGGGCACGGCATAGGCAAGAGTGAGGTCGAGTGAGCCGGCGCTGGTGGCAGCCACGCGCACCGTCACAGTCTTGTTGCTGTGGCCATGGTCGGCTTTTCGGGTCAGATTGCCCAGCTGCGCGCCGTCGGCGGTGATTTGATCCCCCAATTCCTGGCGTTGCTCATCAAGCGACTGCTGCTCAGCGGCAAATTTGCTGCGGTTGTCGTCGGCAAAGGCGAGGAGCTTCTGCCAGTCGTCGAAACTTGGCCGCGGCGCAGTGGTGTCCTTGGCCGGCGGCGCGGCGACTGCACTCTCGATTATGCCGAGCAGGGCGCGTTGATGGTCGAGCACGGCGCCGCGGTCGTTAAGGGCGCGGACTTTTTTCTGCAAGGCGGTGAGGTTGTCTTCGATCGATTTTACGCGCGGATCGGATGAAGCGGCAACAAAGATGGTGCGGGCATTGACGTCGAGAATCGTGACATTGGCCATGCCGTGGCCGGAGACTTGGAGTGACCCCTCAACCAGGGCGGCGGGCAATTCTTCAAAAGCGAGCTCAGTTTGCCCGGCGGACAGATCGATGTGGGCGGTGCGCGTGACAATGGCGCCCTCGGTATAAACGGTGACGGCGGTGATGCGGGATTCGATGGGCGCGGCGCGAAGCACGGCAATGAAGCAAACCAACAGCAGGGCGGGCGAAATGAATCGGAGGGTTTTCATGGAAGAGGATGAGAGCATATGTGAAGGTATAACGCTCCGCACGAAGATTTCTTAGAAGCTCGGTTCAAGGTTCCCGGTTCAACGTTCAAAGTTGCCGGACCTCGGCCGAGGAATGCTAAACGCCGAAGGAGAAGCCAACGGCTTGTACCAACCACAAACTACTAAATACCAACTACGTCTTTGCGCACCCAACCTTGAACTTTGAACCTGGAACCTTGAACCGCCGGAGGCGACCGATCACCACGCATCCGACCGAAAAGGCGCGGCGGGCAGGCCGGCGCCGTTGAAGAGGTTGGCTTCGGGGTCGTTGCTCCAGGCGTAGCGGACGGCGACGGGGTCTTTCACGTCGGGCGAGCTGACAAGCAGGGTCTCGCCTTCGATGAAGCCTTGGGCGGAGTGAAAAATTTTGTCCGCACCGGCGAGTTCGAGCGACTGCACGGGATTGGTGTGGGCGATGAGGCCGTTGTCGGCGTGCGTGAAACGGACGCGCATCGCATTGCCGTCGCGGGTGGCGCCGGCGAACATCGGGCCGGAATCATCGCCGGGGATGCCGTAGAGGCGGGTTTCGGCGATGAGCGCGAGCCGGCGGCCAACTTCCTGCTTGTTGCGCGGATGAATGTGGTCGTGCTCGCCGAGATCGATGGCCACGGCCATCGCGGTTTGCGGCAGCGTAAGGGCTTGCGCCTGGCCTTCGCGGATCAGGGCCCATTCGGTGCCGTTGGCATTTTTGAGAAAGCTGTAGTTGGGCAGCTGCACGAAATAAAACGGCAGGTCGCCCTGGCCGAAATGCGCGCGCCACGTGGTGATCATGGCGGCGAAGAGCGGGTGGTATTCGGCCGTTGGAAGCAGCGTGTTGCTTTCGCCTTGGTACCAGAGCACGCCGCGCAGGGCGAACGGCAGGAGCGGGTTGACCATTCCGTTGAAAACCCCCGTGGGTGTCCACCGGTCGTGGGGGCCGTGCGGCAGGCGGAGTTGGGGATGGAGCATCCTGAATTCGGGGTCTTTGCCCGCCGCCTTGGCGGCGTCCAACTCTTTTTGCCACATTGGCAGTGCGGCATCGTAGGCGGCTTTTTTCTGCGGATACTCGGCGAGGACTTGTTTCCAGCGTTCGCGCACGAAGGCAAAGGCAGGATCGCTGTCCAGAGCAAACGGGCTCATCCACGCTTCAACCGGCGTGCCGCCCCACGTGCAGTTGACCAGGCCGACGGGCACGTGGAGCTTTTCATAAATATTCCGGGCAAAAAAGTAGCCGACGGCGGTAAATTGACTGACCGTCCCGGGCGAGCACACGGCCCAAGAACCGTCCAACGCATCGGTCGGCGTCTCCGATTCGTTGAGCTTGACCTTGAAGTGGCGGATGAGCGGGTAGTTCGCCGCGGCGACTTCCTCGTCGGCGTTGTCCACGCGGTAAGTCGGCCCCGCCGGGTTGCGCACGGCGAATTCCATGTTCGACTGGCCGGAGCAAAGCCAGACCTCGCCGACGAGCACGTCGTGCACGGTGATTTTATTTTTGCCGGTGACGACGAGGTCGGCCGGCTCCGCGGACGCCGGCAGCGCATCGAAGTAGGCAATCCAGCGGCCATCGCTGGTCGCCGTCGTGCTGACGGTGTCGCCGTGAAAAGTGACGGTGACGGACTCGCCGGCGTCGGCGCGGCCCCAGATCGGGACCGGTTTGTCTCGCTGGAGCACGGCATGATCGGCGAAAAGCGGCGCCAGCGAAACGTCGGCGCGGATGCCGGTCGCAAAAAAAACGAAGAACAGAGGGATTAATGAACGGGAAAGAAGCATGCAGGAGACAATAAACGACCATCAGTCTGCGCCATTGTTCAGGCCGGGCAATATCGAACCTCGAGAGTAGTTGGTAATTCGTATTTGGTAGTTGGTCCCAGCCCGCCAATTTCTAGAGCGCCTTCAATTTAATTGGCCCCATCGGCATGCCTTTGCGACACATGCTTTATTTTGTCATTCCGAGCCGTGCGAGGAATCTCCGGAATTGAAATCGACCAGAAAAGCAGGGATTCCTCGCACGGCTCGGAATGACAATTTCGTCCATCATGGGTCTCCCTAAACCGAAAAAGCTCTACTCATCGCTCTTCGTCGCCGGCGGCGAAGAGCGACGCAGAAACCCATGCAGCTCCGCCGCCAGTTTCGGGCCGAAGCCTTCGACTTGCCGGATTTTTTCAATGCTTGCCGCGCGCAGGCGGTCGATGCTGCCGAAATGCGCCATCAGCGCGGCCCGGCGCACGCGGCCCAGGCCCGAAAAATCGTCGAGCGTGCTTTCCCGGATTTTTTTCGAGCGGAGATCCGCATTGTAGGTGTTGGCGAAACGGTGGGCCTCGTCGCGCAGGCGCTGCAGCAATTGCAGCCCGGCGTGGTTGATCGGCAGGTTGAGCGGCGCGCGCCCGTCGGGAAAGACGATGGTTTCCTTTTTCTTTGCGAGGCCGATCAGCGGCGGCGGCTCGAGGTCGAGCGCAATGAAGGCCTTCAGCGCCGCACCGACCTGGCCGCGCCCGCCATCGACGACGAGCAGGCTGGGAAAAGCTTTCCCTTCGTCGCGCAGGCGCTTGTAGCGGCGGCCGACGACCTCCTCCATCGCGCGGAAATCGTCGTTGCCGATGAAGCTTTTAATTTGGAAGCGGCGATACTGGTCCTTGTCGGGCTGGCCGTCGGTGAAGCGGACCATCGAGGCGACGACAAAGGTGCCGGAGATGTGCGAGATGTCGAAGCACTCCATCGTCTGTGGCGGCGTGGGCAGGCCGAGCGCCGTGCCGAGCGCGGCCAGCGCATTCTCGCCGCTGCGCGCCAGGGGCCGGGCGCGCTCGAATTTGCGCGTTTTTTCGAGGGTTTTTTCGAGGGCGAAGATGACGTCGCGCAGCTCGGCCGCTTTTTCGAACGCCTGCTTTCCTGCCGCCGCCTGCATCTCGTGGCGGAGCGTCTCGAGCCATTCCCGCGACTTGCCCTCAAGGAAGCCGCAGGCGGTCTCGACGCGCTGGCGGTAATCTTTGGCCGTCACGATGTTGGGAAAACCGTAGAGCTCCTGGCGCACGTCGTCGTAGAGCTGCCAGGTGCCGTCGGGAAGTTTTTGCGGGCGCGCGTCGCTGAGCAGGATTCCCGTCTGGCGGCGCATCTGCGCGAGCGTCTTGCGCAGCAGGTCGCCATGCACGAACGGCCCGAAATAGCGCGAGTGGTCGTATTTTTTTATCCGGGTGAGCCGGAAGCGCGGCAGTTCCTCGGCCGGGTCGATCCGCACGAGGAGGAAGCGTTTGTCGTCGGTGAAGTCGGTGTTGTATTTCGGCTTCCACTGCTTGATGAGCCGGCTTTCGAGCAGCAACGCCTCGGGCTCGGACTTCACCTCGATGGTGTCGAAGTCAGCGATCAGGGAGATGAGCGCGCGGATTTTCGGGTGCAACGCCAGGCCGCGCGAGCGCTGGAAGTAGGACGAGACGCGCTTTTTCAAGCTGTTGGCTTTGCCGACGTAGATGATGCGCCCCAAGCGGTCTTTCATCAGGTAGACCCCGGGGCAGTCGGGCAGGTGACGCACCTTTTGCTTAAGG
>DATMNP010000159.1:0-3302 GCA_035568935.1 Opitutaceae bacterium | reverse complement strand
CCTGCCGTAAAAGGCTTGCGCGCGCGCGACAAACCCTTTGAAAGCCGTTTGCCCACCCTCATTTTCGCATGGTTAAAAAGATCAAAGGCAAGGAATTGAAACCCCCGACGGGATTCGTCGGAAAAGTGGCGGCCAAGTTTCTCGATGTCGCCGAATGGTTCTTCTACAAGTTCTCCCTGGTCGGCGACCGGCCCGTGTTCGACAACGCGAAGTTTCCCTGGGTCGCGGCGATCGAGGCGGAGTACCCGAAGATCCGCGCCGAGCTCGAACGCGTGATGGAACGCCGCGACGAGCTGCCGAATTTCCAGGACATCTCCACCGACGTGAAGACCATCCAGACCGACAACAACTGGAAGACGTTCGTGTTTTGCGGCTACGGCGTGTGGGCGGACGCCAACTGCCGGCAGTGCCCCGACACCGTCGCCGCGCTGAAAAAAATTCCCGGCTTCAAGACCGGCTTTTTTTCGATCCTCGCGCCGGACAAGCACATCCCCGCGCACCGCGGCCCCTACAACGGCGTGCTGCGCCTGCACCTCGGCCTCATCGTGCCCGAGCCCAACGAAAAAGTGCGCATCCGCGTGAATGAGGACATCGCCCACTGGCAGGAGGGCAAGGCGCTCATCTTCGACGACAGCTACAATCACGAAGTCTGGAATGAGACCGACGGATGGCGCGTCGTGCTCTTTGTCGATTTTGTGCGGCCGGTCTGTTTTCCCTTCAACCTGCTCAACTGGTTCATCCTTCGGATGGCGGTTTTCACGCCTTTCATCCGCGAGGCCTCGGACAACCAGGCCAAGTGGGAAAAGGAATACTACAATGCCGCGCAGGCGTTGAGGGGAAGGTGAGGGAAAGGTTCAAAGTTCAACGTTGGCATACGAGACAATTGAAGGTTGAGCGCGTCGTTCCTGACGCGCTCAAATGGAAAATCTAAAATGAACGCGTCGGGATGCCGCGTTCCACCTTCAGTCAGGTTTGCGCGCCACGCTAGGGTGTAACTGTCTTGATGTGTTCGTTGCGGCGGCGGCGATAGATGGCGAAGTCGCGTTTGTCCGTCGTGTAAACCACGGCGTCGGCCAGCATTTCGCTGAGGCGGACCACGCATGCGTCGGCAAACTGCATTTTGGGATAACGTTTCATCAGGGAGGCGAGGGGATCCGCTTCCGCCGGCAGCAGCGCCACGACCTGCAAAGTCCCCCGTCGCACCATTTCCATGAGCGACGGCCCGGAACCGGGCACCAGGTATTCCGTTTCTGCCACGACGGCCTCGCAAGTGGTCAGGGTTGTGTGTAATGCGCCGAAACACTTGGTCGCCCAGGCATGAAATTGGTCGGAGGGGTCGAGAAAGCCCACGAGCAGGCCGGTGTCGGCGATGGGTTTCATTTCCGATTGCGGCCAAAACCAGCCAGGCTCTTCACGAGAGCCCCGGTGTGGTGCTTGCCGCAGAGGTCGGAAAGTTGCTCGCCCAGCGAAGGGCCGGAGGTTTTGGTCTGGAAGCTGTACGTCCGGCCCTTGCGGTCGCGCACCACGACCTCCTCGCCATTGGCCGCGGCCTTCTTAAGCCGGGAAAAATTCCGGATGAACTCGCGGGTGGTCGTGGTAGTAGCCATGTCATACGTTGATGTATGACATCGGATCGAAGTCAAGCCGCTGAGCGACAATTGAGTGTGGCCATATTTTGCGGTAAACGTTTCTGCCATTCCACAGGATAGCAGGGTTTCTGCTCCAAAAAGTTCACGGTTTACTGTTCACCGTTGATAGCCATTTTTCGCCAAGGAATGCAAAAACGCAGTGTCGGAAGGATCGAGGTTGGTAGACACCTGCCTCCATTGATTATCTTTGCCGAGATAGTTTAGAACAGCGCTACCGGGTGCGACGTTTAAGTCCAAAGACTTGCTCCTAAAAACCAGCCAAGGGGCATAAGTTATTAAGTCTACAGACCAACCATGCTTTTTCTCGATCCAGTCTAGCAATTTTTGGGCATCTCCCTGATTCAAAGCGGGCCATTTCCCATTGTTCACTTCATAATGACTGTGCTCGGTGCGTAACTCCCACCACTCAACTTTTTCTCCTGAGCTCGCCGCCAAATCACGAGGATCAATCTCTCCATCTTTTTTGCAGGAAATTATGAGCAGACTTGCACAGATCAGTAAGACATAACGCATATTATCGATGGGTTACTTGAGATGCACGGGCAGTGAGCAAAGCTCCACCGTTGGGAAAATCTGCAACCGTGAACTGATAACTGTGAACGGTGAACTTCGACTAACGCGTGACGACAAACGCCGCCTTGAAGTCCACCGCGGTGGATTCGCCTTCGACGATGCGGGCGCGGACGTGCAACTTGGCTTTGCCGTAGCGCTTGAGCGCGGCCTTGAATTCCTCGATGGCGGCCTTGGCCGGCCGTTCGCAAATGGCGCGCAGGTCGCCGATCACCGGACGCCGGTAGGCGGCTGCGCTGTCCTTCACCACAATGCGCCACTCGGTCTTGTGCGCATCGTTTTCGCTGCGCATCATCTCCCACACCACGCCGTAACCGGCGAGCGTGGCCAGGGCGACGAGGCTGCCGCCGAAGGCGGTGTTGAGTGAATTCTTGTTCTGTTCCTTGGGCGCGGCCAGCACCAGGCGCTGCTCGTCGCTCACCTCGACGGTGACACCCATCGACTTCGCGAGGGGGATCATCTCATGTAAAAAAAGTTCGAAGACTGGGACCTTGACGGACTTCATCGGGCGGACGCTGGAGGAAAATTTGCGCGACGTAAAGCTCCGGGCGCAAGTTTGGCACGCTATTAGGGGATTTCCTTGAACGCCCAACTCTTTCAGCATCCAACATTGAACATCCAAATCCCAACATCCAAGTAAAAGGCTCTTTCTTGGACGTTGGGTGTTTGCGGAGCGCTTTCTGGCGCAACCCAAAGGGCAACACCGCTTTGGGCCGGGAGCTGCTGAGCTGCCGGGCAAGGCCTTTGAGGCATGGCACCAGCAGCTCAAGCCTTGCTCGCGGCCCAAATCATGTGTTGCGTCGGCCAGCATAGCTTTTCAACAGCCTGCTATAGCCGCGCCAGCATGGACTTCTCAACCAAATTAAATACCCACATCGCCCGCATCGAAGCCGGCATCGACCAACTCTTGCCGCCCGTGGCTGCCTCCGGCCCATCCGGCCCGCGCCGCATCCATGAGGCCATGCGATACTCCATGCAGGCCGGCGGCAAACGCCTCCGTCCCGTGCTCGTGCTCACCGCCGCCGAACTCTTCGGGGCAAAATCCGACGCCCTGCCCGCTGCCATCGCCATTGAGTGCGTGCA
>DATMNP010000158.1:0-16714 GCA_035568935.1 Opitutaceae bacterium | reverse complement strand
TGGTAATAGGTGAGGCCGCCGTAGCGCAGGGGGTTGTTCATGTAGATGAGCACGTCGCGGTCGCCCTTGGTTTCATCATGGATGCGAACCTGGCTGGAAAAGTTTTTTGGGATGTCGGTGCCGGGATACACGTCGTTCTTGAGCTGCAGCAGGGTCATGGCGTAAGGCGTGTAGTAGCGCTTGGAACGCATCGCGAGCTGCCAGGTGCGGCCGGCGTAGTCGAAGGACTGTGCTCGATCGAGCCATGGTGAAACGAGCCAGATGCCGAGCGAGCCTTCCTGGCCGATGAGCTCAACGCAGGCCGCGGGCATGTTGCGCTCATCCTGCTTGTAGGTGATCGGTTGCGGCGTGACCGCAAGTTGCGGGCCGAGATCCATGGTGGCGGGCGAGGGCGGGGCGTTGGGCGCCTGGCTGCGCATTTGCACCACGGAGTTGGGGTAATAGAGCCGCGTGACGATGCGGAAAGGCAGCTTCGGATGCTGGATGGGCTCGTCGCGGGCGAGCAGGGTCTCCGGGATGGCCACGACGTCGTCGAACTTCGGATCGGTGGCGTCGATCACGGCAAGTTCATCGAGGAGGAAATCCTCCGAGTAACGCTTGGTGTCGCCGAGGTTGAACTGGACCTGGCTTTCGCGCTGTTCCAGGCCGGTGAAAAACTGGCTGGCGATCAGCAGGATCAGCCCGATGTGCGCGAGCCAGATGCCCGATTTTTTCCAGGTGAACTTGAAGCGATAAATGTGGGCGGCGACGAGGTTGGTGAGCAGCATCCCGCCGATGAAATAGCCGCCGGGAAAAACCGGCACGGGAAAGCCGTTGACCGATTGCACCACGATGAAGGTGAAAAACCATTTATGCTGGATGCCCCACACGCCGAGGTGCACCTGGTCGAGCGTGGCCAGGAACACGAGCAGGATGGACAGCACGAGCAGCACGACCGTGAGCCGCAGCGACACGAAGAAACGGACGAAGGATTGCAGGAGTTCGTGCATGGTCACGGGGCCTTCACGGTTTTAAGGAAATCGAGGAAGGTGGTTTTCTCGCGGGCGACGAGCGCGTCGGGCCCGGTCAGCTTGAAAAAATACGTCTGGCCGCCGAACGACAGGATGGCGCCGAGCATCCGCGCGGGTGTGACGCCGGCCCCGCTGGACTCGGCGCCACCGGTCTGGCCGGACAAATCGACGACCGTGAAATGCAGTCCACCCGCGCCATCGAGCATGGTGGTCGCACTGGCGAGGTCGCCTTCGGCCAGCGGCGCGAGGCCGAGTTGTCCGCGCCAGCGGTTGATATTCGGGAGCAGGCCGCCGGCTTCGCCCGGGAAGGCGATGATGGAAATGTCGGCGGTGCCTGCGTCGCTGCTTACGGCGAAGCTGCCAATGCGCATCGTACTGAGTGGCTTCGCCTGCCAGTCGGCGGGCGCCGTCCAGGTGAGCGAGGCTTGATGCGTGGTCGAATCGGCTGGCGCGGGTGCGGGCGCGGAGTTGGCGTCGGGTGTTGTGCCGGTGTCAGGCATTGCGCCCCCGGCGAACGGAGCGAAGGGAGCCTTGGGCAGGTCGTTGGTGCTTTGCGCCTTGGCCGGCCCGGCCACCGCGGGTGGGGCGGCGGCGAACGAGACCGATTTCAAAAACGCGAAGAACGCATCGTGCTGCGCGGTGACGAGCGCATCGTCGCCCTTGAGTTTGAAAAACCACCGGCGATCCGGCTGTTGCAGCCACGCGCCGAGCAGGCGCTCGGGTTTTTGCGTGCCGCTTGCGGTACCGCTGAGTTCGATGAAGGAAAATTTTCCGGCGGGCGCGTCGATCGTTTGCACGGCTTGCGCGAGCGCGGCGTCATCGATGGGCGCGAGGCCCACCTGGCCGCGCCAACGGTTGACGTTGGCCAGGTCGCCGCCCACGTCGCCCGGGAAAGCGGTGACCGACATGTCGGCCTTGGCGCCGCCAACGCTGTCGGCCTTGGCGCCATCTGCGCCGCTGACAAGAAAGCTGCCTTTGCGCATGCCGCTCGGGTCGGGCTGCGTGGTCCAGCCGGCGGGCAGGATCCAGGTGATGTCCGAGGTTGCGGCCGTGGCCGGGGCGGGAACGACCGGCGATGGTGCATCCTTGGGCACGCGATAGGTGGAAATGCTTTCGTCGCGACAAGAGGCGAGAAGCGCGGCGGCGGCGCAGAGCAGAAGCAGGCGAGGGCGCATGAGGGGTCAGAATCGCGCGTTGAGGCAAAAAATTCAACCGCTAATGAACGCAAATTGACACTAATTGTTTTCCGCGGATGACGCGGATCAGCACGGATGGGAGGAAGTCACGAACATCTAGCATTCAAACGCTGAACGCTGAACTCCGAACGTCGAACGCTGAATTTCGGGCTACCAAGTACAAATTACCAACTACGGATTACCAACGATCAATTCCTCAAGGATGAGGCATGGCATTCGCCGCGGATTTCGAGATGCGATCCACCGCAAAAGTGCCCGTGTGATAATTGTGGCAGAGCTGGCACGACTGACCGGCGATACTGGTTTGGTGACAGGCGCTGCAAGTCGCCTTGGGCAGGCTGCGAAAATTGCTTTGGAAATGCCCGGGGGGAGTGTCGGCCGCAAAGGAGGACATATAATCGGCCTTGGGGTTGAGCACGTGGCAGGTCTGGCAGCCCTGATTCGACAACAAGCTGAAGTGCGCGGAGTGGTTGAATTTGGTGGCGGGGTGATCTTGCGGATCGGGGCGTGGAGCATGCCACTGCATGAGGTGTGCACCATCGGACGTTGCGTCGATGCTGTGACATTTGGCACATAATCCCGGGGCTTTCGAATCCGAAAGATCGTGCAGCACCAACGCGGCGGCAGCGGCGGTGGCCGGATTTGCCCCGCTGCGGCCGGCGGCCTCGAGCCAGGTCGTGAAAAATGCGTCGGCGTGTCCGCCCGGCCGGTAGTAAAGCGTGTAAGTGGCATCATCCCGATACCAGCCACCGTTGGAAACCCACGACTCGGGATCGCTTGCTGCGGTCTGGGGTGGAGGAGATCCAGTCGCAACGGGCGCGGGAGTGGCCGGCGCGGTTGGCTCCGGTCCGGCGAGGAGATCATCTCCTGCCGCAGCCGGTGGCGCTGGCGCGGGCTTGGGCGGCGTTGGCTTGTCGGAAGCCGCGAGCAAGTCATCGTCGTTGGAAGAAGTGGCAGCAGATGGTGATGCTTTGGTCGGTGCGCTGGCTTGAGGCTTGGATGCTGGAGGAGCTGGCAGTGCCGGCAGTACGCCTTTGCGGTAACCGGCAATTTCAGCGGAAAGCGCAGGCCACCATGCAGCCTGCGCTGCGAGCAGCGTGTCACTGGCGAGTTGGCCGACCAGATTTCCCCGTGGAGCCTGGGCGGAAAACTCCGGGCCGAGCTTTGCCAGTAACGCGGTTTGTCCGCCGGTGGTCAGTTCGGAAAAAAGCGACTTGATGTGCCAGGCCAGGCTGGAGGCGGCATCGAGTTGCGTGCTGGTGGCGGTGGAAAGATCCCCGAGATCGACGCCTTGCAAGGCCGCAAGGTTGTCCCGGGCCACCGGATCATTGGCCAAAAGCAGGTGCAGAAACGGCCCGATCGGGCCATCGGCGAATTCCGGCCACTGGCCGATGGCATGCCCGTGTTGGGCGAGGGATTTTACGTCGAGCCCCGGTACGCGCAAAAAGGCGATGCCCTTGGGCCCGGCGCGGCCTTCGCCTTCGATCTGCGCCTCGTGGCAGGCGGCACAGGTTGCGCCAAAATCCTTCACCAGCATTTTGCCGCCGGCCCCCGCCGGGGTGTGGCAATCGAGGCACGAGGTTGGCGCCTTGCTGCGCACGGCGCTCTCCTGAAAATGCTGCAACAAATGGGAGCTGTGGTCGAAGATGATCGGGGTGCGCGTGCGATAGGGGTAGTTGGAGAATTCCGGATGGCCGTCGGCGAAACTATTAAAGGTGGCGCGATGGCAAACCTGGCACTGGCGGTCGCTCATGTGCCGCAGGTCGGCCGCGCGGCCAAGATGCTCCTGATGGCACGTCGTGCACTCCACCGCACCATGCGCCATGTCGGCGGGACAGGTCTTGCGCGCCAGGCCCAGGAGCAGGTCGGGGATTTGTTGTGAGGGCGGGGCGGTTTCGTCCCGTTGAAGTTTAATCGCGAGCTGGCCGTGGGCAGAGAGCGGATTGTGGCCGAGGTCATGGCAGTTCAGGCACAATTCGCTTTTCACCGGATGGCTTCCCGCCAGCGCCGACCAATGGCCGTGCAGTTTGTCCGCGCCATGGCAGTCGGCACAGTCCATGGCTGAGGTGGCGTGCACGGCGGTGAGGTTTCCGGGATTGATCCAGCGCTCGGGCGTGTTGCCGCCCAAGGCCAGCAACAACAAACCGATGGTCAGGACCGAGGCCAGGACGGTGACGAGGCCGCGGCGGCTGCGGAGACTCCGCACCGGCTGGCAGGGTGGGATGGGACAGCCACAGGTGCCATCGGGGTTTGGGCCTTTGGGACAGGCGCCGCCAAATTCTTCCAGGCGGGTGCAATGCCAGCGATCGCCCTGGCGTCGCGGGGTGCATTCCCCGACCGCGCGGCAGTGCCCATGGCGATCCGGCCCGAGCGGGCAGGACCGGCCTTCGCCGGCATGGCCGCAAACCCACGGCTGGTTGGGGCGGTCGTAATGGCCCTGCTTGAGGCCGAGAATCTGGAACAGGCTCCTCATTTTAGAACCACCCGAGGGTATAACGCATCGCGAGGCAGCCGTGGACCAAGCCGAGGATGATAAGGCTGTAAGTGAGCGGGATGTGCACGAACAACCAGAGTTTCAGGAGGCGATTTCCGGCGTATTGATAATCGAGGTCGCGCTTTGCCTCGATGCATTCTTCGAGTTCGCGTGCGATCACCTGTTCGTCGGGGTTGAGGTAGCGTTGCAGGGCCTGCATTTCCCGGTGCACCCGCAGGAGGACGGGATCCACGCCAACCAGGGCCAGCCACCAGCCCGGCTTTCGGTCGAGATAGGCCCGCAAGTGCCCGACGTAAAAATCGGAAAGGCTGGAGGAGCCAGTGGCTTCTTCGCCTTGCTGCACACGGGATTCGATATGCTCGCGCAGTTGCACGCGCAACGCCGGAATGCGTTCGTAGACGATGGGTTCGCCAGAGCGCGTCATCCGCGACGGCAGCCAGCGGCTGATCAACAGGCCGAGGACGCCGCTCAGTGCGACCAGGATAAACAGCACCTCCAGGATTTGCTCCATCGTCCCGTGCGGCCAGCTCCAGTTCGTGTGCAACAAAAAGACGAGCACCGTCAGCCAGCCGGTATAAATATGGAACTGCATCCAGGTCGAGGCGCGCCAAAGGGGCAGGAACGGAAATTTCTTGCGGGCATTAAATAAAGTCAGCGCGATGATCAGGGCGTAGAGAACCACCCCGGTGTAAAGGCCCGCGGGCTGCAAGGCGACGCGCAGCATGCCGTGCAGGAAAATCAGCGCGGTCGCAAAGACCGCCAGCCCAATCCCGGCGGCCAGCCGGCGATAGATAAGCAGTCTTATCGGTTTAGCCATGCCGCGAGAGTGTGCGTATCGTTCATATCCGTCCGCGTCAGCGCGTCGTGGGGACAGGCGCGGACACAAGCCGGGCCGGCCGGGTCGTCAATGCAAAGATCGCATTTCTTGGCCTGCATGATGTGTGTCTGCGTGGTGTGGTCCACCAAGTGCCGGCCGGCTTCGTCGCGCATGGCCACCATCTGGATGTTGTGGTAGGGACAGCCGCTGGCGCACGTGCCGCAGCCGATGCAGGTCTCATGATTGATCACGACCTCGCCTTGGGCCGAGTCGCGGTGGATGGCGCCGGTGGGACAACCGATCATGCAGACCGGATCGACACAGTGCATGCACGCTTGTGCGACCATGATGCCGTCCCAAACCGGACCCTGCCGGACAAAGCGGGGGTTGTTGTCGTGATTGGCCGCGCAAGCCCGCACGCAATCGTCGCATCGCGTGCAACGATCCATGTCGATCAACATGGTGGCGGTGCCATTGATAAAACGATGCTCGACGAAAAATTCCAGCAGGTCGGTGTCGAGCCGGCTGGGCGATGCGAGGTCGCGTCCGGTCGGGCCGGGCAAAAAAACGGTGGGTAGTCGCTCGAACTCGTCCGGCGGCAAGGTGGGCAGGATCAATTGCTCCACCACTACGGTTGGAATAAAGAGTGTATCGACGTAGCCGACGGCGCGCAGGGTTTGCCGGAGATTCGAGGTTGCGTCGGGGTTCTGCCAGTTGTGCGCGATTTCCGCCAGGCCGAAGCACCCGCCCTTGCCCAAGTAGCTCACGGTGCGTTCGCCATGGTTGTAGCGTTCGCTGAGGCGGGCGAAACCGCCGCGAATGAGCAGCAGGCCGTTGGGATATTCGCCCTCACGGTGGATGATCGGCTCGCGGGCCAGCCGCTCTGCGTGGGAGAGATCCCCGCCCAGCATGGTGGTGTTCCAATCGAAACTTCCGTGGGTCTCGAACCGGGTTTGATCGCCGATTTCCTTGAGCGCATCCTCGGAGAGATGCCGCAGGATCGGTGTTTCCCGCAGATGGCTGAGCAGGCTGCGCTCGCGATAAAGGCGGTCGATGTGCTCCTTCCACTCCGGCGCGTGGCGGCGCACGTCGCGCAAGCCCTGCCAGCGCATTTCGAGCAGGCGGACGGGGCCGTCGGCCACGATGGTGCTGGTGCGTGGCGTGCGGCTGAGGGCGGCGAGTTCGCCGAAGATCTCACCGGCCTTCAATTGAACCATCTTGTATTGGTTGAGCGTGCCCGGCACGTCCTGGAGAAAAATCCCGGCTCCTGCTGCCTTGGTGTCGTGGGAATTGGTTTGGCGCGACCGGCGGACTTCCGGATAGGCGGATGGGCGGAAGGCACGGGCCAGGTGGCGCCAGAAGCCGGGTTTGCGCGACGAACGGTGACCAAGCACTCCGGCCGGCAGTTCGCCAAGGATCACGCGCACCGCGCCGGCCAGGATGAGAAAAGCGGAGTGGCCGTAATCGCCCTGCCGCACAATGATCTCGTCCGTCTTATATTCTGTCACGCGGCAGTCGTTAAGCAGAATGCCGCTCAAAGGCAGACGCTCGGGAAAACGCCGGGCGTCGATGGTTGAAAATGGTGGGACGGCCAGCAGCGCATCCACCATCTCGGGTTTCATGTCGACCGAGTAGGGCACGCTCCAGCGCTTGGGGCGGGCCATGAACGCGACCTCGCCACTGGTTTCTTCGGCTGGCGGCCCCGGCGTCATAGCGGTTTGAACCTACTAACAGCCTGTCAATGGGCCGCACTGATTTCGTAAGGCGTGCCCTTGTATTGATCGGGACCGGGAAGGATCGAATCGATTCCGGCCAGGCGGTCGCCCGTGACCTTGCGGGCAAACTCACGGCCCAAGCCCGCAATTTTGTCGGCCGCAGCCGACAATTCCGGCCCATTGTTGAGACGCAATTTGACGCTGTTGGCCACCGTGATGATTGCGGCGAGCTCATCGGTCGGGGCGAGCGACTGGATCCGGGCCAGCTCTTTGCGCGCATCGTTGGCCCGGTGGGCGTTGGTGATGCCGTAGGTGGCTTTCTCCGTGGCGCGGGCGACGGCGCGCAAGCTGTATTCCAGATTGAGAATGGCACCGACTGCGTAGAGCAGGCGTTTGTGTTCGGGCGAGGGCTCGGCGTTCGACTTGTTGTCCGTCTGCAAAAAATTGTGGCGCACCATGCCTTGCGACCAGGTCAGCAGGTTGAAATCGGCACTGCCCGCGGTATGGCCGCCGACGTTGGTCAGTTTCTCGTCAGTCACGATATGGCATTGGTAGCAGTTGGCGGCCACCGCATACAGGTTTTCCGGATAAATCATGCCGGCGGCGGCGGCCTTGGCGTGACGGGCGTCGCGGTGTTCGGGTGTTTCGGTCGCCTTGGTGATGCCCTTGCCGCCGTAATCATTGTGCACATCGATCCATGCTTTGGCCGCCCCGTGGCAGGACTCGCAGGAGATGCCGGCGATGACCTGGCTTTCGTGGTCGATCTCCTTGCTGGTATAATGGCAGTTCAGGCAGAGGCTCTCGGACTTGATGCGGCTGATGCCGAGCTTGTCGGCGATGGCGCGCGCCTCGGGGCGGCGGTGCATCTCGTTAAAGGTCGTGAAATGCGGAGTGAGCTGCCACGCCTGCACTTCGTTCTTGTGGCATTCACCGCAGGCTTCCGGCCCCTTGACGTTGGCGGGATCGGGAGAGGCAAATGCGGGACGAAAAAACAGCGAAGCGAAAAGAGCGAGGCGGACGAAGGTCGTTTGGAACCGGGACTTCATATCTGCGTGATGGGTAAGGCCAAAGTCTTTGTCCTGGGCAACCGATCCCCGGGCATGAGACGGGACAATTTTTTTAATTTTGCCAGTGGTCGGAAAAGACGGTTCGACGATCACGGAGCCAAATTTGGACGCAAGCTGGAATTTGTAACTTTTTTAAAAAAAGTCACAAGTGGTAGGTTGACTGCTCACCGGGAATTAAATTTTGTTCCGCAACTCCCATCAGGGTTCTCACTATCGCTTATTTTTTATGTACACCGCCAGCTTGATGGAACGGTGGGCTTCCTTTGCCCGGGTCATGGTTTGGCTTTCCGTGGTGGCCGGTCTTCAGGCGCATGCTTTGGCGGATAGTCCCAGCAATCCGCCGGCAACTCCTGCTGCTACCACCCAAGCGTCGTCTGACGATTTGCTCGCGACTCCTGCGCCCGCCGCCAAACCGGCGCCCGCGGCGGGCGATGACCTGCTCGATGCCGCACCGCCGCCGTCAGCCGCGCCGACCGCGGAAAAAGCGGAGGCGTCCGAGGAACTTGAGACGACCACCAACTCCGAGGCCATCAAGGCGCACAAGAAGCTTTTCCTGGAAAAACGGTTTCCCTCCGCGACCACCTGCGGAGTTTGCCATCCCACCCAATTCCGCCAGTGGTCGGTTTCGTCCCACGCTTACGGGCAGTTGAGTCCGGTCTTTAACGCCATGCAGGCGACGATCGGGAAGGAGACCAACGGCACCAACGGCGATTTTTGCATCCGTTGCCACACGCAGGTCGGCATGCAACTGAAGGAGGCGGTCTTGATGAGCAACCTCGACCGCGATCCGGCGTCGCGCGAAGGAATCACCTGCATCGTCTGCCACCGCGTGAAAAATAACTATGGCAAGGTGAGCGGCCGCACTTCCATCGTCGAGGGCGACGTGTTCCAGCCGGTGTACGGTCCGACCGGCAACAAAAACCTGAAGCTGGTGCTGGCGCATACGGACGAATACAAAGTTGTGACCAAGCCCGGTGAGGCCGGACGCGGCATCCACGGCGACGTGGTAAAGTTCGATATCCTGACCAAGCCTGCCTTCTGCGGCATGTGCCACGATGTGAACCTGCTCAATGGTTTCCGTCTCGAGGAAGCTTTTTCCCAATTTAAGAACGGTGCGGCCGACAAACGCGGGGAATCGTGCCAGGATTGCCACATGGGTTTGATCCCGGGCAAGGCCTCGGGTTTTGCCTTCGGACCGGCGGCGAACATCGGCGGCAAGACGACGCCCCCGCGCACGCTCACCAACCATATGTTTGCGGGTCCCGATTATTCCATCGTGCATCCCGGCATGTTTCCGCACAACGCCAAGGCCCAGCAGATGGCCAGCCTGCGCGAGTGGCTGCAGTTTGATTTCAAGGCGGGCTGGGGCACCGATGCGTTCGAAAAACACATCCCGGCGGGCTACACGTTCCCGGATCGTTGGAAATCGATCGATGACCGCTATGACGCGCGCGCCATCATCGACACGCAATTCACCCTCCTTGGCGACATCAGGCAGCAGCGCTTCCAGATCCTGCGCCGCGGCTACCAGCTCGGTGATTTTGTCGTGAAGGAAAACGATGCGAGTGGCCTGGGATTCAAGGTGCAGGTGGTCAATGGCACCGACGGGCACGGCGTGCCAACGGGCTTCGATGCCGAGCGCATGTCGTTCCTGCAAATCACCGTTCGCGATGCCACCGGTGCCGTCGTCTTCAAGTCGGGTGATCGCGATCCCAATGGCGATGTGCGCGACCTGCACTCCGCTTACGTGATCAACAACGAATTGCCCCTCGATACCCAGCTTTTCGCACTCCAATCGAAGTTTATCACCACCAATCTCCGCGGCGGCGAACGCGAACAGCTGCTCGCGGTGAATTACTCGGTCGATCCGTTGCCCTACATTCGTCCGAATACGTCGCCGGGCATCCTTGTGGCCCAGCCGACCGGGGCGCGCAAGCAGGCCAAGGTGCTTCCGCCGCGTGGATCGCGCTGGGCGGTTTACGATGTGCCGGCGAAAAATCTCACCGGGCGGGCGCCTTACACGGTGAATATCCGTTTCATCGCGCAAATGGTGCCCGTAAACCTGCTCCAGGAAATTTGCGTGACGGGTCTGGATTATGGTCTCAATCCGCGCGAAGTCGCGAACCGGATCGTGAAAGGTTGTCACGTGCTTTGGGATCGGACCCTCACCATCCCGGCGGACACCAATCATCCGGTCAACCTCGCGCCGACCGAGGATGAAATCATGGCCCCGCCGCCTCCTGGCGAAGTGACCGAGCCCACCGAGTCTGCCCCGCTGCCGCCGAAAATAACCGAACTTTCGCGGCACGACTGTGGTTCCCCGAAAAAACTTTAAACCACCCCGATGAAATCATTTAGCAGGCGCGATTTTCCCGGCACATGTTTTTTGATTTCACTCTGCCTGGCGGCCACGGCCTTTTCGGCGGACACAGATTCACCCAGCCGCTTGAGCGACCAGCCGATCCCGCTGCAAACCGCGACCTTCCCGGCCCGGCCGGCGCCGATTGTCGAGATCGGCCAGAATCCGTTCCTGGGCTCGGGTTACATCGCCCCCGGATTCGTCAGCCCGACCGGAGCGGTCTGGCAGCCGGTGTTTATCGTTTATGGCACGGCGCGCTCGGCTTTGCAGACTTTTGACAGCGGCAGCGGACAAAATACCGAATGGGCCAACCGTCTCGATGTTTTTGGCAACCTCTACCTGACGCCCACGGAGCGGATTCTGGTCGGGATGCGCCCGTTGGACAAATTCAACAGCACCGGGCTCTTCAGCGGCTACCAATTCCATCCGGAAAAAACCCGCGGATGGACGAATGGCTTTAATTACCATCTTTCCACCTTGTTTTTCGAGGGAGACTTCGGCCAGTTGTTTCCCAAGCTCGATCCGTTTGATCGCAAGAGCCTGGACTACGGATTTGCGATTGGCCGCCAGACGTTGAATTTTCAGGACGGCATGATGATCAACGACACGATTGACTCGGTCGGGATCACGCGCAGTTCGCTTTTCCTGTTCGGCTCCAGCGCCGCCCACGTGACCGCGCTTTATGGCTGGGGCAATCTGCACCGGAACAACAATGTGCTGGAGGAGAATGCCCACCTCTGGCTTCTCTCCAGCGCGGCCGATTACGCGTTTGGCACGGTCCAGGCCGACCTCGCCTATGTTAACAGCGCCCGTGCTTCAGGTGGCGACGGCTTGTATTTCGGCGCGGGATTGACCCGCCGCTTTGGCAAGATCAATTCCACCATCCGCGTGAATACCTCCGAGGCGTTTCAGGGCGACAATGCCCAGGTCAGCACCGGCACATTGGTGTTCAACCAGCTTTCCTATTCGCCGGTTGGCACCCTGAACAATCTTTACCTGGACACCTTTTGGGGTCTTCGCAACTACGCCTCCGCGGCCCGCGCGCCCGATGCGGGTGGTCCGCTCGGTGATACGGGACTGCTCTTTGCCGCGGTCGGGCTGGGGCGCTATGGCGCGCCGCTTGGCAACCGGGCAAATAAAGCCGTCGGCTCGGCGCTTGGCTACCAGATGTTTTTTGACGGGAAGCGCCGGCAGGTGACGGTTGAAGTGGGCGGTCGCGACGGAACCGATGGCACCGGCCACAGCATCGCGGCCGCCGGCTCGCGCTTCCAGCAGGCCATTGGGCGCCATTTGATCCTGGTGCTGGATGCATTCGTATTGGAACAGCAAAACCACGACCACGGTTACGGCGGGCGCACGGAAATCCTCTGCAAATTCTGATCGCACCATGCTCTGGCAATTGGCAGGCGCTGTGTTGGTCGGCCTGGCGGCCGTGTGGATGGCCGTCGTGCTGGCCGGTGCCATTGGGCGGGTGCGGCGCGATGCCTGCCGGCGGAAATTGGAACTGGCGCAGTTGCAAACGCAGTTGGATATGCTGCGCGATGTCCGCCGGCGCCGGGCCGCCGCCCCAGAACCGTGGAGCGGTGTGCGCAAATTTGTGGTCAAACAACGCGTGGCCGAATGCGATGGCATTTGTTCGTTTTATCTCGTGCCGCACGACGGGCGCCCACTGCCGGAGTTCAAGCCGGGTCAGTACCTGACGTTCCCGTTGAAAGTTCCCGGCCAGCCGAAACTGGTGACGCGTTGCTACTCCCTCTCGGATGCGCCGAGGCCGGATTACTACCGCATTTCGGTCAAGCGCGTGGCCCCTGCGGTGCCGGGGGACGCCGGCGCGACCGCCGGCGTGGGTTCGGGCTTTTTTCACGACCGGGTGAAGGAAGGAGATATTTTGGATGTGAAAGCGCCGGCCGGGCATTTTTGCCTCGAGGCGGCCAATGAGCGCCCCTTGGTTTTGATCGGCGGTGGCATCGGAGTCACCCCGGTCCTGAGCATGGTCAATGCCCTGGTCGGAAAAAATTCGGAGCGGGAAATCTGGTTCCTGTATGGGCTTCGCAATGGCAGCGAACACTTCCAGCGCGCGCACCTGCAAACCCTGGCCAAGGAAAACCCCAACCTGCGCCTGCATGTTTGCTACAGCCAGCCGCACCCTTCGGACGTGCCGGGCCGCGACTTTCACCATGCCGGGCGGGTCAACACGGAGTTTCTAAAAAAAATCCTGCCTTCCAATAACTTTGATTTTTTAATTTGCGGCCCGGGGCCGATGATGGAGGAAGTGACCAAAGGCCTGTCTGATTGGGGTGTGCCGGAGACGTCGATATTTTATGAAGCCTTCGGCCCGGCGAGCGTAAAGCGAGCCGCCAAGCCCGCGGAAAAGTCCGGCGAGACGTCCAAGACGGTTGCCGGCGTCGAAGTGACCTTTGCCAAAAGCGGACGGACGGTGGCCTGGGATGGAAAAGCCCAAACACTCCTCGAGTTTGCCGAGCAGCACGGCGTCGCGATGGATGCCGGATGCCGGGCGGGCAACTGCGGCACGTGCGTTGTGGCGGTGAAGGCGGGTGCAGTGGACTACCTGGCCGGCCACGGCGCCTCGGCCGAACCCGGCACCTGTCTCGCCTGCGTGTGCAAACCCCGGGAAAAACTGGTCATTGATGCGTGAACGCAGCCATGAACATCCAACATCGACCACCCAACGAACAATTACTGAAAGCGAAGTGCCGAATATCAGATAACAGGCAGCAGGGTTGGTGACCAGTCCCTGATATTAATTAGGAAGCCATGAACCCAGGAGGTTCATGTCCGATTCCCGGCTTCTTGGTTTCCTAATAAAAAGACCAACTACTCCGAATTATTTCTTTTTATAAACCGTCGCCGGATCGAACACACGCGGCGTGGTGAACTCGAGTTTGAGCGTGGCGGAATCCCCGGCGCTGGCGTTATCGGCGAGCTTGCGATAAAAACACGACTTGTAGCCGTTGTGGCAGGCGGCGCCGCCGACGTTTTCCACCTTGAGCAGGAGCACGTCCTGGTCGCAGTCCACGCGGATTTCCTTCACGAGCTGGACGTTTCCGGACTCCTCGCCCTTCACCCAGAATTTGTTGCGTGAGCGGCTCCAGTACGTGGCCTTCTTGGTCTTGATCGTCTGGGCGAGCGACTCGGCGTTCATGAACGCGAACATCAGCACCTCGTTCGTCGTGGCATCGGTGGTGATGCACGGGATGAGGCCGTCGGGGCCGAATTTCGGCTGCAGTGTGGCGCCGAGCTCGATTTCGGGCGTGGTGGTGCGGGCGGGGAAGACGTAGCCGTTCATGGTGTTTGCCGGCCGGAAAGTTTTCCGGCGAGTTGGATTAAGTAATCGTAGGAGTAAAGCCCGGTGCGGTGTCCGTCGCTGAAATCGAAGCGCAGCGCGTAGTTGCCGATGCGTTCCCAGCCGAGCACCTCGACGTCGGGAAACTTCCGGGTTTCGCCGCCGCCGTATTGGTTGCCGAAAATGTCCTGTTCGCCGCGCGTCTCGGCGCTGGGCGAGGCCGCGCGCAGCGCCCCGGCCGGATAATACGTCTCCGTGCCGTCGCTCCACACGATGGCGACCTCGCGGCCGATGAGCTGGATGTCCTGCGGTGTTTTCACTTTTGAGAGGAACGAAGAAACCTGTTCAACGGCCGAAGAACAGCAAATTAATCCGCTGAAACTGGATTGAAGGTGGAGCGCGGCGTCCCGACGCGCTAAAAAACCCATGCAAACTTTTACCACGGATGACACGGATAAGCACGGATGCCCTGAACCGGAACGATCCTTTTTTAACCGCGAATGGACGCGGATGAATGCGAATATCTTCAGACTATTACCACGGATGACACGGATCGGACACGGATAAGACAATTTGCCTGTCGGTAATTGTGGCTGGATCGACGATCCCGGCTTCAGTGCGGCCGGCTACATTTGAAACCATGTTTTCGCGGGGTGAGACATCCTTCGCTAAAGCTTCGGAGTCCACGGGGCACCCCGCCTACAAAAGACTGCATTTCCGGCATCCGTGTAATCTGTGATAAATAACCTTCAAGGGCTGCGGCGGGGCGGGTTTATCATCGAACTGATCCCGCGCATGGCGCCAAAGACGAGGGGGCTCCAGCGCACGAGCGAGCCCAGGATCTTCCGGCGGGGATAAACGGTGCGCACGGCGAGAAAGCCCAGTGGCACGGCCGCAAACTTTATGAGCGGTGATATCCGCCGCATTAAGGCCAGCATCCGGTCCAGCCGACCAAAGGGCCGGGCGATTCGGGCCGTGGCTTCGGCGCATTGGGCGCGGCGGGCGGCAATGCCCCGCCGCAGTGCGATCTTGTGCGCGGCAAGGCGGTTCAGCTGTGGTTGCGGATACATGAGCGGTCTTCGCCGACTTCCTGCCGCGTGGCCGAGAGCGGGCTAGGCTGGCGGGCGATAAAGCGGCGAAACGCAATGATGATCGCGACCAAGGCCCCGGCATAAAACACGGTCAGCCCGCTGAGCACGGCGAGGCGGGCGCTGGCCCAAAAGAGATAAACCAGGGTGAGGCTCGCGAACGCGATCGCCATCATGCCGGTGAAAACCGCCGCGCTGATCCAGATAAAAGTCTGGATCAGGCGGAATTTTTCCTCCTGTAACTCGACGGACAGGAGATCGAGCCGATCCTGCACCGTGGCGAGCAGGCTGTCGCCGAGGGTACGGAAGGAACTGAGGAAACCCGCGGAGGCGGGCGGGGCCGTTTCCATGGCGGAACCGGTTATTTGCTGCTGCGGCCCGCGAGCACCCCGATGAGGAGGCCGACCCCGGCCGCGATGGCCAGCGACTGATAGGGATTCGCCCGGATGGTCTCGTCGGTGTATTTGGCCCCGGCGATGACTTTTTTCCGCGCCCCGGCGTAGGCATCGGTGAAGCGTTCCTGGGCGGCACCGAAGCGCGAACGCAATGAGTCGAAGGCGTCGGACGAATGTTCGGTCACGGTGCCGGCGATCATCGCTTCGGCTTCGGCGACGAGCGCCTGCAGGTCGGTGAGCAGTTCCTTGGGTGTCTGGGCAGTTTCGTTGTTATTTTTCATGGGAATCAAGTGGATGGTTGGAGGGAGGTGACGGATGGCGGTTCAGGTGCTCCTGCTGCCGCGAAACAACGAGGCGATGAAGAGCACGAGAAAGAAGAGGAAGAGCACCTTGGCGATCGTGGCGGCGGTGCCGGCGATGACGCCGAAGCCGAGGACGCCCGCGACCAGTGCGATCAGCAGGAAGATGACAGCGTAATTCAACATGGGAGTGGATTGATTGATGGTTGGACTAGGTTGATTTCGATCCGCGCGTCAGTCCGCCCAAGCCGAGAACGGTGGCAACGATGCCGCCGATGAGCAGCCAGATGGTTTTATTCGTGGGTGAATCGGTAAAGAACCGGGAGATATCGGAGCTGAGCGAGTTCGAGGCGTTGACGCCGTAGATGATGAGGGCGATTCCGCCGCCGAGCAGCGCGAGTGATAGGACTTTGTTCATAATGTGTTGTGGTGAATTTCGAGCGGTTGGTACTGGGAAGTTTCTTCTTCTTCAGATTCGAGTTGGGCCCGGAGCATCCAGGCGGTTTTTTCGTGCTGTTCCATCAAGCCGGTGAGGAAGTCGGCGGTGCCGGCATCCTTGAAGCGCCCGGTGCAGGCCTCGCTGTCGGTGCGGAGCTGGACGATGAGCTCTTCATGCAGGGCGAGCAATTCGGAGAGCATGTGCTCGGCGGACAGGCCGATGCCGGGGTCGGCCGAGGAGCGGGCGGCCCTGGCGAGGTCGGCCCAGTTGCCGCGCGCGCCGGCGCCGATGGCGCGGGCCCGTTCGGCCACATCATCGATCCATTGCGCGATCTGCTCATATTGCGCCTCGAACTGTTGATGGAGGCTGAGAAATTCCGGGCCGGTCACATTCCAGTGGTAGTCCCGCGTGGTCGCGTAGAGCACATACTCGTCGGCGAGCAGGAGGTTGAGCATCGAGCCGACTTCCAGCCGGGCTTCGTCATTTAATCCAATGTTTGTTTTCATCGTAAGCTGATTTTTCAGTTTCCTG
>DATMNP010000157.1:0-12933 GCA_035568935.1 Opitutaceae bacterium | reverse complement strand
CCGCGGAGTAAAATTCTTGCGACCTACCTGCCATTGGCAAGCGTCTCATTTCCCGGAAGTGGGCCGTTGAGAACGCCGACATTGCTGTCCTTTACGAGCGCGGACTGGGGCCAAGTTAGTAAGCAATTATTACCACATCGGCACCGGTCACGGGGTCTCGCCGACGATTCCGCGTTTTATTTCCAAAACACAGCCTAGCGGGTGAAAAATTTATCCAGCGCAGTGAAGCTCTTCACCGGCTTCGACTTCGAGTCCATCGCATCCAGCCGAAGCACCGCTGGCGGCGCCAAAACCGGGATAACCTTTTCATTGTTCCGCAACCCAGCGATCGCCTGGTCGAGCTTCACGGCCGACACCGGCTCGGACGTTCCGAGCTCCTGGGCAAACACACTCACCCGGTATTCCTCCACCAACCAGCGCACGTCCGCCGGGGCCTTCGCATACGGGGCCAGTCGAGCCGCGCGCTCGGCATCCTTCACCGGATTTTTTTTCCACCGTTCGGCCCGCAGCTTTTTCGCCCGCAAATAACGCGGCAATTGCCAGAACCGCTCCAGCGGCGTGGTCCGCAGAAATTCAGGGCCAATCAACGCACCAACCTCGTCTTCCATTCCTGGATAACGATCCCTGGACGCCAGCAGATCCGAACGCAAATCGAGCACGTCGCGCAACGCGGTTAGGAACCGCGGCGTTTCCTTTCTCAAGTCGGCCTTGGCGGTTTCCACCGCCGCGGCGAGAGTGGCCGGCGATTCGGGCTCTGCGACGCGTTTCGGGTCAGTCGCCCGCTTTTTGAGCAGCGCGAACGCATCCGCCTGCAGCGCTTCCGCCGGCGCGAGCGTTGCGATCAGCGGCCCCAGTTCGCGAATTTTTTTCAGGTCCCGCTCGAGCCAGGCAAGTTCGTAGCGCAACTCATTTTCCAGCCCATGTGCCGCCGGCCCGCATTTCGTGGCCCCGGTCTGGGCCTGGCCGGGATTCGCCGCCGGCGCCACGGCGGCGGCAATCTCATTCCACTCTCGGCTGGCAATCACTTCCGCTCCCGCCTCGTTCCGCACCAGCACCCGCACCCGCAGATGATCGGGCGGAGACTTTCCCGCCCACATGGCCGCGGTCACGCCCAAACGATGCGTCTCGCGCAATTCCGCCGCCAGTGCCTCGGCGATGGTTTCTCTGCCACCGGTCAGCCGGTGACGGGACGCCAGGGCGTCGGCGAGCCGGGCGGCATTTTCCGTCAGCGGCACAAATGTCCGCCGCAATTCCTTCGGCAGTGCGCGGAGATAATGCTCCACCTTGCCGGCCAGATGCCCCGGCACCGCCCAATCGAGCGCGATGGCCGACAGTTTTCGTGCTTCCGCCTGACTGACCTCCAGAGTGACGCCGTCGTCCTCACGGCCGGGCCGATAGGCGTAATGCAAAGGCAGCGCGGAATTCTGCAGCGGGACGCTTGGCGGAAAAGCCCCCTCGTCCACCCGCACCTCATCAGGGTCGAAGAGATCGGTTTCCGCCAAGGTAAGAAAATCCGGCTGCCGGGCACCGCGCTCCCGCACCAAATCGACCAGTTCGGCCACCGAGGAAACGCCGGTCGGTCCGCTCTCCGCAAGGGACAGCCGTCTGGCGTAAAAACGATACAGCATCTCGTCGAGATTAAGATAGCCGCCGTGCCGGGCGCGCGTCAGCCGTTCGGCGACCTGTTCCCGCAGCGCCCGATTGTGCGTGAGAAAATCGAAGGGCCAGGTGATGGTGTCGTTGACCAGCCCCTCCCTGATAAAAATCTCGGTGGCCCCGGCCGGATCGATTTTTCCATAGCTCACCGCACGGCTATCGATTTCCAGCCCATAGAGCCGTGTTCGCTGCTTCACTTTCACCCGGCCCGCCTTTTCGTCCCAGAATGGCTCACTGAAGGCGACCCGCGCAACGTGCGTCGCCAGTTCGACCGCCCAGGTGGGGTCGATTCGCGCGCAAGTGCGCGCGTAGAGACGGCTAGTCTCCATGATCTCGGCGGCCATAAGCCAGCGCACGGGCCCTTTGCCTTGGTTCTTCGTCGCTGCAGGCCTGGCACCGGCGCCTTTGCCGCCGGCGGCGGTGCGTTGGAAAAGCGCCGACCCGGGAAAGATCGCCACACGGCGGTCATGCGTGGCCTTGTAGCCCGGATTGGCCTCGTCCCAGGTCGCGAGGTTGCCCAAGAGCCCGGCAAGGATACTGCGGTGGATCGCACGGTAGCCGGGACTGACGAAGAACAGCCGGTCGTCTTCCTGATCCGCCGCCCGGGCACGCCGGCCGTCGTGGACCGACGTCATCCGAAAATCCCGCCGATCCTTGATGACCTCCGCCAATTGCGCATGCACGTCACGCCATTCGCGCATCCGCGTGTAGCTGAGAAAATGCTCGCGGCAAAACCGGCGCAGCCGCGCCTGGGTCATCTGCTCAAACTCACCGTGGTAGGCCTCCCAGATATTGAGCAAGGCGAGGAAATCCGATTCGGGATGGGCAAACCGCCGGTGCGCGGCGTCGGCCTGCGCCTGTTTTTCCAAGGGCCGTTCCCGCGGATCCTGAACGCTCAGGCCGGCGGCGATGACCAATACTTCCCGGAGCGTTTTCTCATGACGGGCCTGCAGGATCATCCGGCCGACCGTGGGATCCACCGGCAGCCGCGCCAATTCGCGGCCGGTCTCGCTCAACGAGCCATTCGGCTGGAGCGCGCCAAGTTCCTCCAACAGCGCATACCCCGCGCGAACGCTTTTGGGCAGCGGTGGGCTGAGGAAAGGAAAATCCTCGATCTCGCCGAAAGCGAACGCCTTCAGTCGCAGAATGACGTCGGCCAGATTCGCGCGTTGAATCTCCGGCTGGGTGAACTTGGGCCGCGCCTGATAATCCTCCTCTGAAAAAAGCCGGATGCAGACGCCGCCGGCCATGCGCCCACACCGGCCCTGGCGCTGGTCGGCGCTCGACTGCGAAATCGCCTCGATCGGCAGCCGCCGCGTGCGCGCCTGGGGCGCATAGCGGCTGACCCGGGCCAGCCCGGTGTCGACCACGTAGCGGATGCCCGGTATCGTGAGCGAGGTCTCGGCAATATTCGTCGCCACCACGATCTTTCGGCGCTGACTGGGCGCGAAGACCCGCTGCTGCTCGGAATTGCTGAGGCGCCCGAAAAGCGGTACCAGCTCGCAGTTCCCGCCGCGGCCGGCCAAGAGATCGCAGGTTTCGCGGACATCACGCTCGCTGGGCATGAAAACTAGGATGTCACCGGGGTCATCCTCCCGAAAAATTCGTTCCACCGCCTCCACGGCTCCGTCGATGTAATGCAATGCTTCCACTTTCTCGTCGGGATCCGCAGAGCCAGGGTCGGCGTCCGAGCCAAAGGAATCCAGCGGCGCGTAGATTACCTCCACCGGATAGGCCCGCCCCTCGACCTTGATGACGGGGGCCTGGCCAAAGGCGGCGCTGAAAGACGCGGTGTCAATGGTGGCCGAGGTAATCACAATCTTCAGGTCCGGCCGCCGGCTGCTCAGCTGGCGCAAGTGACCGAGCAGAAATTCAATATTGAGCGACCGCTCGTGGGCCTCGTCGACGATGATGGTGTCGTACTCCCGCAGAAACGGATCGCCCTGGGCCTCTGACAACAGCATGCCATCGGTCAGGAACTTGATGCGCGTCGCGGACGTGGTTTCATCGGTAAACCGCACCTTGCAACCGACCTCGCGGCCCCATTGGACCCCAAGTTCTTCCGCCACCCGGCGCGAAACCGACAGCGCTGCAACGCGCCGTGGCTGGGTACAGGCAATCCGGCCGATGACGCCCCGGCCGGCAGCGAGGCACATTTTTGGAATCTGGGTGGATTTGCCGGAACCGGTTTCGCCGGCGAGGATCACCACCGGGTTTGCGTGGATCGCCGCGGTGATCTCCTCCGCGCGCGCGGCAATGGGGAGTTCGGGCGGAAAATCCAATCGGAAAGGAAACGGCGCGGGAGGCGGCATGGACAGAACGAACCGGGATAGTTGGGCGGATTTTAAAGCACCATGCAGTTGGCGGAAAATTGGTCGCTAGCTTTAATAGCCGAAGGGCGCCTCCAAGCCAAATTTATCCGTCACTTTATCGCTGCCGGCCGGCAATCACGCCCAGGAATAAACTGAAAGGTGCTGGAGCGCGGCCTCGATTCCAAAGCATAGCGAAGCGCATTCGCTGGGCCTCCGAACCCGACGCCATGCCGACCGTTCGCCGTCCTGACCTGCCGTGAACACCTTGTAACGTAATTGTCACTAGACCGGCGTTGAAATTGTCTAGGGACTTAACACCATTCGTCAGCGTGGCCCATGGCCTGCTTTTGTCCGCTTCAAAGATACATGAGATTTCATATTATATTGAGCACATTAGCTTTTGCTTTTGTGGCACCCGGTTTGCCGGCACAGACGACGACTTTCGCCCTGTTCACTCCGGCGAACCCGGGCCAAAAACTGCTGGTTTTTGACAACGATCAAACGTCTCACCATTCAATCGCAGCAACGTTGGACACGGCCAACACTTCCTCCGGCGGTGATGTCAATTTCGCGTTCAATCCGGATATTGTATTTACTGGCGCGCTGGCGGCGTTGAACGGTTCGCAAAAAGCCGATTTCATCATGCAGTCGAAGACCGATGACAAAGCTGTGCGCGTTTCCAATTCCATCTTGCTCCAGCCCATCGACAGCGGCACGATGGAGTTCCGGCTGGAAACGCCGGTGGACGGAAAAGATTTGCTGCTCAAGGTCGCGTTTTCGGACGTGTGGCTGTTCACTTCCGGTTCAAGTGGTTTGGACCTGGCGATGGAAAAGCCTCCCGTCGAAAGCAAGATCACCTATGCTTCGGACTTCCTGAACTTCAATCCAGTGTCACCGAACAGTTGGGCCATTGCGCTTTCCGACATCGATCCTTGCCCCTGCATTGGTTGTGACGGCGCGTTGAACGACTTCAGCGCTTCCGGACTGGGTGTATTTTTAGGTGCGGCGACCCCAATGACGTCCATCCCCGAGCCGGGAACCTATGCCATCATCACTGCCTTGGCCAGCCTAGCCGCGGCCTTACTGCGAAGGCCGAGGGCCAGGCTTTTTCCGGTTGATGCCTTGTGACCGCTTCTACCGTCGGGTTTACAGGCACGAAATAAGAGCGCCGGCCGTTTGTCACCAGACCGTAACGTTATTTTGGCCGTCGGGTTTTCCCAATCGTCACCAAGTCGCTGCTTTTGCGCCACAAAACGAAGATAAAATCTGCGGTAGTATGGACATCGAGACCGCCATTGTGTCGCCAATCAAATGAACTATCCGCCACCGATACCCCGGCTCGGGGTAGCCGCCATCACAGAAAACCTGCTCAAGCGCAAATGGTCCGCGACCATCCTGCGTTACTTGGAAAAGGGGATCAGCGATCCGGCAGAAATCACCAAGCGCGAAGTCGACATCTCCACCAAGGTGATGAGCGAACGTTTGCGCACCATGTTGAGATATGGATTGCTCGCGCGTTTTCCCCGGCCCTCTCCTTCCACCGTGATTGAATATCGGCTCACACCGCTCGGAAAGAAGCTCCTTGAGATGATAAATGCCCTCGACGAGCTCGATCAACAACTGATCAAAAGCAGGAAATCCATGGAAGAAGCTTTTGTCATGAATCCCGTCCCGGCTCCCGATCCCAAGACGGTGTCGCCAGCGCCAGTTTTGAAAAGAGCCAGCAAAAACAACCCACTTAATATAAACCCAGCTGCGTCGCAATTAACCTCAACCTATTCGTCACCATGAAAACATGCCTTGCCCTGCTTCTGATCCTCATGCCCGTCGCCGCCAGCCAAGCCGCGGATAACGATACGCCACGTGAAAACCACGACCAAGCCGCGCCGAATCAGTCCAAAGCCCTGGCCGATCAGGTGGGCGACATCACCCATTCCACCACCCTGTCGCTCAAGGAAAAAGACGACCAGGTTTCGGCGGTAGTGCGCAACGCCATCGGCGATGCCATTGCCAATCTCACCAATCCCGCAGATATCCTCAAGGCCACCCTGGAGCTTACGACCGCCGCCGCCAAAGCCGCGCCGCAGTTTACGCACGCAATCCTTGAGGGGATTTCAACCATTCCGGCAATCACCGGGCTCAGTGGGGCGATGGACCAGATCAAGGCTGCGGTGGTCGATGCGGCGACCAAAGCCGCGGCGGCCGCGTTCGACTCCGACCGTTCGAAACGCGACCGCGACCGGGACCGGGATAGAGACCGTGATCACGAAGACCATGACCATGATCCCGACGATCATGTCATCAGCCCCTCGCACTGAACTTCACCCCTTCCCATTCCAACGCCATCCACTAATGAAATGCCTCCTGCGTGCCCCGGCACTGTTTTTTTTCCTCACGTTTATCTCCATGAATGCCGGATTGTCCGCTGACGCCGCTGCATCTCCCGGGGATTCGACGGCCGTTGAAAACCAGGCCGGCAAACCGACCGCAGCCGAGGCCCTGGCTGCCGAGGTGGGTGAAATTGCCCATTACAGGATGATGTCGCACGCAAAGAAGGAGAAGCGGATTGCCAACGCCGTTCGCGTCGCCGTGGTGGGCGCCACTGCTTATAAAGACCCGGCGGAGGCACTCAACATCGCCTCGGAACTCGCGGCTGCGGCTTCCACCGCCGCGCCGCCGTTCAAGGACGTGATTGTTCACGCGGTTTTGTTCACCCCGTCCGTTGCCAGCATCGACGGGGCTTCAGGCCAAATCCAGGCCGCCGTTGACTTTGCAGCGACAAAAGCGGTGGAAACCGGGAAGACAAAGGAAGTTGTGGCCGTCAATAACCCCACCATGCCTGAGGCCACCGAAAACACGCCAAAGGTTGCGGCAGCGGAAACGGCTGCTGCGCCCGAGCAACCAGCCTCACCGGCCCGGCCGGAGACAACGGGCACAACTGAGCCTTCCGAAACGGTGCCCGCGCCTTCGAATATTGAAAGTGAAACCAAGGCCAGCACCGCGGAAAACGGGGCCATGCAAGACCGTTCAACCCCATGGACCCTCCCAAAAATCGACCTGGGTGAAAATGCTTCGCTCCATTTCACCGCCGACCTGGACGCCCGCTACGACGATAATATTTTCCTGATCAAGAACAACAAAGTGAGCGATGAAATCCTGTCCGCCACGCCGGGCGTGGCGTTTCAATTCGGCCAGAATTCGCTGACCAACGGTTCCCTCGGCTATCAGGAGAGTTTTCAAAAATATATCCACAATAGCAGCCCGGCCCAGCAGCTCGGGACCGGCACAGGAAGCTTGGGTTATAGCAATGAGCGCCTGGATTTGAAAGCCAACGCCGATTACGCGCAGTCGGCCCAAAACCAGGAAGGTTTCTTTATCGCCGGGCAAAAAACCATCGTCCGCCGCGACCAACTCGACCTCGGCAGCACCCAGGAGGTGCATTTGACGGAAAAGACGAGCGCGGGGGTGGGTGAAAGTTACAGCCGTACGCATTATCGCACGCCGGGGTTGGGGCTGGTTGACAACCACTCGCTCAGCTGGCCGGTGAATCTCTATTATGCCATCCGGCCCAAGGTGGATCTCTCGGCCGGATTTACCCAAAGCGAGATCAAAACGCCCGGCAACGGTCCAGGCAGCACGCAGGTGAACAAGTATTATAATCTCGGCGCCCGCGGCGACTTCACCCCCAAGCTCACCGGTACCTTTTCGGTCGGCTATACCGCCAGCACCATCACCCAGTCCAGCCGGACCCATCTTTTGTCCTTCAACGGGAACTTCGATTATGAACTGAGCCCGAAGACCAACCTGACGCTGGCCGGTTCGCGCGATTTCACCGCGGGAGCGCAGGGCGAACAATTGAAAAATACCAGCGTATCGCTCACCGCCTCCACCGATTTCTCATCCCAATGGCAGGGAAGCCTGACCCTCAATTACCAGAATATTGCCTACCCGGCCAATCGCACGGACAATTACCTGGAGGGTGGCGTGTCGGCAACCTACATCTACAGCCAAAACCTCAGCGCAACCATCAGCTATACTTTGCGCGACAATACCTCCACCGTTTCCACGGCGGAGTTCCTGGACAACATGCTGGGCCTTAACATTGGCTTGAAGTATTAAATCTCAGCCGAAAAGCACCCCTATGGATAAAATTTTTATGTTTATAACGAAAACGCGCGGTCTATTTTGCGTTGTGCTGGCGTTGGCAGCCGGCCTGGCCTGCGGGCCACGGGCGGGCGCCGCGCAGGACGATGCGAACCACGATGACAAAGCGTTTTCCTACAAACTTCAGCCCCTGGACTTGTTGAAAATCCAGGTATTCCAGGAGCCGGACCTGGAGCGCGAAGTCCGTGTTTCTAAAAATCACACCATTGTCCTGCCTTTGATCGGGATGGTCGACTTGACCAACCTGACGGTTCACGACGCCGAGCAGTTGATCACCGACCGCTACGGCCGCGATTATCTCGTCAACCCGCAGATCAACATCACCGTGACTGAGTATACGCAGCGCACGCTCAATGTGCTCGGCGCCGTCAACTCGCCCGGTGCCGTGGTGATTCCGCCCGAACGGGAATTGTCATTGGTGGACGCCATCGCCCATTCCGGCGGCTTTTCCCGGCTGGCCAACCGATCCCATGTCAGCCTGACGCGGACGCTTCCCAGCGGGGAAATCCAGCATTTCACGATCAATGTCGACCAGCTGATCGAGGGCAATGCAGACCGCCAATGGGTCGTGCAAACCGGCGATGTCGTCTTCGTTCCCGAGAGCGTGCTCTGAGTGGGCCTTTAAATTATCATTCGCTTCCCATGAATACTTTCCATCAAACACCGGACTATAACGGCGCTCCCATCGACCATGGCCATAACGATGAGGGCACCACCGGCATCATCATCCGCAATTACTGGCTGATGATACGCGAACGCAAATGGTACGCGCTCACGGCATTCCTGATCACCTTCATCGCCGCAGCGGCCTACACGTTTTCACGGACACCCATCTTCCAGGCGGTGGCCATGGTGCAGGTCCTGCGGCATGGGCAGGAAGTTCTCCGCGTCCAGGAGGTGGTGGAAAACAATGTCATGGGCGATGTGGACTTTAACACCCAAATAAAAATCCTCGAAAGCATGGCCCTGGTGCAAAGCGTGGCCAGCCGGTTGTCGGGCGATGAAGTGCAGCAACTGACCAATCCCTATAAATCCAAGTCCGGCTCAACCCTCACCCCGGTTGAAATAATTTACAAAAACCGGCAGGTGTTGCCGCAGCGGCTCACCCTGATGCTGGCCATCCAGTTCCGGCATCCCGACCGGAAAATGGCCGCGAGGGTGGCGAACCTGTTTGCGGAGGAGTACATCGCCTACAACTCAAGGCTGCGCGTCGATGAATCGATGAAAGCGGTCGACGAATTGAAGGATCGCGCCGACCAGCAACGCAAGCGCGTCGACGAAATCGCCAATTCCCTGCAGGCCTTCCGCCAGAGCAACAACCTCATTTCCCTTGAACAGACGAAGGACATCGTGACGGAGAAGTTAAAGGCCTTGAACCAAATGGCGACCCAGACGAACGCGAGCCTCAAAGAGGCTGAAATTCGCTGGACCCAGGTGCAGGACTGGGAAAAGGACGGCAAGGACCTCACCGAACTCCCGTTTATTGCCGGCCAATCGGAGGTCGGCCAGTTAAGGTCACTCATCACGACGCAAAAAACCACGGTGGCGGATCTCAGCCAGCGTTACAAAGCCAAGCATCCCAAGATGATCGAAGCCATCAACACGCTGGCCCAGACCCAGCACGACCTGAAGGTCGCGGTTGACGCTGCAGCTTCGACCGCCCACGCCGAATACGACAATGCGCTCAAGACCGATGAGGAGGCGCACCAGGCCCTGGCCGACCAGGAAGCCAAGTCCTTGGAATTGGATCGATATTCGGTGGAATATGATAATCTCACCCGCGACTTTCGGGTCAACAACCAGCTGCTCGAGTCGATGATGACCAGGATGCGTGAGACCGCGGTGACCAGCACCATCGAAACACAGAACGCCCGCATCATTGACCAGGCTTTGGAGCCGGGGAACCCGATTTCACCGAACATACCCACCAACCTGGCCATGGGCGTCCTGGCGGGAATTGTATTGGGCTTCGCTTTTGCCTATATTTTGGCCGTGGTCGACGACCGGGTGAAGACTTCCTTCGACATCGAGTCGTTGGTCGGCCTTCCTTTGCTTGGGGTCATTCCGCGCATCAACCGGATGGAGCAGCCGGACAAGGCGCAAATCGTCTCGAACGGGGCCGACCCCCTGATCGTCGAGGCATTCATGTCGCTGCATTCGACCTTGCGGCTCAAGGACGAAAGTCGGAACGCAAAACTTCTGCTGGTAACCAGCACGATCCCGGGAGAGGGAAAATCTTTTGTCACCACCAATCTCGCCCTGGCTTTTGCCACCCAGGGGCAGCGCACCGTGGTGGTCGATTGCGATTTGCGGAAACCCAACATACAAAATTCATTCCGCCTGCATGCGACCAAGGGAGTGATCAGCTATTGCACCCAAGGCGCGTCGCTGGACGAGATTGTCATCAGGAATGTCCATCCCAACCTGGATGTCATTACCACCGGCGGGCGCTCGAAAGTTCCCGCCCAATTGTTCAACAGCAAGGAATTTGAGACCCTGTTGGCGGAACTGGGCAAACGCTACGACCGGATATTGTTCGACACGCCTCCCTTGGGCGTGGTCAGCGATGCGTTGAACATCCTGCCGATGATGGATGGGGCGATCTTTGCCATCCGGTTCAACCGGGTGAGGCGGAAGGCCGCACAACGCAGCGCCCGCCGCCTGCTGTCCGCCAACGTGGAGGTTTTTGGCGCCATCCTGAATGACATGGATATGAAACTGGCGGGCGATTACTACGGGGAATATTACGACAAGTCCTACAAAGATTACTATGACCTGAAAGTGGACGACGAGGGCGATAGTCCCGCCATGGTGAGCAGCCATGGGTGAGGAACGGCCACCGAGGAATTATCAGCCGGATTTTTTGCCACGAAAGATCACAAAGGAATTTCCTGTGTGATCTTTGTGCTCTTGTGGCTACCTTGTTTGTGTTGGTCAGGAAATCAGGAGGGTTTTATTCTTACCGCCGAGGACGCAGAGTGCGCTGAGCAGGAAATCCTGTCGTGTTTGAATCCCATCTCTGTGTTCTCAGCGACCTCCGCGGTGATGCCTGAGTTTTCAGTGACCATCAGTGTACATCCGTGGTTAAAACTCTGGAGGTTGGTCACGGGCGCCGTGTTCGAGCCACAACGAGCACCATGGTCGAGAAAAGCATAAATGCGAGCACCATGAATGCCCACGCCGGCATCGCCGGGACGGGCACGGATGAAAGCGTTGGCAGCAGGACAGCCATGTCCGGCACGCCGATCCCGGTGCACAGGTCGTACCCCACCCCGGCATTGTATACACCGCCCGAGCCGTTGCTGCCGGTGGTGATGTCGCGAAAGTCGGTGCTGCCGAGCAACGGATAAATCCGGGGGCCCAGCAACCCAAGTGAACCCATTCCGGCATTGGCGCGGGCTTGGTTGACCAGGGCGCCAAACCCCGCCCAGGTCGGTGCGCTCCAGCTCGTGCCCCCGACGATAAACTCGGAGCCGTTTAAAATCAAAAGTCCGCCGGTATTCGGATCCGCGACAGCCGCGACATCGGGCACCAGCCGGGTGGTGCCGCTGGGTACGCCCGCGCCGGTTTGCCAGCTCGGGCGGTTGAAATAAATGCTGATGCCGCCACCGCCGTCGAACCACGCGCTTTCGCTGGTAACGTTGCCCGTGCTGGAATCCACATTGAGGGTGGTTCCGCCGACAGCCGTTACGTTCGGATCGCTGGCCGGTGTTTCTGCCTGGACCGGCCCGGAGTGATCATGGCCGCTGGTTCCGGGGCTGGATCCGCCGTCGCCCGAGGATACAAACACGGTGACTCCGGCGCCGGCCATCGAGGCAAAATAATTGTCGTCCGTCTGCACCTGGCTGGCCGTGGTATAGGTCTCCCCCAGCCCGAAGCTGAGTGACACTTGATGCAAGGCCGGCTGACTCGGGAGATCGCTGACAATTTGTGCGTAGGCCTGGTCGATATGAACCGTGGAAAGATCCTTGGTCGCATAAACCCGAACCTTGGCTCCCGATGCGATCGCGCTGCTCCATTCGACATCCAGCGTCTCCTCGCCCGAAGGAGCGGGCAGCGTGCCACCGACTACTTGGATGAATTCGATATTACCCAGCGACTGGCTCACGCCACAGTCCGACCAAAACGTGGTCAGGTCACTGGTCGCCGGAAAAGTATCGATCACGATGCCGATTTTCTGCCCCGCACCGGTTTGGCTTAACCCGTCGGCATTATAGGCGTGCTTGATCTCGCTCGGCAGAAAAGGCGGGGCGACCGAAGGCGACGCGTCGGGCTGCATCGGCTGCAAGCGCGAGTGCTTGTGCACATGGATGTGCGGTTGCAGTCCGTTGACGCCAAGAATCGCCGAAGCCAGGGCCGCGGGCACTCCCGGTGCGGAGATGGCCGAAGTGTATTCCGCATTTTCAAGTGACACCCGGGCGAAGGTGACTTGGAAAGCCTGGCTGATTTGCCAGACCGTCCCGCGAGCAAAAATCGCGAGGCGATTGGCCTCGCGCAGCGTGATCGTGAATCCCTGCCCGGTGAGCCAATTGGCCACAGCCTGGTAATCCGTTTCCAGGGGATAATATTTGTCCGTCATTTCCGCGGCAGCGATAAGCTCGCCATGGCCCAGCTGTTGCTGCAGCTCGGGAAAATTGCGCATCTGGAGGGCGACCTCGAATTCCATCGTCTCATCGTTTTCCGCGGGGCTGAGTGCACGGCGGAGAATCGTTGCTTCTTGCTGTCCAGCGGCAGGCACGGTGCCGGCGGCGGGAATCTCCCGGATACTGCCAGAAAGAATCGTCCGGCTGGGGTCAGTGCC
>DATMNP010000156.1:0-45922 GCA_035568935.1 Opitutaceae bacterium | reverse complement strand
GTGGACCAATTGGTCGCCTTGCAAAGCACCATCAGCCAGTACTTGAGCCCGGCTCCGCCGGTTTGGGACACGGAAGCGGGCTTCTCGGCGACCGACTACAGTACACCGGCCGGCAATGGCTTCGATCCGATCGCACTGTTTATCCAATCCGCCAAAACGCCCGAGCGGTTACTCATGTCCTGCGCGGCCGGCCTTCCGATTTATATCTACTTTAACCTTCGCGATGCTGCCACCGATCCAACCAATCGCTTGCACAACTTTGGCCTGATCGCCAACGATTATTCCAGCAAGCCGGCCCTCGTGGCGGTGCAGACGCTCGCCTCGGTGGCCCGCAACCGGACCTACGCCGGCCTTGTCCATACCGCACCGTCAAGCCTGGTGGCCATGCGGTTTGACGGCACGAGCGACCAGGTCTTTGCCGTCTGGTCTTTCATTCCCAATAGCAGCGTCACGGTGACGTTCCCCTTAAATGCGTCGGTCATGGATATCTATGGTAAAGCGCTGATACCCGAAATTCTAGTCAACAGCCTGGCGTTGAATGTCCAGGAGTCCACCGGCCCGGTATATATTACCATCCCCCTCCCACCGAGGCCGGCAGGCATCAGCGCTTCTTCTCCCTCGGGTGGCGGTATCAGTGGTAGCAGTAGCGGCAGTGGTGCAGCTGGTGGCGGTGGAGCCCCGAGCCTGTGGTTCTACGGTGCACTTAGCCTACTGGTCGCTGCCCGCAGGTTTACTGGGCGGCGGGGGAAAGACTGAAGACGGAGTTAGTTGAGAGATGAGAGGGCTGAAGACTTTTCTGTCATCCAGAGCGAAGCGAAGGATCTCCGCTGAAGGCCAGTGACCAACGCCGTGCTTCGCCAAGGCTACGAAGGACAGGTCGCGGGGCACGGCCACTAATTGCCGCTAATAATCACTCATCTCAGGATCATTTGTCCCGCGGAAAAATAAGCCAACTACCCGCAGGTCTGGCTCGAAGATTTTTTACCGCAGAGGACACAGAGATCGCAGAGCAGCAATCCGAATTCCTTTGGATCGACCTCCGCGCGCTCGGCATCCTCTACGGCAAAAGCATGTAGGAACCAATCGAAATTTTGCCACGAAGGGTCACAAAGAGCACACGGAAAGACCAAATTCATAACAGCAGAATCTGCATTTTCTTTGAGCGCTTTGTGCCCTTTTGTGGCTAAAAAATCCGACCCAAACATCCGCGCTTATCGGCGCCATCCGCGGAAAAAAGAGAGCCCAACCCCTGATTTGTCCCGCGGATCACGCAGATGTATGCGGATAGTTTTTAGGGACAGGTCAAAAAGGGCAGCTCACGCCATTTGCTCTGCCACCAGCGCATCAATTTCGCCACGATGATCTTCGTAATAGGCCAGACACTCGTAAACCTGCGAGCGTTTCAAGTCGGGGAAGCTGCGGCAAACGTCGTCCACGCTCGCCCCGTTGACGATCAGACCCACCACGTCATGCACGCCGATGCGGGTGTCCTCGATGATCATGCGCCCAGCGCACACGCCGGGGATTTTAGTCAGGTAGTGGTAGGTGGTGGACGGCATGGGCTTAAGATAAGCGATGGGGTACTTTTTCGCAACGTCTTTTTCCCTCGGGTGAGTTTTTAGAGACCGGTCAAAAAGGAAAGCTCTCCGTATCCGCGTAGATCCGTGCCATCCGCGGAAAAAACAAATCCCAAGCCCTGATTTGTCCCGCGGATCACGCGGATATTCGCGGATGAAAAACTGCCCTCATCTTCAGAAATATAAGTTTTTAGGGACAGGTCAAAAGGGAAGCACTCAGCGTCCGGGCATGGCTCTAACCACTAATGCGCGCTAATCGTCACTAATTTCGGGATCATTTTTCACCGCAGAGGAAGCAGAGATCCCAGAGCAACAAACCCCAATTTCTTTGGATCGACCTCCGCGTACTCGGCGTCCTCTGCGGTGAAAGTCTATCCGCGCTTATCCGCGCCATCCGCGGAAAAAACAGATTCCAAGTCGTGATTTGTCCCGCGGATAGTTTTTAGGGACAGGTCAAAAAGGGCAGCTCTCATCCAATCCGTGCACTCACGATTGTAGGGCGCGTCGAGAAGGGATCCAGCCTTCGCACGCGGCTGCGGCGGACAAGCTGACGCGCTCCACCTGACCCTGCCTTCGCTCCCTTCGAATCCTTCGCGAGACACTTTCATCTGAATGATTTTCTCGCGAAGGATACAAAGTAAACGAAGGGCACTACTTCCAACGCCCAAGGGACTGAAACGCTGAAGGCTGAAGACTAAATGCATTTAGGCTTCAGCAGGCTATCGGATTTTGTCCGCCACGCTGCTGGGGGCCTTTCATCTCTTGGGTAAATATTTTTACACAACGCAATGGGTGATAATACCCAGTATAGAGAAAGTATATAGTCAAAAACTTGTAACGATAACGCATATCTATTGTATATATTACAAATTGGAGTATAGTTTTTACATACTCCAATGAATATTCGAAATAATAGCTATGTCACACAAACGGTATTAACTTGTTTTTTACTTTTGTTCATTAACAGCACAGGTAAGGGAAGCACCCTGATTGACAATTTTGAAAGCCCTACTTCACCGGCACCTTGGAAATTCTACAATGGGCAAGAATATCCCGGCGCAACCGGATCGCTTGCGCTCGGTACCGGTTATTCCGGACACGGAGCTCACCTCGCCTATGATTTTTCCAAAGGTGGTCGTTACGTGGAGGCCTATTTGCCCCTGCCTGCACCCATCACCTCCCCCGCAACGATCAGCTTTTGGGTGAAGTCTCCGACTACTATTCTCGTATTATTTCGGATATTGGATTCAGCCGGGCAAACGTTTCAATACAACCTCATCCGTCCGTTAAGTGCCGTGAGCGCCACGGCCTGGTATCAGCAGATGGTTGAACTTGACCGCCCTTCTCGTTTTTACGGGGGCGTCGCGGATGGCGTAATCCATTACCCGATCACTCGAATCGAAATTTTGGCTGGCTTTTCGACCGTACCTGCAGCTGCTGGCGCCATCGATTTCGACGATGTGTATCTCCTGCCAACAAGCACCCTGATCGACAATTTTGAGAGCTCTTCTTCCCCGGCACCATGGATATTCCGCAATGGCGGACAAACTCCCAGCGCGACCGGCTCGCTCACGCTCGGCACCGGTCATGTCGGCCACGGCGCTCACCTCGCCTATGATTTCTCCCAAGGCGGGAGCGCCGTAGAAGCGCTTTTGCCTTTGCCTACACCCATCCCTTCCGCTGCTGCAATCAGCTTTTGGGTCAAGTCTCCGCCTAATATTCGCGTACAGCTGCGGGTGCTGGATTCAACCGGGCAATCGCTTGCGTACATGCTCAGCCGTCCGTTGGCGGCGTCGGATGTCACGGCCTGGTATCAACAGACCGTCGAGCTTGACAGCCCTGCTTCTTATTACGGTGGCGCCGCGAATGGAGTGATCCACTTTCCGATCACGCAAATCGTAATTATCGCGGGCAATCCGATTGTCCCGGGAATCGTCGGTGCCATCGATTTCGACGATGTCTATGCGGTGAGTTCGACCCAGTTCGACCTCGACCCGGCGGCCGCGCTCGTTCCAGCCCCCCCGGGGAGCGGCAACCTGCTTTCCCGCATGGGCGTCAACATCGCCTTCACCTCTGACGATCGCGCACTGGCGATCGCCCAAGCCGCCGGATTTTCCTGGGTGCGCGCGGATCTCGATTGGGACGGCGTGGAAACAACCCCGAATGTTTACGACTGGAGCGCCTATGACCAGCTCATCAGTTCATTGCAAAGCCGGGGAATGAAAGCGTTGTTTATCCTGGATTATGGCAACACGAATTACACGGGTGATCCCATGTTACCGCCCATCACGACGGACCAAATCACCGCCTTTGGCAATTTTGCCCAGGCCGCCGCCCAGCATTTCGCCGGCACGGGCGCTCGTTTCGAGGTGTGGAACGAGCCGGACATCGCCGGTTTTTGGGGTTCGTCACCGAACCCAGCGCAATACTCCGCCCTCGCCTCAACGGCGATCAGCCGGATCCACCAGGGCGACCCGGCCGCGGTGGTGACAACCGGCGGCACCGCCAATTTCAACGAAAGCTACACCAACAGTTTTCTTAAAACAGGAGGCGGCAATGGCGCCAATGCCATCGGCGTACACCCGTATAATATTCAGAATCCGTCTCAAGACTTCATGGATCACCTGGTCGCCTTGCGCAGCCTCGTCAGCCAGTACTTGAGCCCGGCTCCGCCCATTTGGGACACGGAATGGGGCTTCAGCTCGACCGACTACAGCCCCGACGGCAATGGCGCCGAACCCACCGCACGGTTCATTCAATCGACCAAAGTGGCCGAGCGGATCCTCGCCTCCTGCGCGGTCGGTTCTCCGATTTATATCTACTATGACCTTGGAGATGATGACGCAGATCCCACCGATCGCTACGGCAACTTTGGCCTGATCGCCAACGACTATTCCACCAAGCCGGCCCTGGTGGCCGTGCAGGCGCTGGCCGCGGTGGCGCGCAACCGCACCTTCGTGGGTATGGTCCCAACTGCGCCGTCAAACCTGGTGGCCATGCGATTCGATGGCGCGACCGACCGGGTTTATGCCATGTGGAATTATGCTCCCACTAGCACGGTCACGGTGACCTTGCCCACCAACGCGACGGTCACGGACCTCTACGGCAGCCCCATGACGCTACAGAAGGTGGGCGGGCGGCTGGCCATGACGGTGGAAGAAGGCGCCGGGCCGGTTTATATAAGGATTCCCAACAGCTGATGCTGAACGGTAGTTGGTATTTTGTAGTTGGTAGTTGGTAGTTGGGAGCGCGTCAGTTTGTCCGCCGTAGCCGCGTGCGAAGGCTGGATCCCTGACGCGCTCTCAGCGCCCGGGCATTGGCATTCGTATTTGGTAGTTGGTATTTAGTCTGTGTCAGCCTTCAGTCTTCAGCCCTTCAGCGTTGGACGTGAGCAGAGACCCTTCGCTTCCTTCGAATCCTTCGCGAGACACCTTAACCTGGATTATTTTCTCGCGAAGGACGCGAAGTATCCGAAGGGCACGGCCAACGGCAATTTGTCATCCAGAGCGAAGCGAAGGATATCCGCTGAAGGCCAGTGGCCAACGCCAGTGCTTCGCATGGCACGGCCACTATTGCCACTAATAATCACCCATCTCGGGATCATTTTTTCCGCGGATCACGCGAATATACGCGGATAGTTTTTAGGGACGGGTCAAAAAGGGAAGCACGAAGATTTTTTACCGCAGAGGACACAGAGATCGCAGAGCAGCAATCCGAATTTCTTTGGATCGACCTCCGCTCGCTCGGCGTCCTCTGCGGTGAAAGTCTAAATGCATTTGCCTCACGCCAAGTCCGCAAAGAAAACCTTGGCGTTTGTTGCGTCCTTGGCGTGAGGCACTCATCCATCAGTCGTTAAAAATCCTCTCCGTATCCGCGATCATCCGCGTTATCCGCGGAAAAATAAGCCAACGTACGCACAGGTCTGGCCCGAAGATTCTTCACAGAGGAAGCAGAGACCGCAGAGCAGCAACCCGCCGTTTCTTTGGATCGACCCCAGGGCTCTCGGCGTCCTCAGCGGTAAAAGCATGGAGAAACCAAACGGAATTTTGCCACGAAGGGTCACAAAGAGCACAGAGAAAGACCGAATTCATAACAGCAGAATCTGCATTTTCTTTGAGCGCTTTGCGCCCTTTTGTGGCCAAATACCGCCTTAAGTTTTTCAACGTTACAACGCCCCTTCGCCAGCATAAATCCGTTCATAGTCCGAAACCATCCGGTCGATCGGGTACGACTGCTCGGCGTGGCGGCGGGCCGCCGCGCCCATGCGCGCGCGCTGGGCCGGATCGTGCAAGAATTCCGCCAGGCACCGGTTCGCGCCTTCGATATCGCCCGGGGCAAAAAGAAACCCGCTTTCGCCATCGACAAATTGCTCGGGCACACCGCCCACCCGCGTGGCGAGAACCGGGGTGCCGCAGGCCAGCGCCTCCAGGATCACGTACGGAAAATTATCCGCCCGGGCCGGGTAGACCATGAGGTCGGCCGCATGGAAAACCTGCCTTACCCCCTCCGCCGGCAGGCGCCCGGTGCCGATGTACCGGGCCTTCCCCACCGCCTTGTTCCGGGCATCGCCCCCCACCTCCAGCACCACCAGGCGCGCCGCGTCATGGTTTTTTTGATACATCTCGACCAGTTTTTCCACGAAACCAAAATCCCTCCAGGGCGTGGCCCGGCCTCCATCCGCCACGAAGCAAATCACCCGCTCATCCGGTGCGACGCCCCAGGCGAGCCGGGCCGCTTCCGGATCGGCCGCCGGCTTGAAAAAATCCAGATCGATGCCGTACGGCACCACGGCGGACCGGCGAATGGCCGGGGCCATGATCGATTCGCGCGCGCAATTCAGCAGCCAGGCGGAGGGTGCGGTCAGGGTGCACCCGAGCTGGCGATACACGCCGGCTTTGGTTTGCCAATTGGCCGCCGACTCATCGCGCGACAGCGCCGGATAAATGTCCAGGTGCGGGCAGGACCCACAGCCCTGCCGCCAGCGGTTGCATTCCAAAAAATACGCGCAATGCCCCGTAAACGCCCACGAATCATGCAGGGTATAAACCAACCGGTGGTCCCGGGCGAGCGAGGGCAATCGCCGGAGATCGAAATGGGTCGGGCCGACAAAAAAATGCAGGTTGTTGAGGTGCACCACATCGGGGCGAAACGGCAGCTCCGCCAGGCTGCGGGCCGATCCCGGCAGCCGGAAATCCTCAATGCCCCGGCGCCGCGCCAGGGTGCCCCGCCATTCCTGCGCATGCAAAATCCGCCGCGCAAAATAATGGAGACGATGCCTCGGGGTGCCCGCCGGCATCGCACACCGGATGATGAATTCCAGCAAGCGTTCCAGCCGGCCCCCGCCCCCGGTGACCGGCACTTCATGCACCCATGGCAGGTCGGTTCGCTTGAGGCCGACGACGAGCGCAGCCTCGTGCCCGCGGGCGATCAGCCCCTGGGTCAGTTGCCGGGCAAATCCCGCGGCTCCGCCGCCGATATCCTGGCTGTTGACCAAGGCTATGCGCATCGTGCGGGAAGAAAGGGAACCACCATGGGCATGAATTAAATCGGCCGGCACCCTGAGAGCCAGCCCGCAATTAGGCTTGTGGTTCAAAATCTGGGGATGGCTTTAACCACTAATGCAAACTAATCGTCACTAATCTCGGGATCATTTGTCCCGCGGATCACACGGATCTACGCGGATAAAAAGGGGATCTCATCCCCGGAAAGATAAATCCATATGCGTGGTTATCTGTGCAATCCGTGGTAAAAGCCCGAGGCTATCCGATAACATGCGGTTGCCTTTGCCCCATCCTTGTTTTCCATTCTGGCCCATTGAATGCTGACCCATTGCCAGCGCTGCCACGCGCGGCCGAAATGAAGAAGCCGGTGGAACACCTGGCGTTCCTCGACCAGTTGAGGGGCGCGGCCATCCTGGCAGTGGCCGTTTACCACGCCCTCGATGAATCGTTCGGATTCGACGAGCTTAAATGGCACGGCCTGGTCCGCGATTTTAATGTTTCCCGCCTCTATTTGTTCCTGCTGCCGGCTTCGTGGGGGTTCCTGGGGGTCTCAATTTTTTTTGTGATCAGCGGATTCTGCATTCATCTCAGCCATGCCCGGTCCCAGGAACCGACCTTTGGCACTTTCTTCATCCGCCGGTTTTTTCGCATTTATCCGCCCTACCTGGTATGCCTCGTCCTGTTCTCCTTCGTCTATCCATGGCAGAGGATTGACTTCCAGCCGGGCCAGGGGATCGCCCAGTTCGCCAGTCACCTGGCGCTTTTCCACAATCTCGACGCCCGGTATTTTTACGGGATCAATCCGTCGTTTTGGAGCATCGCCGTCGAAGTACAGCTCTATCTCCTGTATCCCCTGCTTTGGTGTTATGCCCGGCGCCACGGCTGGAGGCGCACACTGGCGATCACGGCCGTCATCGAGTTTACGATCAGGGTGGCCGGAGCCATCCACCTCATCGCCTTTCCCGACACCATGCTTCCGCGGTGGGTGACCGACAGCCCCCTGGCTTTTTGGTTCAGCTGGTGCCTGGGCGCAGCCGTTGCCGACGGCTACCTGAAACAGCATTTGCCGACGGTGCGACGGCGCACGTTAGTCCTCCTGGCGGGCGGCACCCTCGCCGTTTATTTCCTGAAGCCCGCGACCGTTTTCATGTTTCCGCTGGCGGCCCTGTTCACCGCCGGGCTCATCACCAATCGATTGGCCCGCGCCCAATCCCCGGCTGGCCCGCCGGTCAGCCGCTGGCCGTGGCGCGTCCTTTCGAAGCTGGGCTTCGTCAGCTATAGTTTCTATCTCCTGCATCAGCCGCTGTTGGGCCTGGTGCCCCGCATGCTCAAGAGACTGTCTCCCGGGACCTCCCATCACCTGGTTTGCTTTGTCGGCTGCCTGGCGGCGATCGGCCCCATTTACCTGATATCGAAGTTGTTTTATCGTGGGGTGGAAATGCCCAGCATTTCTGCGGGCAAATGGTTCATTAAAAAACAACGGGTGAGCCTGCCCAATCCGAGCCATTGAACCTCGAGTAAATGCAAAACAGTTTTTTAACCACTAATTGCCACTAATAACCACTGATCTCGGAATCGTTTTTTCCGCGGATCGCACAGTTTTTCATGGCAGCCTACCAGCCTCACGCCAAGTCCGCTAAGAAAACCTTGGCGTTCGTTGCGTCCTTTGCGTGAGGCACTCATACAATTGTCCAACCCCCGCCAACCTGCTTTGCGATCTTCGCCCGTTCAACCCATTCGGCAGGCTCAGGGCAAGCGACCTTGGTGTAAAAAATATTTTTATGGCGGAGATCCTTCGCTCCGCTCTGGATGACAAAGAAGGATAGGTGAGCATCAGTGTCCATCAGTGGTTAAAAATCCGTATCCGCGTTTATCTGCGTCCATCCGCGGTTAAAAAATCTGAACCAAATTAACAAGTGAGCATAAGTGTCCATCAGTGGTTAAAACAAATCCGTGGTCGAAGCTGGGCGTTGTCCGTGCTCAGCCTGTTCGCCGCGGTGACGGCGCCGGCGGCCGAGCCGTTTCATTGGGGGATGAACGGCCATCCGCTGAACCAAGCGGCTTACATGGACGTCTCCCTCGAGGCCCAGTTCGACCTCCTCGCGGAACTGGGCGCCGGTTGGTACCGCTGCGACGTGGACGCCCCTGTCTTCCAGGCCGACCCGGCCCGGTTCGATGCGCTGGTGCGCACAGCGGAAAAACGGAAGGTTAAATTGCTGCCCATTCTTCTGCCCTCGCCGAACTGCCAGAGCGAGGAAGCCACGCCGAAGCAGATCCATGACACGGCCCGGGCCTTCGCGAAGGACATCGTCAGCCGGTACAAGGGCCGGATCACCCACTGGGAACTGGGCAACGAGTACGATACCTATGCGCTGATCCGCAAGGGCGAGGTGACCCAAAGCGGCAAACGGTGGACGTGGGACGGCGATCCCGATGGCAACAGCCCGGACGATTTTGACCCGGGCCGTTGCGCCCGGGTGAAGGCGGAGATCATGGGCCTTTATGAAGGCGTAAAGGCGGCCGACCCGGCCGCCCTGACCATTGTGAACACGGCCGGCTGGCTGCACTACGGATTCATTGACCGCCTGGTCCGGGAAAATCCAACCGTCCCGTTCGATATTCTTTCCTGGCACTGGTATTCAGAAATGGGTGACATGACCGCGGTGCAGGGCCGGCTCAATCTCGTCGAACGGCTCCACCGCTATGGCAAGCCGCTCTGGATCACCGAGGTGAACCGGCGGGATGGCAGCAAGGGCGCAAAAGAAGCCGAAGCGTCCGCCTACATGAGTGGCGAGATTGCGCGGTTGGCGGCGAACCCGGGCATCGACGGCCTGTTCATCTACGAACTCCTGGACGAACCCTATTTCGGCCCGGACGGTGAATCGGATTACGGCTTGGTGACGTTAAAGCAGGATCACGATGGCCGGTGGCAGATCGCCAGGAGAAAGAAAGCCTTCGCCGCGTATCAGGCCATGATCAGGGCAGGCGGACGGAGTGGCAGGTAGTTGGTGGTTGATGGTTGGTCATTCGTCATTGGTCATTGGTCATTCGTAGTTGGTAGTTAGTAGTTGGTACTTGGTCTGTGGTGGCCCATCGGGTTTAGCCTTTCAGACCACTGTCATCCAGAGCGCAGCGAAGGATCTCTGCCGTTGTAATTGGCAGTTCGTAGTTGGTGGAACGCGGCGTCCCTGACGCGTTTATTTCGGGTCTTCCCTCTTCCATTTGAGCGCGTCGGGACGACGCGCTCCACCCTCAACTCAGTTTCATCTCAAGACGTCCATGGATTCTTTTATCCTTGCGGATATCTGTGCACAATAAGCTCAAATTCTATAAAAAAGATGCGTTTTCTTTGAGTTCCTTGTGCCCTTTTGTGGCTAAAAAATCCGACCAAAGCATCCGCGTCCATCCGCGGTAAAATAAATTCCGAGCTCTGATTTGTCCCGCGGATCACGCAGATATACGCGGAAAAAAAGGAAGATCATGCGCGGAAAGATAAGTGCCCATCAGTGGTTTAAAATCCGGGGTATGGTTCTTGGTGGTTGGAAATCCGGCATTCACCGTTCACGGCCACCCGATCCGTCTCTTCAGTTCCACCGGCAAGCGCGCCCAGGAATGAACGATCCGCTTGGTATCGATCAAGGTCAGCTCGCCGCAACTGGACAAAGTATGAAACCCGTCCCGGTGCGAATCAGAAACGAGATCGCCGGTGAGACGCGAGCCGGCGGGCTCGACCGCAATCCGTTCGGGCGTCAGCGTGGCAAACCGCAGGAAGTTGAGCGCGCCCCCATAGGTGTGGCCGCAGTCCTGCACGGGTAGCATGACACTTCCATCCGGTGCGACGAAGGGGGTGCCACCCGGCCGCCCTCGGGAGCGATCGTCAACCACGGGGTTTTGGGCATGCCGCCGCCATGGGCCGGTCAGCGAGTCGGCATAAGCCACATGCAGTTCCCGCAGCTCACGGGTCTTGTCGGGGCCAACGATGATGAAAAACATCCACCAGCGTCCTTCGTGCCTAAGCAACGATGGCTCGGCCCCGGGCACGCCAGGCAACAGCGCGGTTTCGCGCACCCAATCGCCAGGAAAACGGCGGGCCCGGTAGAGGGCGATCTCCCCCGCGCGATGACTTTCCGGGATCATGAAAACCTCGCCGTTGTCCTCGACCAGAAATGGATATGAGAGATGAAACGGGCAGGCCAGGGCGAGATCCTTGTTTTTCCAGGCCAGGTCGGGGCCGAATGCATGGTGCTCGATCACCCCGTGCTGGGTCCGGTAATCGAACGCCTCCACAAAAACGTGGGTCATGTCCCCGCGCTGGAGGCCGAACGGATCGGCCACATAGCCCCAGCCTCCGGGCCCAGGCAGCCAGCTGATTTTTTCCCGCAATGCCGCCAGGGCCGGGGCATGGGATGCCGCCGTGATTTTCGCCGGCACGAGGCCCACCTGCCAGAAATCGGTCTCCGGCGGACATTTCATGGCGCGAGGGTGGCAGCCCAAACAAATTTCTGCAGCACGACGCTCATTCTTCACTCACTATCGGCACCGCACGCAACGGCCTGCAACAGCATATTTTCCGCGAAAACGGGTCGTGGGGCAATTTGCTTTCCCTGAAGAATGTGGGAACGGGTTAACCCCGCGACATAAAAATGTTCTTGTCCGCCTTCGCTAAAGCTACGGCGTGACATTTTTTCGCATCGCGAAAAAATGGTGCACCCGGAGGGAGTCGAACCCCCAACCTCCAGATTCGTAGTCTGGCGCTCTATCCAGTTGAGCTACGGGTGCGCGTAAGACCTCAAGAACAAGCAAAGTTTGCGCAGCGGGCGCAAGAGAAATTCGGCGTTACGTTGTCATTTGTCATTGGTTATTGGTCATTGGTCGCAGTTGGTAATTGGTAGTTGGGCTCCGGCTTTTTTGCCAACTTGTCCGTCGCAGTTGGTCCCTTCGCTCCCTTCGAACCCTTCGCGAGACACCTTTATCTGGATTATTTTCTCGCTAAGGAAGCGAAGTATCCGAAGGGCACGGCCAACGGCTAATACAAGAATCTATCCGCGTCCATCTGCGGTTAAAAATCCGGGTGTGGTGGTCGGAAATTCAGCCCTTCAGCCTTCAAGGCCGGCCTCCAATCGACGAGCGTGAGTTGCAGCAGCTTGCGGCCGTTGAAATAATTCCACGCCAGTTCGACCGCGAGGTCGAGCGGCACACCGGCGGGCGGCAGGCGGCGGGCCATTTTCCACGCCACGCCTTGGAGGCGGCGGCCGGGCGCAGGGCTGAGCTGGAAACGAAAATGGTGTTCCTTGAAGACCTCGGGCGGCGCGGACAGCACGACGTGGCGCAGGCCGAAGACCGGCTCGGGGTTGCCCTGGCCGTAAGGATGCATCACCGCCAGCTCATCCATGAACGGTGCGTTTACCTCCACCGGCGTGAGCCAGGCGGCGATCTCGAGGCGGGGTTCGGCCAGTTGCCCGCCACCGCCGGTGCGCACGGCCTCGGCGAACTGCGCGCGGAAGGCGCCAATTTTTTCCTGCGGCAAGGAGATGCCGATCGCCATCGGATGGCCGCCCCAACTGGTGAGGTGTTCGTCGCAGGTGCCGAGGATTTCCACGAGGTTGATGCCGTCCACGCTGCGCCCGGAACCCTTGGCGAGGCCGGCCTCGTTGCCGAGCACGATGCAGGGACGGTGGTATTTGCGCGAGACGCGGCCGGCGACGATGCCGACGACACCGGGATGCCAGTTCTCGCCGAAGAGCACGACGCCGGGCGTGTCGGCAAAATTTTTCTCGATGATCCGCTCCGCCTCCTCCGTGATCGCGCGCTCAATGTCCTGCCGTTCGCGATTGAAGGCATTCAGCGCCTGCGCGGTGTCGGTGCAGAATTTTTCATCCTCGCTGAGCATCAACTCCACCGAGAGCGCGGCGTCGGCGAGGCGCCCGCTGGCGTTGATGCGCGGGCCGAGGCGGTAGGAAATGTCCACCGGCAGAATTTCCTGCGTGGTTTTCACGCCGGCCACCTGCATGAGCGCGCGCAGGCCGGGCCGCGCGGTGCCCTGCAAAATTTTCAAACCGTGGCACGCGAGGATGCGGTTCTCGCCGGTGAGCGGCACGAGGTCGGCCACCGTGCCAAGCGCAACCAGATCGAGGTAGTCGCTGAGCTTGATGCCCAGTGCAACCGGATCGTTTTCCGCGCGGAGCTGTTTGAGCAGGCCGTGGGCGAGCTTGAAGACGAGGCCGACGGTGCAGAGATGCCGCCAGGCGGCGTCCGAGCCATCGGCGCAGGCATTGACGTGCGGGTTGACGAGCAGGCCCTGCCCCGGCGGTCGTTCCTTCGAGCGGTGGTGGTCGATGACGAGGACGTCAATGCCCTGCCCATAAAGGTAGGCGATCTCCTCGTGGGAGTTGGTGCCGCAGTCGAGCGCGATGAACAGGCGCGGCCGGCCCGGCTCCAGCGCGCGATCGATGGCGCTGCGCGAGAGCCCGTAACCGTCTTCCATGCGCCGCGGCACGATGAAGCGCGGGTTGGCGCCGAAGCGCCGCAGGATGCTCACAAGCAGGGCCGTGCTGGTGACGCCATCCACGTCGTAGTCGCCGAGCACGACGATGCCTTCGCCGTTCACCAGGGCCGTGCGCAGGCGCGCCACCGCGGCGTCGATGTTTTGCAGCAGGAACGGGTCGGCCAGCCCGGCCAGCGCGGGCCGGAGAAATTTTTCCACCGCACCGGCCTCAGGCAGATTGAGGCGCAGGAGCAGCTCGGCGAGCACCGGGCTCACGCCGGCACTGCGGCCGAGCGCCTCAACCTCCGCAGCGGGGAGCGGCGTGTAGTTCCAATGCATGGGTAATTTTTTGTGGCCGGGGCGAGGTCACCCCGCCCACAAAAAATTTACCGCGAAGCGCGGCTCGCGCCCTGCCACTCGTATTTCGGGGCGATATCGGAATGCGCCTCGACATGTTTGCGGTCACCCTTGTGCCAGTAGTAGAACACCTGCGAGGCCACGAAGATCGCTGAAAACGTACTGGTGACAATGCCGACGAGGAAGGTGAAGGAAATATCGTGGAGCACGCCGCCGCCGAAGAGGAAGAGCGCGAGCGCGGCGAGAAAGGTCGTCGAGGCCGTCATAATCGTGCGCGCAAACACTTTTCGGATCGCGGTATTGATGACATCGCGCAGCGAGCCATTGGGATTGAGCTTCAATTCCTCGCGGATTCGGTCGAAGACCACGACGGTCTCGTTGATCGAGTAGCCGGCGATGCACAGGATCGCGGCGACCATCGGCGCGGTAAACTGGTGGCCAGTAAGCACAAAGATGCCAATGGTCATCAAGATGTCGTGCAGGGTGGAAACCATCGCGCCGACGCCGAAGCCGAATTCGAAGCGAAAGGCGATGTAGACCAGGATCGTGGCCATGGAAACGCCAATGGCGAGCAGGGCATTGAGCTCGATCTCCTTGCCGATGGAGGCGCCGATGTGGCTTTCGCCGATCTTTTCCAGCCCGGCTTGCGGGAAGGCGGTTTGCAACGCACCGAATACAGCATCGGCTTTGCCTTCGGGCGTTTCGATGTTAAGCGCCTGTCCGCCGCCGCCGATGGAATTGACGGACGTAATATTGATATCCGAGACGCCGCTGGCCTTGGCCACCGCACGAATCTTCGCCACATCGGGCTGGTGCTTGAACTGCACGTTGATCATGTCGCCGCCGGCAAAATCAATGCCGTAGATCTTGGGTCCCTGGTAAACCACATAGCCGACACCGATTAAAACGAGCAGCCAGCCGCCAAAGAAGGCGGCTTTGCCGTAACGGATAAAATCGACCTGGATGTCCTTCAATATGCGGTTCATCCTGATTTTTTTCACGAGGCCCGATTCGATAATATACTCCATCACGAGGTGGGAGGTGATGAGCACGGAAAATAGCGTCGAAAGCACGCCGATGGCGAGCGTGACGCCGAAGCCCTTGATCGGCCCGGTACCCAAGCTGATCATAATGCAGCAGATGATCAACTGCACGGCATGGGCATCGAGAATAGTCCAGAGCGCCTTGAGGTAGCCGCTTTGGTTGGCCGAGGCGAGGCTCTTGCCGAGGGCCAGCTCTTCGCGCATGCGTTCGAAAATAAGGATGTTTGCGTCCACCGCCATGCCGACAGTGAGCACGATGCCGGCGAGGCCGGGCAGCGTCATCGTCGCACCAAAGCTGGCCATGACGCCGAGGATGATGACCAGGTTGACCGCGAGCATGAGCACCGCCACCAGGCCGCCCGTGGTGTAGAAGGTGACCATGAAGGCGGCGACCAGCGTGACCCCGATGATGGACGCGCGCACGCCGCTGGAGATCGCATCGTCGGCCAGCGAGGGGCCGACCTCGTACTGTTCCTTCACGATGAGCGGCAGATCGAGCGGGTTATTGAGGACATTGGCGAGGTCCATGGCTTCGCGGTCGGTAAAGTTGCCGGTGATGACGGCGGCGTTGCTGTCGATTTCCTCCCTGACTGTCGGCGCGGAGTAAAGTTTGCCATCGAGCACGATGGCCATGCGGCCGAGATGGCCGGTGCGCTGGCCCTCCGCGGCAATGGCGCCGGTGACATCGGCGAAACGCTTCCGGCCATCGGTGGTGAACTGCATGTCCACCTCGGGTTTGCCGTACATATCGGGCCGCGCGTAGGAATTCGAAATGTCCTTGCCGGTCATCTCGGGGATGCGCTTCACGAAAAGGGTTTCCTCGAACTCGGTCCCGTTGCTCTGCTGTTGGGTATAGCTCATCTCCTGGTAGCCAGGAGGAACATCACCCGGCGCCACGTCGCGCGGGGTGAGCGTGGGATGCACCAGACAAAAGGTGAGCTGCGCGGGTTTCTTGATGTTGTCGAGGATTTCAGGATTATCCTTCGTGTTGACGCCGGGCAGCTCGATCTCGATGCGGTTGTTGCCGACCGGGCGGATGACGGGCTCGACCACGCCAAAGGCGTTGATGCGGGCGCTGATGATCTCGATGGCCTTGGTCAGTTTGTCCTGGCGGATGTTGGCGGGATCGTTGCCCGCCGCCTTGGAATCAACCTCGAGCGTGACGGCGACGCCGCCCCTCAGGTCAAGGCCGAGCTGGAACTTGCTCTTGGAGCGCTTGAGCAGTTCGGTCAGCAGGATGTCGTTGCGCTTGTCGACATTCATCAGCGTGCTCTCGATGTTGATGTCGGGGTAAAATTGCGTGAGGTCGATCTTGCGCTCCCTGGCGATTTGCTTGAGCGCCACGAATACGCTCGGCGCCTGGCCGGCTTTCTGGCGGGCGGCGGCTTCGTCGAGGAGCTTGGCGAATTCGGTGGGTTTGGCCGTGGCGTGCGTGTGCGCGTAGTCGGCGAACGGCCGGTCCTGCAGCGGGACCAGTTCGGCCACGGCAAAGGTCAGGATCAGGGCGCTCAAAATGAGCTTCCAGAGGTTGCGTTTAAACATGTCGGGGTTGGTTAAGAATCGAGGTCAAAATTGGGGCACGCGGCAAGGCGGGCCAGCGGTCACTTGGATTTTGCGTCGCTGTCCTTGTTCACCACCGCCTGGATGAAGCCCTTGCCGACCTCGATCTTGGTGTTGTCGGCAATGCGGACCACAAAGCGGTCGGGTTTCACCGCGGCAATGACGCCATAGATACCGCCGGTGGTGACCACTTCGTCGCCGGTGGCGAGCGCGCTGATCATGGTGGCGAGTTCCTTCTGCTTCTTGCGCTGGGGCGCGAAAAGCAGGAAATACATGCCGGCGGCAAAGAGGCCGTAGACCAACAGCATCATCAGCCCGGAACCGCCTTGCGGCTGGGCGGCCGGCGCGGCAGTTTGTTGCGCGAGAATCAAAGTGAGTGTTTGCGTCATTGCTTGTTGATTGATTTGAAAAAAGAAAACAGGCACTTAATCGAATCCCGCCCCCTGAAGGCAAGCACAACCTCCGGTTACCACCCGCCATCATTGAAAAACAAAGCCTCATCCGCCTGGTCCACCGAAAAAGCCGAGGAACTTTACGGCCTTAAGCGCTGGGGCGCAGGCCACTACTCCGTGGACGCCGAGGGGTGCGTCTGCGTGCAGCCGCGGGCCGACGGCCGCGGCATCCGCGTGCTCGATGTCATCAACGAGGCGCTCGGCATGGGCCTGAAGGCGCCGATGGTCATCCGGTTCCAGGACTTGCTGCGCCATCGCGTCGTGCAGCTCAACGAGCTGTTCAACAAGGCCATCAAGGAGGAGGGCTACAAGGGCGACTACCGCGGGGTCTTCCCCATCAAGGTCAACCAGCTCCGCGAAGTCGTCGATGAGATCATCGCCGCGGGCAAGGACTTCAACTACGGCCTCGAGGCCGGCTCGAAGCCCGAACTGATGATCGCGCTCGCCATGCACGAGGGCAACCAGCGCCTCATCATCTGCAACGGCTACAAGGACCACGATTACATCCGCCTGGTGCTGCTCGGCCGCAAACTCGGCAAGAAAATCATCCTCGTCGTCGAACAGCTTTCCGAGCTGGACGACATCATCCGCCTCTCCGCCGAGACCGGCGTGAAGCCGATGATCGGTTTCCGCGTAAAACTCCAGACCCGCGGCGAAGGCAAATGGGCCCTGTCCACCGGCGACAACGCCAAGTTCGGCCTCAACACCTCGGAAATCCTCTTTGCCTGCGAAAAGCTCAAGGCCGCCAAGCTCGCCTCCGCGCTGCGCCTCGTGCATTTCCACATCGGCTCGCAGGTGCCCAACATCATCACGATCAAGAACGCCGTCATCGAAGCCACGCGTTTCTACTGCCAGCTCGCCAAGATGGGCTTCCCCATGGGCTACCTCGACGTCGGCGGCGGCCTCGGCATCGACTACGACGGCTCGCGCACGAACTTCGAGTCGTCGATGAATTACTCGGTGGAGGAATACACGCGCGACGTCGTCTTCAACATCCGCGAAATCTGCCGCTCCGCCGGCGTGTCCGAGCCCGATATCGTGAGCGAGTCGGGCCGCGCCGTCGTCGGGCCCCACTCGATGCTCGTCGTCGAGGTCTTCGAGCGCATCAACAAGCGCGAGTCCCTCGGCCAGCAGCACGAGCCCAAGGAAAAGCACAACGTCGTGGCCAACCTCGAGGTGCTCCTCAAGAACAAGGCCAAGCTCGGCCGCCTCGAGCGTTTCCACGACGCGCTGCAGAAAAAAGAGGAGGTGTTCTCCCTGTTCAACCTCGGTTACCTCAACCTGGAAAACCGCGCCGCCGCCGAGCAGATTTTCTGGCAGATTTGCGAGCAGCTGGCGAAGGAAAGCCGGAAGACCGGCTACCAGCCCGAGGAATTGCACGAACTCTCGCGGCTGCTCGCCGACCAGTACGTCTGCAATTTCTCCGTCTTCCAGTCGCTGCTCGACCACTGGGCGCTCAAGCAGCTTTTCCCCATCGCCCCGCTCCACCGCCTCGACGAACGCCCGACCGTCAACGCCATCCTCGTGGACATCACCTGCGACTCCGACGGCAAGATCGGCAGCTTCATCGACCTGCAGGACGTGAAGGATTACATCACGCTGCATCCGTTGAACGGCAAACCCTACTACCTCGGCGTGTTCCTCACCGGCGCCTACCAGGACATCATGGGCGACCTGCACAACCTCTTCGGCCGCGTCAACGAGGTTCACGTCCTGCTCGAGGACGACGAACCCAACGGCTTCTACATCGAGGAGGCGCTCAGCGGCAGCCGCATCGCCGACGTCATCGAGGGCGTGCAATACCAGCAGGAGGAGCTCTGCCGCCGCATGAAGGCGCAAATCGACCTCGCCACGCGCAAGGACATGGTCAAGCCGCGCGAAGGCGTGCGCCTGCTCGAGCTCTACGAGAGCCAGATGCTCAACAAGACCTACCTCAACATCGAGCATCTCAAAGGCCGGAAGAAAAAGAAGCCGTGAAAGGCCGTTGCGCCCGAATGATACGGCAAACGTCATATTTGAATTTGAGGTAGGGCGCGTTATCCTTAGCGCCCCGGATAGACACGGTTAAGATCAAACTCGGCGGATTAGGGATAATCCGCCCTACCGGCGCTACCGCGCCAAAGCCCAGCGATAATTGGCAGCGCGGGTGGAGCGACTTGTCCTCAAGGCTCTTACTGATCGCATTATCAAACAGCGCGTTGGGGACAACGCGCTCCACCTCGGAAGGCTGAATTTGAACCGTAACTGGCGTGAGTTCATTGGTAGTCGAGCGAGGAATCTCAATTTCAGTTTGTAACGTATTATATTACAAACGAGATTCCTCGCTCGGCTCGGAATGACAAAACAGAAGATGCGTCCTGTCTCCAACCTGGCAATCATTCGCGTCTATTCGCGTTCATTCGCGATTTGATTACATGGATTCGGCTTAAGCAACGCCGCGAATAAAAACGTGCCATTTGCGGTTTGCCCGGAAAACGGAGGCCTGATTGGTTTTCTTTTCCTCTTATGTCTCATCCTCTGCGGCTGTCCCTGGCTGTCCTGTTATCCTCGATCCTTTCGCTTTCCGCCCTCGCCAGCGACCGCCTCACGCTGAATTTCAATCCCGGCTGGAAATTCCTCAAGGACGACCCGGCGGGCGCGGCCGCACCCGGCTTCGACGACCACGGCTGGACGACCGTCTCCGCTCCGCACACCTACAACGACACCGATACCTTCGACCAGTGGTCTTCGCCCGACATGCACGGCGAGCAGGACCAGTGGAGCGGGCGCACCTGGTATCGGAAAACCTTCGCCCTGCCCGATTCGTTCAAAGGCAAAAAAATCTTCATCGAGTTCGAGGGCGTGCGCCAGGTCGCGGTGGTTTATCTCAACGGCCACCGGCTCGGCGTGAGCAAAAACGGCTTCATCCCCTTCGGCTTCGACCTCACCCCGGATCTGCGCTTCGGCGGGGCGACCAACGTCATCGCCGTGATGTGCGACAACCGCTTCATGACCGATCCGCTCGATCACTTGGGTGACGCTCCCATCCGGTTTGCCACCGATGTAAACGCGGCCATCCCCGACGACGTGGATAAAATCGAGGCCGGCCAGATTCCCTGGAATAATCCGCGCTGGCACCCGCCGCACGGCGGCATCTACCGCAACGTCCGGCTTTATGTCACCGACCCGCTGCATATTTCGCTGCCGCTCTACAGCTTTCTCCAGACCGCCGGGCCTTACGTTTACGCAACCGATATCTCCGCCCAGTCGGCCCAACTTCACGTCGAAGTGCCCATCCAGAACGAACGGCCCACCAGCGAGGTCGTCGCGCTGCACGTCGAAGTCTTTGACGCCAAAGGCAAGCCGGTGCTCACGCTCGATCACAGCGGACGGATCCCCGCGGGCGGCCACGATGAATTTGATGTCACCGGCTCCATCGCCCATCCGCGTTTGTGGGAACCGGCCTATCCCCATCTCTACCGCGTCGCCTGCTCGTTGCGCGCGGGCGGGCAGACGGTGGACTCGAATGAGATCCCCTGCGGCATCCGCACCGTCCATTGGGATGCCGAAACCGGTTTCTACATCAACGGCCATCATTTGAAGCTTCACGGCTGGGGCCAGCGGCCGACCGACGAATGGCCCGGCCTCGGCACCGCCCAGCCCGACTGGATGCATTTCTACACGCTGCAACTCACGAAAGAAGCCGGCGGCAATTTTATCCGCTGGGGCCATTGCGCCGGGGCACCGGTCATGATCGCCGCCGCCGACCAGCTCGGCCTCATCACCGACCAGCCGGGCGTGGACGGTGAATTCGACACCGTCGGTGGCGCCTGGAAAATCCGCGCCGACGCCTTCCGCGACATGTTGATCTATTTCCGCAACCACCCCTCGATCCTCATCTGGGAAGGCGGCAACCAGAAGGTCACCCGCGAACACGCGAAGGAATTGCGCGGCTACATGGACCAATTCGACCCGCATGGCGGCCGCGCCTACGCGCACCGCCGCGCGGACCAAATCACGGCCGAGTTCATGGATGTCGGCATCGGCACCGAGGGCGGCCGAGAAATCGCAAGCCTGCCCGTGGTCGAGGGCGAATACGACCGCGAAGAATCGCCGCGCCGGGTGTGGGATGGCTCTTCACCGCCGAACTTCGGCTACCCCGACGGCCAGGGCCAGGCCTACGACCTCACGTCCGAACAATATGCGGTGAACCAAGTCGGCCAATACGTCCACAAACTCGGTGCGCCCGACCACTGCGGTGGCGCCAACTGGATTTTCTCCGACACCACCAGCGGTGGCCGCGTGTCCACCGAGGTCGCCCGCGTCGGGGGCGAGGTGGACGGCGTGCGCCTGCCAAAGGACGCCTATTATGTGTGCGCAACGATGTTTCGCGATGATCCCCAGGTTCACATCATCGGGCACTGGACCTACCCGGCCGGCACAAAGAAAACCGTTTACGTTACCTCGAACGGCGACGACGTGGAGTTATTCGTCAACGGCAAGTCGCTCGGCCACGGAAAAGTATCCGACCATTACTTATTCACGTTCCCGGACGTCACTTGGGAACCCGGGGAAATCAAGGCCGTCGCCTGTAAAAATGGAAAGCCCATCGCCACCGATGCGAAGCACACCATCGGCCCGGCGGCCGCCTTGCGGCTTACACCCATCACCGGCCCCGGCGGTTTGCACGCCGACGGTTCGGACATCGCGCTCATCGACGTCGAAGCGGTGGACAAGAACGGCGAGCGCTGCCCGACTTTTCAGCAACGCGTCGATTTCTCTTTCACCGGTCCCTGCATCTGGCGCGGCGGTTATAACAGCGGAAAACTCCATTCGATCAACAACCCCTACCTCGACCTGGAGTGCGGCATCAACCGCGTCGCGGTGCGTTCCACCCTCGCCGCGGGGCCCATCACCATCAGCGCGAATTGCCCAGGGCTCACCTCCGGCAACGTCACCATCGATTCCCAACCCATTGAGTTGACCGACGGTTTCACCACCGCCCTGCCTGAGCTTCCGCCAACAGCCCCGCTGGAACCCTCACCCTTAGTGCAAGACGCGTGGACGCGCATCGCACAGGTCAAAGCCACGCCGGTGTCCCATGCGACAATCATGGCCGGCCGGTTCACCAAGACATTCGCTTACTCCGGCCCGGCCTATGCCAAGGTTCACATCCGGCAAAAAGTCCGGGACGGCACAAAAGTTTATGCGGACCGCGACATCTCCTTTGCCAGCCTGCCACCAGGGCTCACCGGTGCCGACTGGATTCAAGCTGCGAACAACGATGCGTTCTACAGCGCGGTTGACCTCATGCAGATCGCCGTGCGGGCCGGCACCACGGTATTTGTCGCGCACGACGACCGCCTGCCCCGCCCCCTTTGGCTCACCAGCCAGTTCCAACCGACCGACCTCTCCCTCACGGTGGAAGGTCATTCGATGAAAATCTTCCAGCACGCCGCCACGCACGAAGAAAGCCTGACGCTGGGCTCCAACACCGACGACACCACCGTGAAAACCGGCCACATGTACGTCGTATTCGTGAACGCCGGGCGGTAGACTGTAGACTGGGTAGGGGCGGCTGCCCTCAGCCGCCCGCCGATTTCGGCCCGTTGGGGGCAACGGGCCCCACCTTTAATGGCGACGATGTTTAAAAATCGCTCGAATCAGTGAAGAATCCCGCCGGCCCGCAGCATTCCCACGATACCGACCATAATCCAGAATACGTTCAGGAAAATATAGGCCGCGTCTTTTTTAAGCGTGGAACACCAGGAAAGAATCACGGCGTCGGTCGTGTTAAAGGCCCAGACAAACAGGAACGGGCTCTTGGGCCCAAGCCAGCTGACCAGGCTGAAACTGAATATCCTCATCATCACACCGATTATTTCGATGATCTTGATGCGTCTGAGAATGAATTGATTTATGCGGGCTGGGTTCATGGTTAAAGATTTTGGTTTCTGGCGCATTTTCGGTTTAAATAGGTGAAATTGTCATTCTGAGACCCTGAGCAAGCCACACAGCGGCTTGCGTGGAACGCGACAATGAACCGATTCGCGCGGCAGCGCGGGTGGAGCGCGACCCTCCGGGCGCGCTCTGAGCGGTCGGGACGACACGCTCCACCTTGGAAGGATGAATTTGATCCTTAACTGGGATGAGTTCATTGGCAGCCGAGCGAGGAATCTCCGTTTTGCTTTGTACCGTATTATATTACAAACGAACGGACTCACTGCCGTGTTTGTAACGTATTATGTTACAAAGGAGATTCCTCGCTCGGCTCGGAAGGACAAAACAAAGGATGTGTCTCAATGGCATTGCCGGTGGGGTAAACTAAATCGAAAAGGCGCTACCGCCATTCGTGGCGCGGATAGCGCCGCGAGAGTTCGGCCTTCACTTTCGGATACATGTCGCGCCAGAAGCTCGTGAGGTCGTCGGTCACCTGGATCGGGCGCTGGTTGGGCGCGAGCACTTCAATCTTCACCGGCACGCGCCCGTGGCCAAGGGTAAACGTGCCCTCGACGCCGTAAAGTTCCTGGATGCGCGCGCTGAGCACAGGCGGGCCTTCCTGGTGGTAGGTGATGCGCGAGCGCCGGCCGTTGGCCATGGTGAGACGCTCGGGCAGGTACTCGTCGAGCACGGCAAGCTGCTCGGCCACCAGCCAGTCGCGCAGGATGGGCATCACTTCCTTTTTCATCACGCCGCGCCCGCTCGTCTCGCCGTAACAAATCTGCTCGACCAGCGTCGCGCGGTCGGCCTCGGTGAGCGGATTGACTTCGAGTTCGGGAAACCACTCCGCCAGCCGGTTTACGCGGACGATCCACTGCTCCACATTTTCGTCCCACGCCTCGATCTTGATGCGGCCGGCCAGCACTTCGCGCGCGAGCAGGATGGCTGCTTCGTTGGACGGCACGTCGTCATCGCTGCCCGCTTTCGCCTCCAGCACGAGGTCGCGGAACCGCCGCTCGCGGCGCGCGACCACCCGCCGGGACGGTTCGTCGTAAACCACGCCCTGCGCCGAATAATAATCGCCGGGAAAAAGTTCCTGCAGCCATGCCTCCTCGACCGCCGTGGCCAGGCTGAGCAGCACGTTGACCTCACCGCCGCGCCCTTGGACTTCGCTCACTTCCACCGCCACCAGCAGCGGCGCTTTCTGGATGGCGCTTTCGCGCGCGAGTACCCCGCGGCGGTGGTGCACGAGCTCGCAACGCAGGGTGCCGGCATCGAGTCGTTTCGCGAGATGGTCGGAAAAGCCCGCGAGCACGCATTTGCGCACGGCCATGCCATCCACCCGTTTCTCCGCCACATCGAGGCCTTCCTTCGCGGCGATTTCCAGAAACTGCTCGAACAACGGCCCGACCTGCCGCGCGGCCTGCCCGTGCACGCCCAGCCGGCGGCAGGCGTCGAGCGCGTAGTTGTTCTTGTCGGCGTAGCGCCACGCACGCATGAGCAGGAAAAAGTCGCTTTCGTGCTCCTCGCCCAGCAAATCCTCGCGCGCCTGCTCGACCTCCTTGGGCACGCCGCGCAGGAAAAAATTCCGGCCTTGGGTCAGCGCGGCCATGAGTGCGACCGGCCGCACGCAGCCGCGCGCATCGGCCTCGAGCAGCATGCGCGCATAACGTGGATGCACGGGAAAACGCAGCATCTTGCGGCCGAGGTCGGTGATTTGGGTAGGGCGAACCGTCCCGGTGAGCCGCGTTGGATTCGGCTCGTCGGGGACGCCTCGCCCTACCTCGGACACCGCACCCAAATCGGCCAGCAACGCCTCCGCCCGCTCCAGCGAGCGCGGATCGGGTTTTTCCAGCCATGGGAAATTGGTCACGTCATCGATGCCGCTGGCTTTAAGCGTGAGCACGACCTCGGCGAGATCGAGGCGTTTGACCTCGGGCAATTCCTGCGCGGGACGCTGCGCGTGCTCGCGTTCCGTCCACAACCGCACGCCCACGCCCGGCGCGGTGCGGCCCGCCCGGCCCGCGCGCTGATCGGCGCTGGCCGCGGAAATTTTTTCAATAAGCAGCGTGTTGATGCCCCGGTGCGGATCGTAGCGCGCCACGCGCGCCAGCCCGCTGTCAATGACGGCCGTGACGCCATCAATGGTCAGCGAGGTCTCGGCGACATTGGTGGAAACAATGATTTTCCGCGAGTCGTAGCGCGCGACCGCGCGGTCCTGCGCGTCCGGGGGAAGTTCTCCATGCAGCGGAAACGTCACAAAACTGCGCAGGGTTCGTTCACCCTGCACCGCCTGGACCGTGCGGCTGATTTCGTAGGCGCCGGGCATGAAAACCAGCAGGTCGCCTGGTGTTTCCGCCGCAACCCGCGCGCACTCGCGCGCCGCCACATCCCACACCGGCTCGCGCTCGAAATCCACCGCGCGCGGCAGATACTCGATTCTTACCGGGAAGCTGCGGCCCTGCGAGGTCAGCACCTCGCACGGCGCGAGGTAGTCGCGCAGCACGGCGGCATCGAGCGTCGCGGACATGACGACGATCTTCAGGTCGGGCCGGGTGGTTTTTTGGATTTGCAGCGCACGCGCCAGCGAGATGTCGCCGTAAAGGTGCCGTTCGTGAAACTCGTCGAACACCACTGCGCTGATGCCGCGCAACGCCGGGTCGAACGACATTTGCCGCAGCAAAATCCCCTCGGTCACAAAGCGGATGCGCGTGCGCTCGCTCACGCGCGACTCGAGGCGGATCTGGTAGCCGACGATTTCGCCCAGCGGCGTGCCGGCTTCCTCGGCCACGCGCTTGGCCAGCAGCCGCGTGGCGAGCCGCCGCGGTTGCAGCACCGTGACTTCTCCGCGAGCGCCCAGCAACCCGTGGCGCAGCAGCATCTGCGGGATCTGCGTCGACTTGCCCGAACCGGTCGGCGCCTGCACGATGAGCCGGCCCGACGCGCGCAACGCGGCGACGATGGCCGGCTCGAGTTCATAGATGGGCAGATCACAGGGAGGCATGGGCTGAACATTCAACATCCAACATCGAACGTCCAACATCGAAGTTTCGGATTTCGGAGTCACCCGGATTTGGGCGTTGGATGTTCGGCGTTCGATGTTGGATGTTCAAGGCGTGAATAACCGGCGCATAATATTGCCCGCAAGTTATTCACAGCCGCTGGCGCCGTGAGTAAATTGTGAGGAAGAAAGTCTTTAATTTGCGTTAGTCCCCGAGCAACTTGCTCTCGTTCCTTGATAGAACAGTCGCAGCGCGGCGGCCTGAAAAACCCGCCGCAAGCACGACTGGGATAATCCCGGGCAACCGGGGAAAGGTTGGCCGCAGCTGGTGCGGGCAGCCCCTCCACCCGCGCTTTGGCGCGACCGTGACAGGCAAATATCACCAGTTCCTCTGGACGGTTTCGTGACCGTTCCAGTCCACACACGAACAGGAGCTGTGCGGCGAGCCGCGATTAGAAACCGCGCGCGAGCCGAGTCAGGTCCGCAGGAAGTTTCGACCTGCGCACCGACGCAGTTACCCAGAGGGTTATGGTTGCTACTGCGCAGACTAGAACGCAGTCGTGTTTCCCGGCGGGACGACCCCGCCAAAAGACCCCGGCCGTCACAAGTCGGGGAGCGCAACGGAAACACGGCGGCGGGGAGCGAACGGGCCAGGCAAAGCCCGCTAAACCTCCTCTACAGGGCGGTGCGAAAAACCGCATCACCCTACTGCAAGACCAAAGCAACCTGAGAGGCAAGAGGTCAGACCCGTAACGCGGGGCCAACGCCCGGCCACAAGCCGGGGCCGTCCCCGCGAAAAAGGTGCCGACGCGAATCACGTCCTTGCAGGCGTGTCTGCACCCCGTCTGGCGTACTGTCACTGGCAAGTGACAGCCGAACCGGGCGAAGAGGCCTCACTCAAAAAACCGCAGCCGGCAACAGCCGCGGCGATCCCGCCATGAGATCGAAATCTTCGCATGCCGCGGAGAGTGGCGTCGGGGAGCACACGGCCCGCGAAAGCGAGGCGCCCAACAGTGTGCGCATGGGAAAGAGCGCGTGGCGAACGCCGACCCCCAAGTTTGGCCCCGGAGTCGCAAGACTCCGGGGCCTTCTTGTTTTCAAATGGGGCGATCTCACCCTGCAATAATATCGCAGGGGACACCTCTACGATCACGGCCCCCAGGCACTCGCCTCACTCGCGGGCGCGAGCAAATACGGACTGAGCTGCTTGGCTTTGCCAGAGACAGTATCGAGAATCCAAACCGTGCTCGCGCGCGGCGTGCGCGCGGTGTAAAGCAGGTGCCGGCCATCGGCGAGCCAGCACGGATTCACCGCGTCATAGGGTGCGTGCGAAGCTTGCTGGCTGGTGTGCGTCGAGAAATCATAGACCGCCACTTGAAACATCCGGCCCGCCCGAATGGTAAAGGCGAGTTTGGTCGGGTCGCCGTGGCTCCAATCCGGCTCCGCGCAATAGCTGCTGATGTCGGTGTAAATCCGCTGGGGCGTCCCGCCCGCGGCGGACATGAGGTAGAGTTGCGGGCCCGGCTCGGAGGTAAAAACCAGCTGCGTGCCATCGGGCGACCAGCAGGGCGAGGCCTTGGCCATATTGGACCGCGTGCGGCGCGAGACGGCCCGGCCCTCGGCGTTGCTGACGTAGATGTCGGGGTTGCCCTCGCCGCTCAGCACCATGGCCACGCGCGAGCCGTCGGGGCTGAAATGCGCGCTGTCGTTCGTGCCTTGGAAACTCGCGAAGGTTTCCCGCCGCCAACCGCCGTTCTCGTTGACCAACTCGAACACATCGGGCCGGCCCGATTGGAAATAGCCCGTGTAGATGACGCGGTGTCCGTCGGGCGACCAGCGCGGCGAAAGCGCCAGGGCATTATCGTGGGTGATCTGCTTGGCCTCGCCAAAAAAGAGGTCGGACGTGTAAATCTCGCGGCGCCCCGTGCGCTGGCTGATAAAGACCAGCTTCGAGGCAAAGAAACCGCGCAAGCCGACGGTGCGCGCCACGGCAATGTCGGCCGCGCGATAAAAGGCGTGGTGGGTGCTCGTGCCAGTCGCGATCTCGCTGGCGATGACCTGCCCGTCGGCGCGCGCGATGTCCACGCGCACTTGCGCGGGCGCGAGCAGCGAGAAGCGCACGTCGTAGTCATAGCCGCTGGCCACCAGGCGGTAGGCGCCATGGGCACCGAAGGCGAGTAGCGCGAGATTGTTCAGTTCAGCCGTGTCGGCCGACACGCGGATGGGCGTGGTCTTGAAATTGGCCGTGACGTCGATGGGGCCGATTTCGCGCTGGGCGAAGGCGGCGGTCGCACCGAGGCAGCCGAGGATGAGGACGAGGCAGAGGCGTTTTTTCATGTGGAAAGACAGAAAATGGAACAGCATTCGCGAAGAAAGTTCATTTCTATTTACACCATGGCGCCGCTTAACAACGATAAACCGTTTGATTTTAGAAAAATTTTCCCGTGACACCTGAGGACATCAAGGAAGCGCTCAAGCAAATCAAGTATCCCGGCTTCAGCCGCGATATCGTGTCGTTTGGCCTGGTGCGCTCGGCGGCCCTGGTCGATGGCACCGCCAAGGTTTCACTCGGGATCACGACGAGCGACCCGAAGGTTCCCCTCGCGCTCAAAGCCGAGGTCGAGCGCGTGCTGCGCGCGTTGCCCGGCGTGCGCGAGACCATCATCGACCTGGCCGTCGCGCCGGCCAAGACGCCCGCCGCCGGCGGCAACCTCGCCGGCACCGGCGCCGCGCCGCGCCACATCAAATATGCCGTGGCCATCGCCTCGGGCAAGGGCGGCGTGGGCAAAAGCACCTTCGCCGTCAACCTCGCCTGCTCGCTCGCCCAAGTGCTCACGGCGCAGGGCCGCCCGGACCGCGTGGGACTGATGGATTGCGACATTTACGGGCCGAGCGTGCCACTGATGCTCGGCCTCACCGGCCGGCCGGAAATCGAGGGGGACGGGCCCAACGCCCAGATTTTGCCGCTGGAACGGCACGGGGTAAAAGTGATGAGCATGGGCTTCCTGGTGGACGACAACACGCCGGTCGTCTGGCGCGGCCCCATGATCATGAAGACCATCCAGCAATTCGTGCAGAACGTGAAATGGGGCGAACTCGACGTGCTGCTCGTCGACCTGCCGCCGGGCACGGGCGACGCCCAGCTTTCGCTCGTGCAGACGCTGCCGCTCAACGGTGCCGTGCTCGTGACCACGCCGCAGATCGCGGCCACGAACGTCGCCCGCAAGGGCGGGTTGATGTTTCAAAAAGTAAACGTGCCCCTGCTTGGAGTGGCGGAAAACATGAGCTGGTTATCCGACGCATCCGGCCGGAAAAATTTTATTTTTGGCGAAGGTGGCGGACAGAAGACCGCCGATGCGCTCGGCACCACGCTGCTCGGGCAGGTGCCGCTCATTCCCGAAATCCGCGCCGGGGGTGACTCCGGTTCGCCGGTCGTGGTGAGTGCGCCCCAGAGCGAAGCCGCGGAAATATTTCGATCGATCGCGCTGGCTTTGCTCGAAAAACTTGGTCACGGCCCGGCAAGCCACTCTATTGCAAATTAACTACGCATAGTGTGAACACCCTAGGCATTGACAGCGCCACCTGCCCCCTTACTATCCTCCCCACCAACCGTATGGCACCAAAAAGTGAAACGCTCGAGACCGCACCCTCTTTCCTTTCGGCCATCGGTTTTTCCCTGCCCGCAACAACCCGTATTTTTGATCCGTGTTACTTGTGCTGAAAAGCATTCATCGATAATTTGCCGTGGTCGCCATGACGCAATTTACAAAAAACGAGCCCGAGGCCTCCCACGATTTCGTGAAGCGGTCTTCGCTCTACCAGGAATTCCTTGCCGAGCGCGAAGAAATCCTGCGCCACAAATGGATTGAGTCTGAACGGCTGGGTTACGACATCGGCTTTGAGCGGGCCCTGCTCGACTGGATTCGCAAGCACCGGGAAAGCTGGCGCTCCGCGCGCCGCGCCCAACAGACCGGGCAACCGGACTCGGGCAAAGCGGGCTCCTCGTCCACCCAAAAACAAAACTGAGCCAGTTAGCGTCGGTTTTTCAGTTCGTCAGCCGGTGTAGCCAGTATTCCGGGTCGCGGTGCAGGGGCATCACAGCGACGATGCGTACGTGATCGGGCCGATCCTCAAATAGAATGCCATAGGGAAACTCGGTCGAGAAATGACGTCTGATCGAAAGGCGAATATAACGATAGGTAGCCGGCCACAGACACACTTCGGAGATAAGCCGCTCCATCTCGTCGTAAAACCGGCCACCCAGCTCCGGGCTGATTTCCGCATAATCCCTGGCCGCCTGGACATATTCTGCCTCGGCCTCGCGATGAAACCCATGCGGTTTCGGTTTCACCGACCAACGATCTTGCGAATGCGTTCGCTGACCTCGTGACCTGAAACCAACGATTCCTTGCCACTATCAATTTCGGCGGAACGCCGGGCAGCCACCTCGGCCCATGCCGCCTCACGCTCTGCCGTCAGCCCCCCATGCTTGGCCAAGGTAATGCGGTCAACCAAGTCAGCCACGACATCAGCGGGCCACTGGCGGGTTTCTTCCACAATCTGTTCAACGGTCAGCGCCATGGTTTTTAATGTAAGCTTTTATCCGGCCAGTTCAACTTTACTTTTCCCATGGATGGCATTCTGCACAAGGCATTTCACACCTTCTATCCTAATAAATGGGAAGGAATTCACTCTGAATAGCGGATTCGATGAGAAATCTTCCGAAATCAAACACCGGGCCGCGTTGGGGAGACTGTCTATAAACGGCATGATACCGATCACCTTGCTGAACCTCTATAAACCAGTCGGCTCCATCGTAGTAACCTGATTTTTCGTCCCACCACGGGACCTCAAAAAAGTGGCTCTTGGCAAGCATGTACTGGTGAAAATCCAAGTCCGACTTCTTTAGCAATATCGTACGCTGGGTCACCCACTGGAATGCCCCCGCCTGCTTCTTCCATAATTTGGCCTCGTAAATTCCTGTGCCGCTGGAATCGAACCTTACCTCAAACAAAGCGGCCGGATAGCGTAGACTGCGAATCCACAGAAAACGGTATCTCGTTGCCTGATCTGCTTTCGTATCATCAGCGAATGGCACAAGACCATAGCTCTTCAGATGGGCACGTAGATAGTCTGGATTCTTCGGGTCAGACTCAGCTGCGGGAAGAGTCTCTGCCTCTGAAGCCGGAGCAGTGATAACATCGCCGATGGCCTGTTTTCCACACTTGGTGCGGCTAGCACAACCCCCGACTAACAAAACTCCAGCTATGACTGGCAATATCTTCATCACACTTCTTGAAGTGCCATTCTGTCCTCGTCAGGACAAAACAAAACTGACGCCCCAGGAGCCTGTCGGACTTCGTCCTCCAGGCTCCTGGGGCGTCAGTTTCGGAAAGACGGGACGATCTGGCCGCGAGGGCTTGTTCGCCTTCGGCGAACGGATCGGATTACTTGATTTCCTTGTGCAGCGTGTGGCGGCGGAGGTTCGGGTTGTACTTCTTTTTCTCGATACGCTCGGTCACGGTTTTCTTGTTCCGCGTGGTGAGGTAACGGGAAACGGGTTTCCCCTCCTTCTTGGCTTCGGTGCACTCTAGGGTTACGACTTCTTGCATGGTTGAAAAGGTTGAAGGGTCAGAACAAACCAGCCACCGGCCAAGGGCAACTGAAAAGTTTGGCGCGCCCAACAAAAATATGCCACGGGTCAAAGCCGACCAAACAGCCTGCGTCTGCGGGGCGAGTAGTTGGTAGTTGGTAAAAATTTCGCTTCGGCGACGCGGAATCATCCTTTGTCACCAATTACCAACTACTAACTACTAATTACCCGCGCCGCGTAAGCGGCGCGCTACTCGCTCGTGCTCATCTTCTTTTCCGTCAGCGGCAGCATCACGCCGCGGCGGAAAAGCGTCACCTGCCCCGTGCTCGAGGACACGACCAGGGCGATGCACTGCGTGGCCACCGAGATAGCCGCGGCCGCCGCGTGCCGCGAACCGAGGCCGCTCGGCAGCGCGTGGTCGGCGTCGGTCGCCTGAATCAGGCTGCCCGCGGACAGGACCACCCCGTCGCCCCGGATGACGAACGCCCCGTCGATGGACGAAAACTCCTTTACCGTTTCATCCATGAATGGATTGAGGATGTTGCGGTCCTCCTCCTTGTAACCAAAAAATGGATTCAGCACGAGCGGCTTGGTCAGCCGCTCGACCCTGGTGGAGTCACCCACGACGAAAAGGCAGCCGACGGGACGGCCCTCGCGGCCCTCGACCGCCAGCTCGGTGGCCACGGCGATGATGCGCTCGAGCACCTCGGGCTTCACATCGTCGGGCAGCAGGTCGGCATGGCCGGTGAGCAGCGTCTGGAATTCACGCTCGATCTCCACCACCACGACCGTGTCGAACTGGTTGCTGCCCGTCATGCCGCCGATGCAGCAGATGCGGTCGTTGAACGAAATCACCCCGCGGCTGAGCGCGACCAGCATGGCGCTGCGGAGCTGCGCGAGGCGGTGGCTGGAAAACGACCGCACCTGGATCGTCTCGGAAAAGCCGTTGTGCGCCTCCTTCGCCTCGACGATGTTGCGCGTGACAAGGATGGTCTTGGCCTTGTTAAACCATTTCGCCGCGTCGACGCCGCCCACGAACGTGTCGCCAAAAACCATGATGGCGGCGCAATTGCAGCCCTGCGCCACCCGCGCGGTTTCGCGCAACATCACGCGGTTCACCCGGTTTTGCGCCACCTGCACGGATCGCAACGAGATGCCGCCAAAGCCGGCAAAGAGCCGCTCATAAAACGCGTCGAGGTCGATCGGCTGCAGCAGGGATTCGACGAATTCGCGCTCCTTCAACGACCGGGCGATCGACGCCAGCACCTGCAGGTAATCGCGGGCCGACTCGCCCGCGATCAGCATGATGATGAGATGGATTTTCTCGTCTTCCTTCAGGCCCTCGTAGCGGATGCCCTGGCGGCTGCGGCCGATGGCGATGATGTACCGACGGCTCATTTTCACCCGCACGTGCGGCAACGCCACGCCATTGCCGAGATAGGTCGTCATCGTGCTCTCGCGGGCCAGCAGGCTCTTGAGCAGCACCTCCCGCTTGAGGTCGGGAAACCGGCTGACGGAAATGTCGAGCAGTTCGTCGAGCGAACCCTTGAGGTCGTGGCGGTTGAGGTCGATGACGCGGTTGCGCGCAATGAGTTTGTCCAGACGCATGTGATGTCAGCTCGGGGTTACTTCTCCCACTCGAGCGCGCCTTTTTTCACCTCGTAAACGAGGCCGAGCACGAGCACGCCGATGAAAACGAGCATCGGCGTGAGGATGGCAATATGGTTGGCGAGAAAATCCCGGTAGATAAACGTCCACGGGATGAGGATCACAACCTCGAGGTCGAACAGCATGAACAACAGCGCGGTGAGATAAAACTTCACCGAGAAGCGCGTGTGCACGAGGCCCTCGGCAGGCACGCCGCATTCGTAGGCGGTGTCCTTGATTTTATTTTTCTGCCCGCGCTGGCTCGACACGAGTTTGAGCGCGAGGATCGCAAGGCCCACGCCGGCGGCGAGGCAGATTTGGATCAAGACCGGCAGGTACGCGGCGGATGTCATCCGGTTAACTTGCGGGCAAACCACACCCCGGTTCAAGAGGGAAGTTTCGTTAAAGGGCTGAAAGGCTGAAGAGCTGAAAGGCTGAAAACAGGGAGCCGCATTTTTGCAACCGAATCTCCAACTTCAAAGCCTTTCAGCTCTTCAGCCTTTCAGTCATTCAGCCCTTCGACAGGCACATGGATGATGTTCGCATCGGCGGTGTTCTCCGAACCCACGCCGAGTTGGGCGGCATCGTCGAGGGTGTGGATGTCCTCCGACACCGGATCGAAGCCCGTCAGGCGTCGCGCCCGGTTGATGCGCCTGAGCATGAGCGAGTCGAGCAGCACGGGGTCGGCGCTCAGCCACAGGCGCGGCTCGGAGCTGGTATAAAGCGAATCGAACCACGGCCCACCGATAAACTGGTAGATTTGCAGGCTCGTGATCGTGAAGACCCACGTCTGCCGAAGTTCAGGGATGGCGCTCATCTCGGCCACGGCGGCGGGCGCGTTGGCCGTCGAACGGAAAAAGCGCGCGGTATTCGACGCGTTCCAAAGCGTGGCATTGACGAGCGCACCGTTCACACCCAGCACCGGATGATCCGTGTAAACCGGCAGGTTGATCCAAAAGTCCGCGTTGAGAAACAGCGGGGTCGCGAGGAAACTTTTGCGGTCCTGCTCGAGGGTGGACTCATTGGGCACATCCTTCGTTTCTGCCTTTGCAATGATCGGGTCGAAGTGGGACGGCAGCGGGCTGTCGTAAAACCACACCGGGTCATAATAGCGCCCGGATTCGAGCACGTAAACCGGGTTGCCCTTGAACTGCGTCTGGCCGGTCGAGAGCGTCGGCAGATAGCCGGTCATGCGCAGCCGCATCTGGTTCAGGCCGACGAGGAATATGTTTTCATTGGCAAACCCACGCCGCTTCAGTGCCGCAATCACCGCCTTCGTCAACGGCCAGGGCGTCTCCAGCCCCGGCCCGGAATCGGTGTAAATTTTCAAGCCCACCCGTTTCTTCGGGCCCGGCACGAGCTTGTGGCCGGTCGTCCGCTCGTAGTTTTGAAACAAAACCTCGACCGCCCGGCCATAATCCTGCTCATCAAACGTCGAAAGCGGTGCTTCCCACACCGGTTCCTTCGCCGGCGCAGGCTGCGCTGGCGCCGTCTCCGCGCGCGCAATCACTGCAGCCAGCGCCGCACTTAGGAAAGCCAGGAAAATCTTGAATTGCCGCATACTGTGTAAGTCGCCGAAACCATGCCAAAGTTTCATCCGCAAACCACGAAACTTGACAGACCCCTACTCCAGATGAAAGTGCAATCTTCGCCACCCGCCTGTCCGCCGCACTGAATCACGCCCAGACGGACGCCGAAGTCCGCGCCATGCCCGCCATCAAACCATCCTGCGTCCGCGACCTTAAAAACCGCGTGAACCTTTCCGATGTCGTCTCGCGCGTGGCCACGCTCAAGAAAGTCGGCGCGCGCTGGCGCGCGCTCTGCCCGTTTCACGGCGAAAAAACGCCCTCATTCTATGTCGATGCGGACAAGGGCTTCTACAAATGCTTCGGCTGCGGCAAGGCCGGCGACATCATCAGCTTCGTCCGCGAAACCGAGCAGCTCACCTTCACCGAGGCCGTCGAGGCGCTCGGCCAGCGCTTCGGCGTGCCGATCGAATACGAGGAAGGCTCCGGCCCCAGCCGCGAAGAGCGTTCGCTCCGGCAGGAGCTCTTCGACCTGCACGAAGCCGCCACGGAGTTTTTCCGCGAAATGTTTCTCACCCCGGGCGCGACCGGCGACTTCATGCGCGCCTATTGGGTGGAGAAACGTCGCTTCCCGCTGGAGCTCGCCGACGAATTCAAGGTCGGCGCGGCCGCGCCCGACGACACCGGCCTCGGCGCCCGCCTGCTGAAGAAAAAATTTTCCGAGGACGCACTGCGCCAGTCCGGCCTCTTCTTCGTGCGCGACACGGCGGTGCTCACCCTCGCCTCGCTGCGTCCGCGCTTCCGCGGCCGGCTGATGATCCCCATCCGCGACCACCAGGGCCGCGTCGTCGCCTTCACCGCACGCCAGACCGACCTCACGCCCGCTGACGATCCCGCGCGCGAGGCCAAGTACATCAACTCCCCCGAAACGCCCATTTTCACGAAGGGAAACCTGCTCTTCAACCTCGACCGCGCGCGGTCCCACGCCGGCGAAAACAAGCCCTTCGTCCTCGTCGAAGGCCAGCTCGACGCCATGCGCTGCTGGCACGTCGGCCTCAAAACCGCCGTCGCGCCGCAGGGCACGGCCATCACCGACAGCCAGCTGGCGCTGCTCCGCCGCTACACGCCGCAGGTCGAATGCTTCTTCGACGGCGACAGCGCGGGACAGAAAGCCGCGCTGCGCTTCCTGCCCATGGCCCTGCGGGCCGGGCTCGAAATAAAATTCCTGGGCCTCGCCGGGGCGGAAAAAACCGACCCCGACGTGCTTTTCCTTGAACGCGGCCTCGCGGCCTATGACGCCCTTCGCCGCGACGCGCTCAACGCGATGGCCTTCGCCTGCCGCGCGCTGCTCCCCTCGCCCGCCGCGGCCTCATCCGAGGAAAAAGCCCGCGCTGCGCAAGCCATCTTCGAACTGGTCGCCGCGACCGAAAGCGAAGTCGCCCGCGCCGGGTTTCTTTCCGAAATCACTGACTATCTGCGCCTGCCGCTGTCCGCACTGCAAAAAGATTTTGACGCCTTCCGCCGCCGCGGCGCCCGCCTGGCCGCGCCCGCCGCGCCACCCGAATCAAGCCCGCCACCCGCCACCGATGGGCCCAGCTCCGAAAACGACCTGCTGCTCCTTTGCCTGCACTTCGAGCATCTCGGGAAATCCCTCGCCCAGGCGTTGCCGCCGGAGTGGGTCGACACCACCCGCGTCGCCGGCGTGCTGCTGCGGCGCTGCCTGGCGGAGTTCGCGCAGGACACCTGGCCCGGCCGCGACCACCTGGATGAGCTGTTGGAGACGCCCGAGCAAAAAACCCTCGCCGCCTCGCTGCTTTTCGATAGCCCAGCCATCGACAGCCCGGCCAAAGTCGCCGCCGAGGGCCTCCGCCAGCTCCGCGCCCGCGCCCTTGAGCCGGAGTTGCGCAAGATAGAACTTGCGTTAACTTCCCCCCCAACGGAGAGTGGAATTGACCCATTTTCTCTCATCAAACGCCGCTCTGAACTTCAGAGACAGCTCCGCCAACCCATCGAGTTGGCGGCTGTCGTTTAATCCTTCCAATCCCACCTTATGCCGCGCAGCAAATTCAAGCCAGCCGCCAGTCCCACCGCACAAGCCGAGGCCGTCGAAACCGCCATTGCGGCCACCCGGGCCGTGACCGCCGAGCAGCCCGCCGGCCACGATGCGCCAACCGGCGACATGAACGAGAAGGTACGTTCGCTCATCCGCCTCGCCAAGGAACAAGGCTACCTCACTTTCGACGATATCAACGAGGCCCTGCCCGAGTCCGTCGACAACCCGGAGGATATCGAGAGCGTCATTTCCATCCTGCAAAACCTTGAGATCGACATCCTCGATGCCGATGAGGTCGAGGGCTACAAGCAGCGCCAGGAAGAAGCCGAGGAGGAGGAATCGCGCAGCTCGCAGAACGACATCCTCGACGACCCCGTCCGCATGTATCTCAAGCAGATGGGCCAGGTCCCGCTGCTGACGCGCGAGCAGGAAGTCGAAATTTCCAAGCGCATCGAGAATGCCGAGCTCAAGGCCCAGGAAAAGCTGTTCCATGCCTCGGCCATCGGCGACTACATCGCCACGCTCGGCGCGAAGTTGCTCAACCGGGAAGAACGCTTTGACCGCATCGTCATCGACAAAAAAATCGAAAGCCGGGAAGGCTACTTCAAGACCCTGCCGAAATACGTCGAGTCCACGCAAAAATCGGAGGCCAGCGTCGCCGAAGCCTGGGCCGAATACACCAAGGCCCGGACCGATGCCGATCGCAAACGGATCCTGTCCAAGTTCAAGAAACGCGAGTCCACCCTTCGCTCCTACTTCCCGAAGTTCTATTTCAAACTCAAGGTCTACGAGGAATACCTCGAACAGCTCAACCCGGTGCTGGCCGACATCGAGGCCATTTTTGAGCAGCTTGATCGCGCCAAAAACCCGAAGACCAAGAAAGACGCCAGCATCGACGCGCGCGCGCTCAATGCCCGCCTCAAGGATATTGAAAACGAGCAGCGCATTGCGCCCTCGCAGCTCCTCGAAATCGTCAAGCAGACGCGCGTCCACGTCCGTGAGGCCCACAAGGCCAAGACCGAGATGGTCGAGGCCAATCTCCGCCTCGTCATCTCCATCGCCAAAAAATACACCAACCGCGGCCTCTCCTTCCTCGACCTGATCCAGGAAGGCAACATGGGCCTGATGAAAGCCGTCGAGAAGTTCGAATACCGCCGCGGGTACAAGTTCTCCACCTACGCCACCTGGTGGATCCGCCAGGCCATCACCCGCTCCATCGCCGACCAGGCGCGCACGATCCGCATCCCCGTGCACATGATCGAGACGCTGAACAAGGTCATGCAGGTGCAGAAGCAGCTGCTCCAGGAATACGGCCATGAACCCACGCCCGAGGAAGTGGCCGACGAGATGAACCTGCCCGTCGAGCGCGTGCAGCAGATCATGAAGATGGCGCAGCAGCCCATTTCGCTCCAGTCCCCGGTGGGCGACGGCGACGATACGAGCTTCGGCGATTTCATTGAGGACAAGTCCGCCGAGAATCCCTACGACATGACGGCCTATTCGCTCCTGCGCGAAAAGATCATCGACGTGCTCGACTCCCTCACCGAGCGCGAGCGCCGCGTGCTCTCGCTGCGCTTCGGCCTGGCCGACGGCTACAGCCGCACCCTCGAGGAGGTCGGCAAACAATTCAAGGTTACCCGCGAGCGCATCCGCCAGATCGAGGCCAAGGCCCTCCGCAAGATGCGCCACCCCACGCGCATCCGCCAGCTCCACGGCTTTTTCGACGCCGAGCAGATCGACGCGGCGCAAAATCTCCTCAAAAAAACCGCCGTGGTCCTGCCGAAGAACTGACCGCCCCCAACCCCGGTCGGACAAACCGGCTTTCGCCCTTTACTCTCCCTTCAAACCGCGTACCCTTATGATCATCATGAACTCTTCCTATATTGCGGGGATCCTTGGCGGCCAGGAGCTGCTCATCATCCTTCTCATTGTGCTGCTGCTCTTCGGCGGCTCCAAGCTTCCGGCCCTCGCCCGCGGCCTCGGCCAGTCCGTCAAGGAATTCAAGAAAGCCAGCCAAAGCGACGAGGAAGACAAGACCGCCGAGGCCAAAAAAAACGAAACCGGCAAAACCACCGGTTCAAACTAAGCCGCAAGAAATTTTCCAACAAAAAGCGCGCTCATCCGAGCGCGCTTTTTTATTGGGTTCGTCATTGGTCATCTGTCATTGGTTATTGGTAGTTGGTTCGGCGTTTAAGATTTAAAGTCCGACTTGGATGTTCGGTGTTCGATGTTGGATGTTCAAGGATCCCCCGCCCGGCTGTCCTCCGGCTCCGCCTGCAGCCAGGCCTTGAAGTTGCGCAATTGCTCCGGCGCGCCCAGCACGAGCACCTCGTCGCCCACCTGCAACCGCTCATCCGCGCCCGGGCTGAGGATGCGCACGCCGCCGCGCCGGATGCCCGCCATTTGCACGCTGAAATTTTTCGTCGGCTCCGCCTCGGCCAGCGTCCGCCCGGCCGCCTGGCTCCACGCCGGCACTTTGATGGTCTCGACGCGCACATCCTCGAATGTCGTGCCGCCCGCCGTTTCATTTGTCTTCATGAGGAAAGCCCTGCCCGCCGCCACCTGCTCGGGTGTGCCGAGCAGCAATACCTTGTCGCGCGGATACAACACCGCATCGGGCGGCGGCAGCGAGATCGCAAACCCCTGCCGCTCGATCCCCGTCACCGTGCAGCCAAAATGGGCCCGCAGGCCGAGCTCATGCAGCGACTTGCCCTGGCAGTCCGCCAGGTCAGGCAGCACGCAATCCGCCATGATCAATTTCCAATCCTGGCCCGGTTCAATCCACGGCGCCGACGGCGCCGAATCCTTGCTGGCCGCCTCGCCGAGCACGTCCTTCAACTCCACCTCCAGCTCGCTGTGCCAGTAGATGAACTTGCGGCGCCAGATGAGCAAGGCGATCACCGCGATGAACACGCTGATCAAGAGCAGCCATTTGCCCGAACCTTCCATCGGCAAAATCGAAGCCAGCCACACAAACATCCCCGCCCCCACCAACGCCTTCAAGCCCGTCTCCACCGCCGGCCGCAACGCCGCCTCGCGCGGCCGCCTGGCCGTCGCCACCTGCGCGTAAAGCAGCGCCAGCGCCGAGCAATTCCGCCAGATCGCCACCAGCGGGGCCAGCACCAGCAGGCTCAGCCCCACCCAGAAAATATATTCCGGCGCATGCGGGAAAAGCCAGTCCCACCGGATCCACGGCTCGACCGCCGCAAACAACTGTTCCGAAAACACCAGCAGTCCCGTCACGAACAATATCTCCACGCCGATTTGCACCAATCTCCGCCCGCACAACCGCCACAGCCGGCTCTCGCGCCGGCGTCGGGCTGCGCGTTCCAGCCCGCGGAAGTAGAACCACACCCATCCCCGCAGCCACCGCGGCTGCCGCGCACCCACCGCCTCGACGATTTGCTCCCCGTGGCGCACCAGGGCCGGCACAGCCAGCGCCGTCAGCAGCGACACCCCGACCGCCAGCGGATAAAATTTTTCCGGCACCACGCCCGCCGTCACGCCCAGTTGCGTGATGATGAACGAAAATTCGCCGATCGGCGTCACCGCCAGCCCCGCGCGCAAGGCATCGCGCGGCCGCGCTCCCGCCAGCATGAGCCCCATCGCACCAGCGAGCGACCGCGCCACCAGCGTGAACGCCGTCACACCGATGATCAGTCCCGCCTCCGCGCCCAACCCATGCACATCGATCTGCATGCCGATCGCGGTGAAAAACAAAGCCCCAAACAAATCGCGCATGCCCCCGAATGTCCGCTCCACCTGCGCGCGATGCGCCGTCTCGGCCACGATGGTGCCGAGCAAAAACGCCCCCAAGGCCAGGGAATAACCCGCGAGATGCGCCATCAGCGCCAGCGCGAACAGCAGGCCCGCCACGCCCAGCGTTTGCAGCTCCTCGCTCGCCGAAACGCTCAGTTTCCGCAGCAGCCACGGCACCACCAGCAGCCCCGCCACGCCCGTCAGCACCACAAACGAGCCCAGCAATCCCACCGTCTTGCCCAATGATGCAGCGTGTCCCAATTCCACCACCGCGTTAAGCAACGTCAGCATGATGACCGCCACGACGTCCTCCAGCATGGTCAGGCCCATCGCCAGCTGCCCTGCGCGCTCGTGCGTCACGCCCGTCTCTTGCAGCACCTTGCTGATCACCACCGCGCTCGAAACCATCAGCATGCCGGCCAGGAACAAACTCTCCGTTCCGTTCCATCCCAGCGCCGCACCCAGCAGCCGCGACAGGCAATACATCACCAGCGCCGTGCACCCGGTGGCCGCAAACATCCCCCAGCCCAGCTGCCGCAGCCGCCGCAGGCTCAGCCGCAGGCCGATGCCAAACATCAAAAACACCAACCCGATCTGCCCCAGCGCCGCAATGTTGTCCGCATCCGTGACCAGCGGCCACAGCATCGTCTTCGATCCCACCAGCATGCCCGCCACCAGGTAGCCTACCACCACCGACAACCCCAGGCGCTGGCAGACCCAGCCTGCCACGCTCGCCGCGACAAAAATCACCGCGAGATCCTGGATAAATTCGATGCCGTACACGCAGGCCTCCGGCCATGAACACGCGCGCAAAGTCCGCCGTCGTCAAGCCGCAAGCCCCGGGCTTGCGGCTGTGATTTCTCCTTTGACACTCGGGGCAACGGACGATTCTTTGAGCTCGGCGGCAATTGCCCCGGTTCAACTTTACTCATGGCAGCGAACTTCCTCGGCTATTTTTCCAACGACATCGGCATCGATCTCGGCACGGCTAATACACTCGTTTACGTCAAGGACAAGGGCATCGTCCTGCGCGAGCCCAGCGTCGTCGCCCTCGACACCACCACGCGCAAGGTTCGCGCCGTCGGGGAAGAAGCCAAGCGCATGCTCGGCCGCACCCCCGGCAACATCACCGCCATCCGCCCGATGAAAGACGGCGTCATCGCCGACTTCGACGTCACCGAGGCCATGCTTCGCTACTTCATCGGCAAGGTGAACAATAATTCCTTCCGCGTCAGTCCGCAGGTCGTCATCGCCATCCCTTCCGGCATCACCGAGGTCGAGAAGCGCGCGGTCCAGGATTCCGCCACCCACGCCGGCGCGCGCAAGGTCATCACCATTCCCGAACCCATGGCCGCTGCCATCGGCGTCGGCCTGCCCATCGACGAGCCCGCCGCCAACATGATCGTGGACATCGGAGGCGGCACGACCGAGATCGCCATCATTTCTCTCGGTGGCATCGTCTTTTCAAAATCCATCCGCGTGGCCGGCGACGAGCTCGATAACGCCATCATCGGCTACATGAAGCGCGCCTACAATCTCCTCATCGGCGAACGCACGGCCGAGGAAATCAAGATGCGCATCGGCTCCGCCTACCCGCTCGACGAGGAACTCTCGATGGAGGTCAAGGGCCGCGACTCCGTGGCCGGCCTGCCCAAGACCATCCACATCACCTCGCAGGAAATCCGCGAGGCGCTCAACGACACCATCGCCGCCATCGTGGACGCCGTCCGCAGCGCCCTCGAACGCTGCCCGCCCGAACTTTCAGCCGACCTCGTGGACCGCGGCTTCGTCATGGCCGGCGGCGGCTCGCTCATCCGCGGCATCGATCATCTCCTCAGCGAAAAAACCGGCCTGCCCGTCATCGTGGCCGAGGATCCGCTCTCCGCCGTGGCCAACGGCACCGGCGCCGTCCTCAACGACCTGAAGTGGCTCACGTCGAATTTGTGATTTAGTGGGCGGGGTGTCCTCACCCCGCCACTAAATCAAAACATTTTCCGTGCCTTCCCGGCCACTCGTGGCCTAGGGTTATCGCCACGTCGTGCTGCCCATCCGTTTCGACCAAACCAAACCCTTTCTTACGCTCGGCCTCGCGCTCGTTGCGTGGCTCGTGCTGCCGGTCGTCTTCAAAAGTGTCCTGCGCGTCAGCTTTTTCGAGATGCAGGCGCCCGTCGACACCGCGGTCTCCTACACCCGCGACTTGCAGGACTTCTGGTCGCTGCGCAACCACTCCAAGAACGAACTCATCGAGGCCGGCCGCGACCTCGCCCGCCTCAACGCCTCCTATGAGCTGAAGGTGCAGGAAAACGCCGCGCTCCATGCGGAGATCGGGCATCTCGAGGGCCTGCTGCGCCTGCCGTCGTTCGAAAACTACCGCGCCGAACCCGCGCGCGTCGCCCGGCGCGATTTTTCCAGCTGGTGGCAGCGCCTCATCATCCGCAAGGGCAGCAACTATGGCCTCACGGTCGGCGCGCCGGTTATTTTCACCGGCGGCGTGGTGGGCCGCGTGTCCGAGGTCCATGCCTATACCGCCGTCGTCGACCTGATCAGCAGCCCGGAAGTGCGCCTCGCCGCGACACTCGAGGACGACACTCGCCCCATCAGCTACCAGGGCGCCCTCAGCCCATCCTTCGGCCCGGCCCGCGGCGTGGTGGAGTTCGTGCCGCTCGATATCTTCATGTTGTCCAACCAGACCAGACGCCTCGTCACCTCCGGCCTCGGCGGGGTTTTTCCGGCCGGCCTCGTCATCGGCACGCTGACGAAAGTCAACGCCAGCGCCGACGGACTGTTCAATACCGGCGAAGTCCAGCTCGACCCGCGCCTCGCCGAGCTCACCGAAGTCACCGTGCTCGTGCCGCTCGGCCCCACGGAAGCCAAGCCAACCACTCCCTAAGCCTCCGCCCCTCGCTTTCAACTTTCACCTTTCAACTCTCAACTTCTTTCAACATGCCCCGCCTCCTCGCCACTCTTCTGCCGCTCGTGCTGCTTACCCTGCTTATGTCGCAGCTCAATCACGCCCTGGCGCCCTGGCACGTGTCCTTGTTTGTCGGCGGATTGCTCGTGGTTTTCGCGGCCCTGCGGCTCGATTTCGACCCCGGTTTCGCCGCGGTGTTTTTGACCGGCTTGCTCTGCGATGCCGCCTCCCCCGTGCGCTTCGGCACCCACGCGTTTCTTTTTGCCACGGCCCACACCCTCATTTTTTCCATACGCGGCCGCCTTCCGCGCGGTGAAATGCTCGTCAGCCTGGTCTTCGCGCTGCTCGCCAACCTCGGGATTTTCATCGCGCTTTCCCTGCTGCTCCTGGCCCGTTCCCCCCTGCCTTTCGGGGCCTGGCCGCGGGTGCTCATCAACCTGATCTGCTCGCAGGCTTTCCTTGTGCTCATCGCGCCATGGTTTTTTGCGCTGCAGGCACGCACCATGGCGCTGGCCGGGTTTGAACCTCGCGACACTTCACGGCGTCTGACGTAGAAGTTGTCTCGAAATGCCCTAGTCCTTCAGCCTTTCAGTCTTTCCATGGCCGCCCCCCGCATCTCCGAAAACACCGGCGCCTTCGCCGTCGAGACGCGCAAAAATTACCAGGGGCGCGTTATATTTTTTTATTTTGTCACCATCGGCCTGCTCCTGGTGCTCGCCCTCGGCCTGGCCTGGCAGCAGCTCCTGCAGGCGGATGTTTACCACGAGCGCGAACGCCAGCAGAACGAGCGCCGCATCCTCGTGCCCGGCCCGCGCGGCAACATCTACGACCGCGAGGGCCGCCTTCTCGTCGGCAACCGCCCGCGCTTCGCCGTCGTGGTTTACCTCGATGAGCTGCGCCGGGAGTTCCGCCGCGAGTTCATCCGCGTGCGCAAAAACTACCGCGAACTCGGCGACAAGGACATCCCCAACTCCGGCCAGCTCGAACAGATTGCCCGCGTCTCCGTCGTCCAAGACTACCTCGACCGGGTCAACCATATCCTTGGCCGCGGGGAGAAAGTGGATTCCAAAAACCTCACGCGCCACCTCTCCGACGCGCCCCTGCTGCCCTACGTGCTCATCGACGACCTCAAGCCCGAGGAATACGCGCGCCTGCTCGAACAACTGCCGGTCGAGTCGCCCCTGCAGGTTTACACCTCGAACACGCGCTATTATCCTTACAACTCGGCCGCCGCGCACACGCTCGGCTTCGTCAGCATCAACGAAGATATCGATATCGGCGACTTCCCGGGTGAAGAGCTGAAAACCTTCAGCATGAAAGGCACGATGGGCCGCGACGGCCTGGAGGCGCACTTCGACGACCAGCTCCAAGGCGAGACCGGAGGCTCCATCTGGCGCGTCGATTATGCCGGCTTCAAAGTCGATCCCCCCATCCAGCGGCGGCTGCCGATCCAGGGCCACAATCTCACCACCAGCCTCGATATCGACCTGCAGGTCGCCGCCGAGCAGGCCATCGGCGATTACACCGGTGCCGCCGCGGTCATCGACGTAAATACCGGCGAAATCCTCGTTCTCGCCAGCAAGCCCGACTACAACCTCAACGACTTCGCGCCGCGTCTCAGCGCCGCCACCGCCCAGCAGATCCACGACCAGGGCGCCTGGCTCAACCACGCCCTCGACGGCACTTACCCACCTGGCTCCACCTTCAAGCTCGTCACCGCCATCGCCGCCCTCCGCAACGGCTGGATCACTCCCGAAACCACCTTCGACTGCGAAGGCTCCATGCGCATCGGCGGCCACACCTACACCTGCGACAACGGCGAAGGCCGCCACGGCGTCATCGATCTCCGCCAGGCCATCGCGAAAAGCTGCGATATTTATTTCTACAACACGGGCATCCAAACCGGCGTCGACCTCATCGCAGCCGAGGGCCGCCGCTTCCACCTCGACCAGCCCGCCGGCATCGAGCTCCCCGGTGAAACCCGCCACATGCTCATCCCCGATCCCGAGTGGAAACAGCGCAACCGCGACGAAGAATGGTTCCCGGGCGACACCGCCAACATGGCCATCGGGCAGGGCTTCGACCTCGTCACCCCGCTCGACATGGCCTGTTTCGCCGCCTCGCTCGCGCGCGGTGAAACCGTGACCAAGCCCACGCTGGTGCACGACCCGGGGCACCCGAGTCAGCACAGCGAACCCATCGGCCTCACCCCCGCGCAATACTCCGCCATCATCGATGGCATGAAAGGCTGTGTCACCCAAGGCGGCACCGCCGAACTCCTCGCCCTGCCCGCCTTCGCCATTCCCGGCGTGACGATCGCCGGCAAGACCGGCACCGCACAAGTCCGCAAGGCCGGTGGCACCATCGACATCGCCTGGTTCATCGGCTTCGCGCCCGTCGATCATCCGCAGATCGCCTGGGCTGTCGCGATCGAAGGCGACACGCTCGGCGAGAGTTTTGGCGGCGCCCATTATGCCGCGCCCGTCGCCTCCGCCGTCCTTAAAAAATATTTCGAGAAGAAAAACGGTGGTACGGAAGC
>DATMNP010000155.1:0-26159 GCA_035568935.1 Opitutaceae bacterium | reverse complement strand
CATGCCGCCATAGGTTTTGTCGAAAAGGTAATCGACGGTGACCTTCAGGTTTTTCAACACATCCGAGGTATTGCTGGTGTTGCCGAGGGCCTGGCTGGCGGTCCACGTTGCATCTTCGTAGACGTAGGAAAAGATCGCGGTGATATCATTCCGCCCGATGGAGGTTTGATACTGGGAGTCGACGCCGACATCCACGATCTGGTCCTTGCCGGCGCTCTGGTCGCGTCCGGGATAGGTGTTGGCGGCCAGGCCGAAAGTGCCCATCTCCAGGGTGGCGGAACCGACCGGCTTCACCAGCGCAACCCGCCAGTAGGGAGCCACGCCCGGGATTTGAGACTCGCCCGCTGGGTCGGTGCCGAGTTCCTTTTGGATATGTGCCGGCAGGGTATGATAGCCGCCCGCGTTGAGATAGAGTGAATTGTTGAACATGACGTAGGCCCCCGCTCCGACCACTTGATGGGCCAGGCCGCCGTTGATCAAAGGAGCCGCCGCCGGGGTTGGCGCCAGGCCGGAGCCGGCGAATGGGTAGCCCCAGGCCGGGGTGCTGTTCCATGGATCCTCCATGGTGGGATTGTTGTTCAGGTAGAGGCCGTAGATGGCGCTTTTCCCGCCAAGGGTCCCGATGTTGGCAAAGCGCAGCTCGGTGTTATCCATCGCCCAAGTCTTGCTGATGCCGTTGTAGGTGGTCTGGGAGAAAATGCCGATTTTGTTGAAGACCCTTGCGGTATCCGGTCCAAAAATATCCTTGGCGTACGGGCCGAGCAGACGTCCGGCATAAAAAATACTCGCCTGGGTCAGGGCTGTATTATTGTTGTCCTTGAATCCCGGGGCCGCACCACCTGGCTGGCCTTTTTGCGTGTGGGTAAAAGAGGGCTGGAGCATGACCGCGATCGGTGGCAAATCGGTCTGTTCGGCGCTCAGGGTATACCCGCTCAATTTGAACAGGCGGCCAAAATCGGTCAGTTGTGGAAACTCAGTATGGCAGACGATGCATTGCATGTTCATTTGCCGGGCGAAAGCCGGCACCGCACGGAGGGCGGGAGCGGCGACAATTGCCGTGACAAATAGAACCGACGCAAGGAGCGATGCTTTCATAATGTACTTAAATTGTGCGGACACACCTGCTGGTTGGCGGCCATGACGCCGGTGTAAACTATGGTTGTGTGGAACGTGGCGCGTTAACGGCCAAGTCCGCCGAAAATCAAGTGAACGGCATCAAAGTGGAAAGCTGGTTATCGTAACTGGACTGTTACGCTTCCTTTGCGTCCACTCCTGGAGTCCGCCGCGTTTTTGCGGTGGCCGGCTGCCGCTCAAAACCGCACGGTGAGTTGTATGGCCACGGTGTGGCTTAACCAGCGGGAAGTGAGGCTCTCGTGCTGGACGCTGTATTGGATTTTCAACTGGGTGTGCGGGGTGAAACGGTAACCGGCGACGGCATCCACGCGCCAGATATCCCGCCCCCAACGGACGAACCCGCCGGCGCCGTCGGGTATCGTGGCGAAAAGCTGCTGGTTCCAGCGCAACGCGCCGAAGAGCTGCGGTGTGATTTTATATTTCGCCTCAAAATAGTAGGCCAGGGTATCGGCATGGCCGACGAGCGGGATGGCAAACCGGGTTTCGTAACACTCGGCCCAGATTTGCCAATAGTGCCAGGCAAAGCCGGCATCCTGGCCCAGGACGATTTCGCGGTAATCATCGAGGCCGTGGCCGGCGGCAAGCGTGGGTTTCGCTGTCGGGCGCAGGAAAGACCCGGCGCTGGCGGAGAAACCGAGGTTCCACATTTCATTGGGGCGATAACCGAGGCGCCCGCTGACGGTCGGATCCCGCCAGTTGGTGCTGGTTGCGGACCAGCTTTCGGGCCGTGAAGAAAGCGACGCGTTCTTCAATTCGGCCGCATAGTCGATTTGCCCGGTCGTGCCCTCAAGCGCGGCGCCGCTGGCGTAACTGGGTCCCCAGATCACCGGCATGCGCTGGTCTTTGTCCCCATACTCCGCGGCGGCGGACGAACGCGGTCGGATATGGGCCCGTTCTAAAACGGTGGCTGCTGAATCGGCGGCCGTCCCGTCCCAAATCCCCACCTGGTTTTCGTAAGGCAGCGGCGCGGTGACGAAAGGATTCTCCCACGAGCCATGCCGGGGCACCCAATTGCCCACCACCGTCGCAAACTTTCCGATTTGCAAGTTAAGCAGCGCATCATCCCGTGGCGTGACACGAACGGCGTATTCATCGAGCCGCACCCGGACGTTTCCTTCGCTCGGATCAAAATCCCGATCCGCCCGCGACTGGGCAAACGCGTAAATGTACGGGCCAAGCTGGGCGTCGAGGAAAACGGCGAGGCGCGGATTGAAGAGGTAATCCTTGTCGGAGAAAATGAGGCCGGGCGGAGGCTGCTGCAGATAATAACCCTCGAGATCAAGCGTCCCACTGAGCCGCGCCCGGAGGCTGTCCTGAAAAGCGGAGAGGGTCAGCGCATCATCCACACGATCCAGGAAATCGTCCGCGCCGAACGCGGCCGTCGCCAGCGCCGCAAAGCAGAGAATGATGACGCCGGTTGCTTTCATGCCGTTGCAGGGAGTGAAGGCGTGACCCCAGGCTGGGCAAGGCGGAGGCGCACCTCGAACTCCGTCCATGCATCATCCGAACGCGTGAGCCTCACGTCGCCGCGGTGGAGCCGGGCGAGCTCGCGGGCGAGGTTAAGGCCGAGCCCGTGGCCGGGAACATTTTCGCCGGCAGAGCCGCGATGAAACCGTTCGAAAATATGCGCCTGGGCGGCGGGCGGAATGGCGCGCCCCGTATTGCCGACGGTGAGTATGGCCCAATGGCCTTCCGTGCGGGCTGCAATGCGAAGGCGGCCCCCGGCGCAATTATACTTCCGGGCGTTTTCCAGCAGGTTTTGCAGGATGATCGAGGTGTAACGCTTTTCCCCGGCAATGCCTAACGCCGCGGGAAGATCCGTTTCAATTTTAAGGCCGAGGTCGTCGGGCCGTGCGCTGAAATCATCGAGCCAGCCCTCGATGAGCTGGGTGAGGTTCACGGGGTTGAACTCGAGGCGGAGCCGTCCCGCATCCATCCGCGAGAGCAGGAGCAGATCCTCGATCAGGTTCGTGAGCCGCAAGGTTTGATGAACGAGGGTGGAGATTTCCTCCTGCGCGGCGGGCGTGAGCTTTTCCCCGGCCATCAGCTCCTCCAGCCCGGCGCGGAGGACCGTGACGGGAGTCTTGAGCTGATGGGAGGCATCGGCGGAAAAACGGGCGGACCGCTGCAGCTCCTCGCTGGTCAATTGGAGGGCGGTTTCGGCACGTTTCCGCTGGGCGCGATTTTCTTCCGAATCCACGGCAAGCTTTTCAACCGGCGCGGACAAACGGGCGGCAATGAAATTGCTGGCAAAAAAAGCGCCGAGGAGGAGCAGCGCGCCTGCGGCAACGAATTCCCAAAGCAGCATCTGCTGCCGCGCCAGCGAGTCGGCCAGTGGAAAAAGGCAGACCTCATTGGCGGGAGGAAAAAGCGAGCCGGGATTGAGCTGTTTATAAAAAAGGAGGTGCGGCGCGTCCCCGACCCCGACCACGAAGCTGTTTTCATTTTGATTTGGCGCCGCCATGGCCCGGGCCAGTTCCCTGGCGATCGCCGCGCGGTCGGATCCCGGGAACGGCGGCAAATGCAGATGACCCTGCAAGCAAAGCCCGCTTTTCATCTCCCCGCCGGCGCGGCTGCCGCTCAATTCGACCGGTTTGAATCCGAGCACGAGCGCCGCGATGACCTCGCCCGTTTCGGAGGAGAAAATCGGCATGGCGATGATTTCATCGATGGTCTCGCCCGAGGTCCGGTCGTTTCTCCACAGGTAACCGACCTGCGGTTTGTCGGGCACTGGGCCCAGGGCCAGCTGGCGTTCCTCCTCCGGCGCAAGTTTGCCCGCGTCTTTGGCCTCCTGCGGCGAAATCACCCGGCCGTGGGCGTCGAGAAAGCGATAGAATCTCGCGTGAAGAACCTGCCCGGTGGTTCCCGACGGCGACCCATCCCCGGATCCCATGAGATCGAGCAACTCGTCGCGGGCGCTCGGATAGAGAAGATCGAGTGCGTCGTCCTCCAGCGCGGCGTGAATGCGCGACTTGCGGGCCAGCGTGCGGGAAAGTTCGGCGAGCGCGGCGTAGCGGACTTCCTGGGCGACATGGAGCGCGTCCAGCTGGCTTTGGAATTCCAGCTGCAAACCGCGTTTCACATCCGCCGCCATCTTATGCTGGGCGAAGAGCAGTCCCAGCGCGGTGACGCCTGAGACCACCAGCATCATTGCCACCAGGAGTTTGGTGCGGAAGCCCGGCAGCCTGGACTCCCTCGGCTTGGGCGGCGCGATCACGGAAAATCCACATGGAGCGTGGCGCCACTTTCCAGTTCCACCGGACGCTCGCGCGTTGTCTTGCTGTCCAGCCAGGCCTTGAGCGTGTAATGCCCTGCCGGGAGGCCGCCCAGACGGTAATTCCCCGCGGTGTCGCTCAGTACAAAATACGGGGTGTCGAGCACGAGGATGAGCCCGCGCATGTGTTCGTGGATGTCGCAGCGCAACGTTACCAGCCCGGCCACATCGAAGATCTGCGAAGGGATTGGCCTTTCGTCGGAGCGGTAGCGTCCGAGGTCGAAGCGTTTCGCCGCCGAGTAGGAAAAAATGTTGTGGTACGTGTTGTCGAAATTTGGGAACTCCACCTTGGTGCCGGCTTGCACCGGCAACAGCATGGGCACGAAGGCCAGGTCCTTCTGCGCCATCTGCCGGACGGGCAGGGATGACGGCTTGGGAAATGAGCCGTCGAGGTAAACGACGGCAATCGGCGGATTGACCGAAATCACGCCGCCCTTGGTCACGACTTCGTAGCGCTGGTTCATGACGGGGACAAAGCGCGACTTCGGCAAGGCCACGTGCCCTTCGAGGGTGGCTTGCGCGAAGGAAATCCGGGCCAGCAAAACCACGAAGAAGAAGCAATCAAGCACTCGGGTGGGGCGGGGGAAACTCATAAGCGTGGCGCTTCACGGTGATGCGGAAGGGCAAATGGAGTAGCCGACCGAGCGAAAGGTGCGAATGAGCGGAAGGCCAAAACCATGGTCCACTTTTTTTCGCAGGCGCGTGATAAAGATTTCGACCGTGCGCGTGTCATACCCGTGGTCGCGTTGCCAGACCCGCTCACAAAGTTCCGTGCGGGAAAAAACGCGCCCGGGTTCCTGCATCAAGACCTGCAGCAGGTCAAATTCGCGCGGGGACAGGGCGACGATTTTGCCCGCTCGGGTGACGCGGCGATGATGCACGTCCATGTGCAAGTCGGCGACTTCGAGCAAGTCGGCCGCGGTCGGCAGGGCGCCCCGACGACCCAATGCTTCGATCCGGGCCACCAGTTCCTCCATGGAGAAAGGTTTTGCCAGATAATCATCCGCGCCGGCCTTCAGGCCTTTGACGCGGTTTTCCACTTCGCCGCGCGCGGTGAGAATCAAAACCCGGGCGGGTGAATTGACCTGGCGCAACTGGGCCAGCACGGAAAAGCCGTCGAGACCAGGCAGGTTAAGGTCCAGGACAATCAGGTCGGGCGAAGCATCCAGCGCGGCCTGCAAGCCGTGGGTGCCGTTGTGGCAGGCGCTTGGGTCATGGCCATGGCGGGTCAGCGCACTCGAAATGTGCCGCGCGAGCTGGGATTCATCTTCGACGATGAGAATGCGCATGGCGTTTGGCTTTGTGGTGGCAAAAACAAACGTGCTTTCAGCGCGGCCGGAGGGAGATGGAATCTACCGCAAGGGGATGGCTCGATGAAAACACGGAATGAACTGATATTGACCATCAGACAACACGCAAGGGAGAGGATCATTTTTAAAAGGGCCGGGCCGGCCATAACCCTGGTTTGTTTCCCAACTGTGACCGGCGGTTATTTTTTTTCCGTGCGGAAAACATCATCCACCGTCAGCCCGGTCAGCGTTTCGACGCCTTTTAGCAGCTGCCACAGCGCGACCATCATCATCGCCATGCTCGGCACGGCGATGACCGGCCAGCTTAGCCAGTGCATCTTGGCCAGTTCGGCGTTGAATTCCGGGGTGCCGCCCGGGCTGCGCAGCAGATGGCGCGCGAGCGCAAAGTTCAACGCGCCGCTGACAAAAAATGACATGGCGACCAGCACGGTGGCGCGCCGCATGATCGCCGCAAACGCCGTCTCCGCGCCGCGTTCCCGCAGCGCGGCCTCGATGCGCGGCACATCCATGATCGCCTCGTTATAAAAAAGCGCCTTCAGCAGCGGCTCTTTCGCGCGCATCGACATGAGCACAACCACGCCAATCAGTCCCGGGACCGAGGCATCCTTCACCGCGAACCAGAACCCCCCGACTTTCAGCAAACCCAGCCCGCCGCTCAGCAGTACACTGGTGAAACCCAGCACCGAAATGAAATTTGCCTTCCGCCGCTTCGCGAAATCCCACGCGCCATAAACCAGCGGGAACGCCAGCGCCACCACCAGTCCCCCTTTCGGCCCGAGTGCGTGCGCACCGCTCAACCTTGAAAGGATGAGCGCCGGCGCGGCGACATTGAACGTGAGGTTGAGCCAGAGATTTTCCTGCTTCGGGGGTGGGGTCGGCATTGGTGTGAGTTAAGTGGGAAGCCATGAAACCCGGAAGCAGAATCAAGCCCGCAAGACATTTTCTGCTTCGACGGCGTTAATCCATGTTAAAATAAGGACGAAAAGCACACCGTTCAGGCAGACAGCAGCCGTGGGCCTTTATTTCCTGGTTTCCTGGCTTCCCTCTTTCTGTCACAGTCCTGCTTCCATGATTTTTCTCGGCGTCAACATTGACCATTGCGCCACGCTCCGCCAGGCGCGTTACCGCCTGGCTGATCCCGTCGCGGGCGGCTCCATCGAGCCAGACCCCGTGGCGCTCGCGATTCTTGCGGAACGTGCGGGTGCGGATGGCATTACCGTGCATTTGCGCGAAGACCGCCGGCATATCCAGGAACGCGATGTCTGGCGGCTGCGCGAAAACTCGGCCACGCGCCTCAACCTCGAGATGACCTGCACCCCAGCGATGACGGCGTTTGCGCTGAAGCTGAAGCCCGACTCGGTCTGCCTCGTGCCCGAAAACCGCCAGGAAATCACGACCGAAGGCGGGCTCGATGTTGTGGGCCACCGCGACCGCGTGCACGCCTGTGTCGAGGCGATGAATGCGGCCGGCATCAAGACGAGCCTCTTCATCGATCCCGACGAACCGCAGATCGAGTTGTCCGCAAACCTGCGCGCCCCATGGATTGAACTGCACACGGGAGCCTATGCGAATGCCTGCCACACGCCGGGCCAAGCGAAGGAATTTGAGCGCCTCTGTCTCGGCGCCAGCCTCGCGCACAGCGCGGGCCTCGTGGTCAACGCCGGCCATGGCATCAACTACATCAATATCGCCGAAGTGCGCAGGCTGCCGCACCTGCATGAGCTCAACATCGGCCACAGCATTATGAGCCGCGCGCTTTTCACCGGCATCGGGGAAGCCGTGCGAGAAATGAAAGCGCGGATGAACCCATGAACCTCGACCTTCCCCCCGGCGGCATCCTGCTCGGCCTTGGCTGCGATATCATCGAGATCGAGCGCATCCGCGGCGTGTTCGAACGCCAGGGCGAGCGTTTCCTCGCGCGCGTGTTCACCGAGGAAGAACGCACCTACTGCCTCGCAATGAAACACCCGCACAAGCATCTGGCCGCGCGCTTTGCCGCGAAGGAGGCGGTCTCGAAAGCCTTCACCACCGGCATCGGCGCCGAGCTCGGCTGGAAATCGGTCTCGGTTTACCACGGCCTGCGCCACGTCCCGCACGTGCGCCTCGACGCGCAGGGCGCGGCGCTCCTTGCGCACGTTGGTGGTACAAGTATCATGCTGACGCTTTCGCACACCGATACCATGGCCATGGCCGTGGCCGCGCTGGTGCGCGTTTAGAACCGCTGATCGATGGCTGGTATTAAAATATCCGACGACCCAGCTTTTAACCGCAGATAAACGCAGATGAACACGGATAAAGAGATCCTCCAAAAAGCTTGATGTAAAAATCTGCGTTCATCCGTGTTTATCCGCGGTTTAAAGCCATCTCATTTTTGCGGTTTTCAAACCATGAGTCTTCCCTCCTCAATCCCGATTCTCATCTGCGCCGAGGCCAGCGCGTGGGAGAAAAAACTTTTTTCCGGCGACGAAGCCGCCGAATGGGCCGCGCTGCAGCGCGCGGGCGGCGCCGTGGGCGCGGCCGCGCTGCAGGATTTTCTTGAAATGGGTGGATTCCCGCCCGGCGGCCGCATCCTTGTCCTCGTCGGCAAAGGCCACAACGGCGGCGACGCCTTGCTTGCCGCCAAATTCATCCTGGAAAAAAATCCGGCGGCCTCGGCCGGCGTGATCTTCGCGTTCGGCGAACGCACGCTGCGCCCGCTGGCGCGGCGCGCCTGGCAGGCGCTGGTGCAGGCCGCGCCGGCGCGCGTGGCCATCGCGGATGATCTAGACGCAAGCTGCGACCTCTGCCTCGATGGCATTTTCGGTTTCCAATTTCGTCCGCCCATCGATGCGACGACGGCAAAACTTTTGCGTCGCATCAATGGCCATCCCGCCATCCGCTTGCGCGCGGCGGTGGATTTGCCGAGCGGGGTGGGCGAAAAGCCCGGCGAAATTTCATTTCGCGCTGATTTCACGTATGCGACGGGCACGGTGAAGTTGCCGCTGCTCACCGCGCCCGCCGCTGGGCGTTTGCGCTTTCTGGACCTGGGATTTTTCCAATCAAATGATTTGCCGGCGGTGCGCGACCGCGTGTTGACCACGGAGATTTTGCGGCCGTTGACGACACTGCGATCCTCGGACGTGGACAAGCGCACGTTTGGCCATCTTTTGGTGCTGGGCGGTTCGCGGAGCTATCCCGGCGCGGTGCTGATGACCGTGCTGGCCGCGCTGCGCAGCGGCGTGGGACTGGTGACGGCGTTCGTGCCGGAATCGCTGGCGCCGGCCTTTGCCGCCCGCGCGCCTGAGGCGATGTGGGTGGGACTGCCGGAGACGCCGTCGGGCGGCCTGGCGCACAAGGGTCTGGCGCTCGTGCGGGCGCGGCTGCCGCGCGCCACGGCATTTGTGCTCGGCCCGGGATTGGGCACGGAGGCGGAAACTCGCGTGCTGGTGGAGGAGATTGTCAGGCTGGCCCGGATGCCACTGCTGCTCGACGCGGATGCGTTGCAACCGTCGGTGCTGGCCGCGACGTCGGGAAAACGCGTGGTGCTCACGCCGCATGAGGGTGAATTTGCACGCATCAATCACGGCGCGGAGTTACGCACGTTTTGCAAAACCCCCGGCATGGTCGTCGCGCTCAAAGGCCCGACGACGCGCATCAGTGATGCGGAGGGCGCGGTCTATCACAGTTTTTTCGGCGGGCCGGTGCTGGCGCGCGGCGGCAGTGGCGACCTGCTGGCGGGACTGATTGGCGGATTGCTCGCGCAGACGCCGGCGGACCCGCTGCTCGCGGTGGCCCGTGGCGTGGCGTGGCATGGCCTGGCGGCGGATGCGCTTGCGCGTGAGCATGGCCAGGTGGCGGTGCAGACAACCCAGCTGCTCGACTTTCTGCCGGCGGCCTTGCGGGCCGCCTGCGCCGGCCAAGGAGACTAATGCATGAACGAAGAGCTCACCGAACGGCAGGCGTTTTTGATTTTGAATGCGCTGCCCAATATCGGGCCGATCACGACGAACCGGCTGCTGGCAGAATTCGGCGGTGATCCGCGGGTGATTTTTTCGACGGGGTCGCAGAGGCTCGGATCGGTGAAAGGGGTGGGGCCGGTCATCAGTGCGACGCTGGCGGGCTGGCGCGGCCATTTCGACCTGGCGAGGGAGGAGGAAAAAATTGCGAAGACCAGCGCGGAGTTTATCACGACCCGCGATGCGGGCTATCCGCCGCTTTTGAGGGAAATCCACGATCCCCCGATCGGTTTGTATCGAAAAGGCGGTTACATGTTCGAGCATCCATGCCTGGCGATCGTGGGTTCGCGGCAGACGACGCTTTACGGGCAGAGCGTGGCAAAAAAGCTGGGCGCGGAGCTGGCGAAGCTGGGTTTCTGCGTGGTGAGCGGGCTGGCGCGCGGCATCGACACCGCCGCGCATGAGGGAGCGTTGTCCGTCGGCGGCAAGACCGCCGCGATCCTGGGCAACGGCCTCGACATCGTCTATCCCCCGGAGAACCTGGGGCTATTCCGAAAAATTGCGGAGAGCGGCGCAGTGCTGTCGGAGTTCCCCTTTGGCCGGCGCGCGGACAAGCAGTCCTTCGCCATGCGCAACCGCATCATTTCCGGAATGTGTGCGGGCATCGTGGTGGTCGAGAGCGATGTCGACGGGGGCGCGATGATCACGGCGCGTTTTGCCGGCGAGCAGGGGCGCACGGTTTTCGTCGTGCCGGGGCGCATTGACCAGCCGACCAGCCGCGGTTGCCACCAGCTGATCCGCGACGGCGCCGTGCTGGTGACGGGCGTCGAGGATATTTTGCAGGACCTGAACTATCTCGATGGCCTGCGTCCGGCCGCGATCGGCGAAAAGCCGGCCGATGTCGCCGCGGGCCGGCCGGCGAATCTCACGGGGGACGAGGCGCGCGTTTACGACTGCTTCCGGGGCGGCGCGATCCTCGCGCCCGACGCACTGGCGGCGCAGACCGGATTGTCGGCGGCGCAGCTCTCCGCGACATTGATGATGCTCGAGCTCAAGCACTGCGTGGCCAAGCGCGCCGACGGGGCATTTGAGGCGCGCGGGTAAAATGGTTCACGCGGCAGCTGCCCTACAGATAGCCCTTGCGGGTCTGCATGAAACCCTGAAGCATTCGAAGTCCTTGGTGGTGTTTTCCGAGTTTTGGCCCTGGGGACTGCGGCAGACCGGCATCGATCCGTTCGATTTTTTGAAGACCTTTAGCGATTTCGGCTTTTCCGTTTCGATCATCCACGAGGGAAAATGCACAGTGACGGAAATGGACAGCCTGAGCGGCTTCATGGATAATTTTCGCTCAACCGAGTATGGCTCGACCCAAATGCAGCGTAGTCACACCAATTTGATCTTTTCCAAACGAGGCGCCCCGAATTGACGGGCCTTGCGGGATGGGTCACAATAAAAAGTGGCCTGTCGCCATTCATCGGACGCCGTGATCCAGGATTTCGGGCACCAGACGTCCGGTCACGCCCAAGGCTTTTCCGCAACAATCACCGCATGGGTGAACGCATCGCGTGGCCCAAAAGAGTATTGATGCACGTTGAAGCCGGCCTTTTGGAAAATATCAAGGGCGTGCCGCTTGGATTGGATCCGGCAGATTTCATCAGGGTGGAATTTATAGTCCTTCCTGACCAAAGGCTTGAGGAGGGCTGTGAGCGTTTTCAAAAAAAGCACACTCAAGCCAAATTCTGGCGGCCAAAATGCCACAAAACGGCCGCCGGGGCGCAACACCCGGCGGAATTCCTGCAGGATGCGCTGAATTTCCTCTTCAGGAAAATGCTCCATCACGCCCAGATTATAGATGCCCGCCATGGAAGCGTCTGGCAGCGGAATTTGAAAGATGCTGGCCCGAAGAGTCGTGCTGTCGGGGCCGTTTTCGCGTTTGTAAATCTCCAAGGCGACAGGCGAAATATCCATTGCGGTGATCGAAATATAGCTGCGGATATCCGTATCCACCTGGCCGCTGCCGCAGCCCGCATGCAAAACAGGATCTCCCTGGTGGAAATTCGTTTTAATAAAACGATTGAGCGAGGGCCGGATAATCACGCGACGGTAGAATTCCGCCACAATGTCGTAAAATAACCCCCTCGTGCTTTTCTTTTTGTCCCAGTAAGCATTCCAGGCTTCGGTGTCTTGCCGTGGGTTTTCGTCAGGGCCGGTCATTTGTGGTCTCGCATTCTTCCAGTGCTCGCTTGGAATTAACTCGAAACGAATTGCGCATAAAAACACGTTTAAAAAAAGTCGTAAACAGTATTTCCAGGCTCTTAAGCGCATCTTTATAGCTCATTTTGGATGTGCCATAGGTGCGCGGTGGCAGGTCGATAGGCATCTCTTGGATTTTAAATTTATTGAAGTTCAATAAATGCAAGCTCTCAAAAAAGAACGAATATCCCTTGGATTCCACTAGGGAGAAAATTTCGCGGGGGATATGTTCCAAACGATAAACGCGAAAGGCCCCGGTCGAGTCATATTTCACGTCCAGCAGCAGTCTGGTTAGCACATGTGCAAACAAGGTAAGAGACTTGCGCATAAGGTTCCAGCCAGCGAGGCTCTCTTTTTTCATGTAGCGCGAGCCGACGGCCACATCCGATTCTCCCAGCTGCCGAATAAGCAACGGAATATTGTTTGGTGAATGGGTGAAATCCGCGTCCAGCGTGACCAGGAAATTATAGTCGTGGTCGTAGGCATACGCGATGCCGGCTTGGTGGGCGGTGCCGATGCCAAGCTTGACCGGGCGGTGCAAAACTTTCAGCCGCGGATTTTTGGCGGCCAACGTGTCCAGAACCTCGCCGGTGCCGTCGGGCGAGCTATCGTCGATGAACAACACGTCTGCATCCAACCCCAAAGCGGCAATGCCCTGCCAAAGTGGCGTGACATTATCCCTCTCGTTGTAGGTGGGACTGAAAATCAGCGTTTTTCGGTCAGCCACAGATTCTTCCTCCCTGAGCCACAAGCATGTGGCGGATCATTTCGCGGAACGAAGTGCGGGGCAGCCAACCGCCCTGCCGAAACAATTTTGACGCATCGCCGATCATGGGTTTCAGCTGGCGTTTGATCACCCCTGAATCCTCTATCACGTGTTCTTTCCAGTCCAAGCCCAGAAGGGCGAACGCGGTCTCGGCCAGGTCGCGCACGGAATGGGTGTTTCCGCTGGCAACCACAAAATCCCGCGCCTCCGGCAGCTGCAGGATTATTCGCATCGCCTCAACGTAATCGCGGGCATAACCCCAGTCGACCCGGGCGCCCAGGTCACCCACGACCAGTTGCTCTTGCCGGCCGGCCTGGACCGCCACCGCGGCCCGCACAATTTTTTGAGAAATAAACTTTTCCGACCGCAGCTCGGACTCGTGGTTGAACAAAATGCCACAAGCGGAAAAAAGCCCGTGGCGCGTGCGGTAACAGGCTGCCGCCAGCATGCCGCTGGCCTTGGTTACGCCATAGGGCGTCTGTGGGCGCCAGGGAGTATCCTCGTTTTGCCGATCGCCTTCGGCCACACCATAAATCAGCGAGGAGGCGGCATAAAACAGCCGGCTGTGTGGGCTGTTGACGCGCGCCGCCTCCAAAAAATTGAGCCAGGCATGCACATGCACATCGAAACTGTGGCGCCACAATTCTTCTTCGGACGGGATGGCTTCCTCCGAAGAGTGATGGTGGGCAGCCAGGTAATAAATTTCGTCCGGCTTTAAATCTCCCAGCAGCCCGCTGACTTGCCCGGGTGCTTTAATATCGAAGGGCTTCACCTCCCGGGCGGGAGAACAATATTCATGCCGGCCGATGCCTGCCACCTGATATCCAAGTTGCACCAAATGTTCGTGCAGCAAACGGCCATCCTGTCCCCCGCGGCCGACAATAAGGGCTTTTTTCATCAGACGATTTCGAGTTCAGGCAGGGGAAACACGAGTTTGCCCCCGGCCTCGCGGAAAAGATTTTCGCGCTGCAAAATACCGGCCCGGAAGTGCCAGGGCAGCACAAAGAAATAATCAGGCTTCATCTGGTGGGCGGTGGCTTCAGACACGATCGGGATCAACGTGCCTGGTGTGAAGGAACCAAATTTATCTTCATTGACATCCGCGATGCAGGCCAGGTCCCGGGTGTGCACGCCGCAGTATTGCAGCAACACGTTGCCTTTGGTGGAAGCTCCGTAACCCAACACGTGGGCGCGTTCGGCTTTGGCGCGTGCAAAAAACTGATGCACCGCCTTTTTGTGTGCTTCCACCCTGGTGGCAAACTTTTCATAGGTGGGCAGGGAGTAAAGGCCGCCCCGGTCTTCTTTTTCCAGGATGGATTGCACCAGGGCGGCATTCTCGGGATAGGGCGAGTCCTGGGATGATACCGTTATGCGGAAGCTTCCCCCATTGGCATCGCTAAAGGTAACATCCATGATCTTCAGGCCCGCCGCTTCCGTCATCCGGTGGATTTGCTTCAAGCCATAATATTCCAGGTGCTCGTGGCAAATGGTGTCGTAGGAATTTGTCTGCAGCATGCTGCCCAGGTAACTTTGTTCAAAAACCCACACGCCATCCTTGGCCAGGACAGAAACCACCTCCTTCATGAATTCGCCGGGATCCTCAAGGTCGTAGAACATGGCAATGGAAGTCACCACTTTGGCTTTTTTTGGCCCCACCGCATTTTTCACCGCGGCGGCCGAGAAAAAATCGGGCACCACGCGCACATCCGAAGGGTAGAAGCGTTTGAATTTTTCGCCGGTTGGGTCGATGCCCAGGAAATCCAGGCCCCGGTCGGGGTATGCGCGCAAAGTGGTGCCGTCATTGCTGCCGATATCGATGACCAAGTCGCCGTGGGCCAGACCCACGCGCCCTACAATGCCATGTACGATGGATTCAAGGTGATGCACCATGGAGCCGTTCAGGCCCGAGCGATAGCCGTAAGTATGGCCGTAGAGCTGCGCAGAATCAAAGGAATGCATCAGCTGGACCAGGTCGCAATGGCCGCATTTCGCCAGCTCCAGGCGGCCGCTTGGGACTGGATCATGCACAGACTTGGGGAAAACGCCGGTAAAGCATTGTTCTCCCAAATCGAGCAAGCTTGCCAGGTTTGCCGACCGGCACAGGCGGCACTTGGAGATTCTTGACATGCCTGATTTATGGTTGGGCTGGTTGCGGATGAGCCGGTCAGCCCGGCGGCCATTGCATCTGGCGCTTGGCCAGCAGGTGAACATGGACGTGGGGGACGGATTCGCAGGCGTCGGGACCGCTGTTGACGACGAGGCGAAAGCCCTTGGCGAGCCCGAGTTTTTTGGCGACGACGCCGGCGGTCACGATCAGGTGTCCGAGGATCGATTCATCGGCGTCGGTGGCGTCGCCGACGCGCGGGATCGGTTTTTTGGGAATGATGAGCAGGTGCACGGGCGCCTGGGGCTGGATGTCGTGGATGACGATGCAGCGTTCGTCCTCGTGCTCAATGTGCGCGGGAATTTCTCGGTCGACGATTTTTTGAAAGAGAGTCTTGGCCATGGTGAGATTTTTTTACCGCGGATTACACGGATGATCACGGATTGGATTCAGATGGTTTAACCGCGAATGAACGCTAATTTTCGGATCAGATTTTTAACCGCTGATGGGCATTTAGGATCACCCAACTTCGCTTTTCAAGCTACGACGGGCAGGCTGATGGGCTGTTGGCAAACCGTGCGCAACGCAGCCAATTCGTATTCGCGTCTATCCGCGCCATCGGCGGAAAGTTAAATAAGTGCGCATAAGCGTTCAACCGTGGTTAACAATCTGCGATGATCTGCGTACGGAGCTGCAGGCGACATTAGGCAATCAGGGGAAAAATCATAAAAACAGCAAATGCAGATTGGCGCTGGGGGCGGTGCGGGCGGCGGCGAGATCGCGGATGAGGGAGAGGAGGCTTTCGTAATCCCGGCGCACGCGCTCGGTGTAGCGGCCCGAGGGCGGCAGCAGTGCGGCGCGGAGGTTGGTGACGAGCAGCGTGGACTCGCGATAGGGGGCCAGGTGCCTGAGGCCGGTCATGATTTCAGCGCGCGCGAAAAGCGGCGCGGCGGCGGTCAATGAGTGTGCGGCGTTCCAGTGATAAAAACCGTGTTGCGGGAGGTCACCGCAGAGTTTTTCGAGCAGCTGCGCGGCGGCAGCGATGAAGGCGGGATCGGCGGGGGGGCGCTGTTCGGCCTCGGCGAGGCTCGTGGTGATGGCCGCCTTGATCTGTTGCGCGAGATAGAGATCGTGGCCGGTGACGTGGGCAAACAGGGCGTTGACCAAGTGGAGGAGGTGGAGCTCATCGCGATCGGGGGTCGGCATGGTGAACCGCTAATTTTCGCTAATGGGGGCAAATGGAAAGAAAACTTTGGCGTTTCCGCGGGGTGAGGCCTCGGCTGTGAGCTCAGCCGAACGGGCACCCCGCCCACAGACTGGATGGCAAAAGCTGGATGCCGATCAGTGATGCTCCGGCTTGGTTTTGCCGAGGCTGCTGATTTCGTCCACGAATTCGGTGACGTCGCGGAATTCCTTGTACACGCTGGCGAAGCGGACGTAGGCGACTTGGTCGACGCGGCGGAGGCGGGTCATGACGGCGTCGCCGATGGCGCGGCTGGGAATCTCGTTTTCGTAACTGGCCTCGAGTTCGTCGAGCACGTCGTCCACGAGCATGGTGAGCTGCTCGAGGTCGATGGGCCGCTTGTGGCAGGCGGCGCGGACGGCGTGGACGAGTTTATCGCGGTCGAACTCCTCGCGGCGGCCATCGCGCTTGATCACCGCGAGGCCTTCGCGCACGAACGACTCGGTGGTGGTAAAGCGGTGGCCGCACTCAAGGCATTCGCGGCGGCGGCGGATGGCGGTGCCTTCCTTGCTGATGCGGGAGTCGATAACCTTGTCCTCAATCGAGGTGCATTTGGGGCAGCGCATGGGAACGGTGAGAGGTTATGGGCTGGAGGCCAAGGTGGAAGGCGAAAACCTAGTTCAGCGACAGGAAGTTCTTGAGAATGTTCATGCCGCCCTCGGTGGCAATGGATTCGGGATGAAATTGCACGCCCCAGATGGGCAGGGTTTTGTGGCGCAGGCCCATGACTTCGCCTTCGGCCGTCTCGGCGGTGATTTCGAGATCGGCGGGAAAGGTGGCGCGTTCGACGAGGAGCGAATGGTAGCGCGTGGCCTTGAAGGCCTGGGGCAGGCCGCGGAAAAGGTCGGTGTTTTTGTGCAGGATGGGCGAGGTCTTGCCGTGCATGAGGCGGCCGGCGCGCACGACGTGTCCGCCAAAATAATGGCCGATCGCCTGGTGGCCGAGGCAGACGCCGAAAATCGGTTTTCTCCCGGCGAACGCCTGGATGATGTCGAGCGTGACGCCGGCTTCGCGCGGCGAACACGGGCCGGGCGAAAGAAGGACGCGGTCGGGGTTGAGCGCGAGAGCTTGCGCGGGAGTGATCTCGTTGTTGCGGAAAATGCGCTGCTCCACGCCCAACTGGCCAAAATATTGGACGAGGTTGAAGGTGAAGGAATCGTAATTGTCGATAACGAGCAGCACAGGGGGAAATTATCCGTGGATTGACAGCAGGGTCAAGCATACGGCTGGGTAAGGTGGATGGCCGGCCATTTTCAACTGCTCAAGACCGATACCGCCACGGCGGCGCGCCGCGGTCGGCTGCGCACGAACCATGGGGTGGTGGATACGCCGATGTTCATGCCCGTCGGGACGCAGGGCACGGTCAAGGCGTTGACCCCGGCGCATCTGCGCGAAGTGGGCGCGCAGATCATCCTGGGCAATACCTACCACCTGAACCTGCGGCCGGGCAGCGAGCTGATCCGCGAGCTGGGCGGGCTGCATAAATTCATGGGTTGGGACGGGCCGATTCTCACGGATAGCGGAGGGTTCCAGGTTTTCTCGCTGGCGAAGCTGCGCGATGTCCGTGACGACGGCGTGGCGTTCCAATCGCACATCGACGGGGCCAACTTGTTCCTGGGGCCGCGCGAGGTGATGACGATCCAGCAGAACCTCGGCAGCGACATCGCGATGGTGCTCGACGAGTGCCCGCCGTGGCCGTGCGGGCGCGACGCGTGCGCGCGGGCGTGCGAGCGCAGTTTGCGCTGGGCCAGGCAGTGCAAGGAAATCGCGACCGAAAACGGGTTTCTCGCGGCGGGACACCAGGTTTTTGCCATCGTGCAGGGTTCGACGTTCGACGACCTGCGGCGCGGGGCGGCCGAGGCGCTGGCGGCGCTCGATTTTCCCGGCTACGCGATCGGGGGCGTGAGCGTGGGCGAGCCGGAGCCGGAAATGTTGAAACAAATTGGCGCGACGGCGCCGTTTTTGCCCGCTGAAAAACCGCGTTATACAATGGGCCTGGGCACTCCGCCGCAACTGCTGAAGATGATCGCGCTCGGCGTGGACATGTTCGACTGCGTGCTGCCGACGCGCGTGGCGCGCAACGGCCTCGTCTTCACGCCCGATGGCCCGCTCAATCTTCGCAACGAAAAATTCCGGGCGGATCCGCGGCCCATTGTCGAGGGCCTGGGCAATTACACGGCGGGTTTCTCCCGCGCCTATCTGCGCCATCTGGTGCAGGCCGGCGAAATGCTGGCTGGCACCCTGCTCACGCTGCACAACGTGCATTTCTACCTCGGCCTGATGGCGCAGGCGAGGGCGCACATCGAGGCGGGTGATTTTGCGGCATGGAGCCAGGCATGGATCAAGCGCTACGAAGCCTCGAAATAGTGGCATTGGTTGTGCTAGTTATTGATTAATAACCCCAAAGTCACTTTATGAAGGGAACTTCCATGAAAACACCAGGGTCTGGAACGCGTCTTTGGGGGCGCTCGGCCGGCGCGCCAGTTTTGCTGGCCTGCACCTGCGGCTTGGACTAATCCTATTAACTCATGCGCATTCTCATCACCGGCGGAGCGGGTTTTCTTGGCTCCCATCTTTGCGATCGGCTCATCAAGGCCGATTGCGAAGTCATCTGCCTCGACAACTTTTTCACCGGCCGCAAACAAAACATCGCGCACCTGCTCGAGCATCCCCGGTTCGAGCTGGTGCGGCACGACATCATCGATCCGTTCAAGTTCGAGGTGGACCAGATCTACAACCTCGCCTGCCCGGCTTCACCGGTGCACTACCAGTTCAATCCCATCAAGACCGTCAAGACCTCGGTCATGGGCGCGATCAACTGCCTTGGCCTTGCCAAGCGCCTGCGGGCGCGGGTTTTCCAGGCCAGCACGAGCGAAGTATACGGCGATCCGCAGGTGCATCCCCAGCCCGAAAGTTATTGGGGGCATGTCAACCCCATCGGCCGCCGCTCGTGTTATGACGAGGGCAAGCGCTGCGCCGAGACGCTGTTTTTCGATTATCACCGCGAAAACCACGTGGACATCCGCGTCGTGCGCATCTTCAACACCTATGGCCCGCGCATGCTCGCCGACGATGGCCGCGTGGTGTCGAACTTCATCGTGCAGGCGCTGAAGGGCGAAGACCTCACCGTTTACGGCGACGGCATGCAAACGCGTTCGTTCTGCTACGTGGACGACCTCATCGAGGGTTTTGTGCGTTTTATGAACCAGGCCGAGACCATCGGCCCGCTCAACCTTGGCAACCCCTGCGAGTTTACGATGCTGCAACTGGCCGAACTCACCCTCCAGATGGTGGGCGGAAAATCCAGGATCATCCACAAGCCGCTGCCCGCCGACGACCCCAAGCAACGCAAACCCGACATCGCGCTGGCGCAGAAAGTCCTGAAATGGGAGCCGACCGTGCAACTCGCGGAAGGCCTCAAGCGCACCATCGATTATTTCCGCGAGCAGGTTTGATTCTTGCAAAAGCATCAAAAGTCAGGGCGCAATGGGTTCTTCCCCATGAAAAATCTTTTCGCCTTCTGCCTGGCGTTGGCGTTCAGCCTATTTGGCAGCGGATGTGTTCTCGGCCGCCGCACGGTGGATCTTCCGGTGCCGACGGCCACCATGTCCTTGCCGGCCTCCAAAGGAACCGTGGCCATTAACTCGATCGTGGATGCAAGGCGTTTTGAAAACAACCCCGACCATCCGTCGACGCCTTCGATTGATGGCGACGTCAACAGCCAGTCCGCTGAACAGCTGTCGACCGTTATCGGCCGCCAGCGCAATGGCTTTGGTCACGCCATGGGTGATGTCGCTCTGCCTCCCGGTGAAACGGTGCAGACGAGAGTAAAGGAACTTGTCGCGCAGGGCTTCGCCCGCCGCGGCTATGCGATTACGACCAGTGCCTCGGCCGATTATACTGTCGATGTAAGGATCAATTCGTTCTGGGCGTGGACTCCTTACGGTCCATTTATAGCGAGTGTCGATTGTTCCTTCATCGCGAAACATGATGGACACACGCAAACCTTCACGGTCCAGGGTTCTGGTGCCACTGGCGTTATGCCCATGGGCACGGATTCCGATTGGCAGCTGGCGTACACCCGTGCCTTTGAGGACTTCCTTGCAAAGTTCGATCAAGAACTGACGAAAGCCGGGTTTTAACAGGCCCGCGTGGGCCTTGGTATGGCCGCAGGGCTAAAGGAAGCATGGCCGCTGGCATTTGTCATTTGCCAAGAACGGGGCATTGGCTACACCTTTAACCCTTTTCATGATTTCGTTTTTCCTCAAAAAGTTTTCTGGACGGCACTATCGGAAGTTTCTCGACCAATGCCGCCCGCTGGTCGTCCGCATCAACGAGTTTGAGCAGCAATACCAGTCGCTCACCGACGAGCAGCTCCGCGCCAAGACCGATGAGTTCCGCACCCGCGTCGCCGCGGCGGCCGACAAGGGCGCCGCGCTCAACGAGATTCTGCCGGAAGCGTTTGCCGCGGTGAAAAACGGTGCGCGCCGCCTCGTTGGCCGCAAGGTCATCGTCTGCGAACACGAGCTGACGTGGGACATGGTGCATTTCGACGTGCAGCTGATCGGCGGCATGGCGCTTCACCAGGGCAAGATCGCCGAGATGGCCACCGGCGAGGGCAAGACCCTGGTCGCCACGCTCCCGCTCTACCTCAACGCCCTCGCCGGCCGCAACGCCCAGCTTGTCACCGTCAACGACTACCTGGCCCGACGCGACTCCGAATGGATGGGCCACCTCTATAATTTCCTCGGTCTCACTGTCGGCTGTATCCAGCAGTCGATGCCGTCCCAGCAGCGTCGCGAGATGTATGCGCGCGACATCACCTACGGCACCGCGAGCGAGTTCGGCTTCGACTACCTGCGCGACAACGGCCTGGCCACGCGGAAGGAAGACCAGGTGCAGCGCGACCATTTCTACTGCATCGTGGACGAAATTGACTCGATCCTCGTGGATGAGGCGCGCACGCCGCTGATCATCTCGGGCCCTGCGCCCATCGAGCGCGAGCAGCCGTTCACGCGCCTCAAGCCCGCCATCGACCGCCTCTTCGCCGACCAGATGCGTTTCTGCAACAAGCTCGTGGCCGAAGCCCGCGCGGAGTTGGAAAAAACGCCGGAAGTTCGCAAGCAGGAGGCCGAAGCGCTGAAAAAACAGGGTGCGAAAGACATCGATCCCGACCCCGTCAGGACCGCGATCTTTAAATTATTGCAGGTGAAATCGGGCACGCCGAAAAACAAATTGCTGCTCCGCCTGATGGAGACATCGGAGTGGCGCAAGCTGCTCGACAAGGCCGAGTCGGAAATGAGTTCCGACTTCAACAAGGAGGCCTTTTACCGGCTCAAGGAGGAGCTGCTCTTTGTCATCGACGAACGCCAGCAGCAGGCCGACCTCTCCGAAATCGGCCGCAAGCATCTTCGCCCCGACAATCCCGATGCCTTTGTCATGCCCGATCTCGCCACCGAATTCAGCGAGCTCGACAAAAACACCACGCTTGCGCCCGAGCAGAAAGAGGAAATCAAGCTCAAGGCCCAGCAGCGCTATGGCGATGTCAGCGAGGAGATCCATGCCATCTCGCAACTCCTGCGCGCCTATTCGCTTTATGAGCGCGACGTCCAGTACGTCGTCCAGGACGGCAAGGTGCTGATTGTCGATGAAAACACCGGCCGCACCATGCCCGGCCGCCGCTGGTCCGACGGGCTCCACCAGGCCGTCGAGGCCAAGGAAAACGTTGCGATCGAGCGCGAGACGCGCACCTACGCGACCATCACCATCCAGAATTATTTCCGCATGTATGAAAAACTCGCGGGCATGACCGGCACGGCCGAGACCGAGGCCACCGAGTTCCACGACATCTACAAGCTCGACGTCGTCGTCATCCCCACGAACAAGCCCTGCATCCGCATCGACCGGAACGACTCCATTTTCAAGACCCGCCGCGACAAATACGGCGCCGTCATCCGCGAAATCGAGGTCGCAAACAAACGGGGCCAGCCCGTGCTGGTTGGCACCGTGTCCGTCGAGTCCTCCGAAGTGCTCTCGCGCATGCTCAAGCGCACCGGCATCATCCACACCGTCCTCAACGCCAAGTTCCACCAGCAGGAGGCCGAGATCGTCATGCGCGCCGGCCTGCGCGGCGCCGTCACCATCGCCACCAACATGGCCGGCCGCGGCACCGACATCAAACTCGGCGAAGGCGTGCGCGACCTCGGCGGCCTCTGCGTCATCGGCACCGAGCGCCACGAATCGCGCCGCATCGACCGCCAGCTCCGCGGCCGCTGTTCCCGCCAGGGCGACCCCGGCCTCACCAAGTTTTTCCTCAGCCTTGAGGATGAACTGCTCCGCATTTTCCTGAGCGGCGGCACGGCCTCGCGCCTGATGGAAGGCACGATGAAAGAAGGCGAGGAGCTCGAACACTGGTTGCTCAACCGCTCCATCGAGAGCGCGCAGAAAAAAGTCGAGCAGCAGAATTTCGCCCAGCGCAAACGCGCGCTCCAGTACGACGACGTCCTCAACCTGCAGCGCGAAGTCATCTACGGCATCCGCAATGGCGCCATCGCCGCCGAGCGCGCGAAGGACATCATCTTCGAGCAAATCGAGGAAGAGCTGGCCACGCGTCTCGAGGCCGCCGGCTTCGGTGGAAGAGGCGCCAACCCTGCGGCCATCGAAAGTTTCATTGGCTGGGTCAACGGGCATTTCCCCATCGGCCTCAAGGCGGAGGAACTCACCGGCGACGACCTTGATTCCCTGGCCAAGCAGTTGATCGAGCGCATCAAGGAAGCCTATGCGGTGAAGGAGGCGGCCGAGCCGCCCGAGGCGCTGGGCATGCTCGAGCGCTACATCGTCATCAGCGCCATCGACCACCACTGGCAGGAGCACCTCACCGAGCTGGAAGACCTGCGCAAACACATCGGCCTGCGCGGCTACGGCCAGAAGGATCCGCTCGTTGAATACAAAAACGAGGCCTACTCGTGCTTCGCGGAACTGATGGACAACGTCCGCCTGCAGATTTGCACCAATCTTTTCCGCCGCCGCATTGGGTGGATGCAAACACCGGATGCACCACCGGCCGCGCCCAACGGGGCCCTGCCGCCGCCCCCTCCCGGCCCCACGGTTACGAGCCGGGTTACTTTTTCCGGTGGCGCAGTCGAACCGCCGCCGGCTTCGCCGCAGGAAGAAAAGGAAATCAAGCTCCCTTCCGTCACCATCCGCCGCGATCTGCCGAAAGTCGGCCGCAACGATCCCTGCCCCTGCGGCAGCGGGAAAAAGTACAAACAATGCCACGGCGCATAAACGCGCAGGAGGCGCGTTTATTATGATCACGACCATTGGTTTCGATGCCGACGACACGCTCTGGCACAACCAAACCATTTTTGAGGATGCCCATCAGCGTTGTTGCGACCTGTTGGCCCGCTACCACGACCGCGCCGCCGTGGACCGCGAACTTTATGCGACGGAGATGCGCAACATTGCGCTTTACGGCTACGGCATAAAGGCGTTTGCCCTGGATGCGATCGAGACCGCCATCCGCCTCACCGAGGGGCGCATTGTTGCCGAGGAAATCCAGCAAATCCTCGACCTCGCCCGGGACATGCTCGCCCACCCGGTCGAGCTGCTGCCCGGAGTGAGGGAAGCCGTGGCCCCGCTGGCTGCCACGCACACGCTGCTGGTCATTACCAAGGGCGACCTGCGCGACCAGGAGCGCAAGGTGGCCGCCTCGGGCCTCGCCCCGCATTTCCGCGCGGTCGAGGTTTTGAGTGAAAAAGACGGCGCGGCCTACGCGCGCGTGTTGCGCAAGCATGGCGTCGCGCCCGCGGAATTTCTCATGGTCGGCAATTCGCTCAAGTCCGACATCCTGCCCGTGCTTGAGGTGGGAGGCGCGGCCGCTTACATTCCGTACCACCTCACTTCGACCCATGAGAGCGTGGAGTCCGCGGCTCCCGCCGGCCACGCGCGGTTTGCACAACTGGCGGGCCTCGGCGAACTGCCGGCCGCGCTGGCGAAGCTTGACGGGCTTAGGGAAAACGCTGGACGCTGAATGTCGAATCTGGATGCAGAAGTTGGAAGCACCTGGGGCGTCGCATGCTTTTTGTCATCCAGAGCGAAGCGAAGGATCTCGCGGAATCGATATTTGTGAGATTCCTCGCACGGCTCGGAATGACAATACGAGACGATCCATTTGTGTCAGAGAGCGAATACCCATTCCCATGATGGCCTTAGGTCCTTCGACGTTCAGAGTTTCATGTTCGGGTTTGGACGTTGGATGTTGAATGTTGGATGTTGGATGTTCAAGGCTCCCTCCTTCCATGCCTGATTTGCCGCCTTACGATCCTTACGCCGAGCAACCCTCGTTTTATCAGAAAAATCCCGGGTTGGTCTGGGCTGTGGCGGTGTTTGGGCTGACGGTGGTGCTGACGGTGCTGATGTTCCCGCCGTACACCACGCCGGAGTTTGCCTACGCCTTTGCGGGGCCGGCGCTTTTCTGGGCGTACGAGCGGCCGCGGTTCAAGCCCTACGCGCTGACCCTGTTCGCGGCGCAGGCGGTGGCGTGGACGATTTTGCTCGGCTGGCTGCACCACGTGACGTGGCTCGGGTTGTTGCTGCTCGGGCCGTTCATGGGCGCGTGGACGGGCCTGTGGTACCTCGGCGCGTGGTGGGTTTTGCCGCGGATGCGCGGCCGGCAGGCGCTGCTGCGCCTGCTTGCGATGCTCGGCCTCGCCGGGTGGTGGGTGCTGATCGAATGGTCGCGCACCTGGTTTCTCGGCGGATTTCCCTGGCTGCCGCTGGCCGCGAGCCAGTGGCAGCGCAGCGCCGTGCTGCAAATCGCGGCGTGGACGGGCGCGTGGGGCGTGTCGTATATCCTCATCGTTTTCAACCTCGGGTTTGCCGCGTATTTTCACCGGGCGCTGCGCGACGGCCTGCCCAGCCTGCGGCGGCGTCCGCCGGAATTTTTGCTCGCGCTGCTCATCCTGATGTTTGCGACGATGCTGCCGCTGAGCGACACGTTTAACCGTGCGAGGTATGTGCAGCCGCTGGCCAGCGTGGCGATGGTGCAGCCGGACATCCCGCAGGAAGTGAAATGGGATCCGGCGCGCGGCCCGGCGATCCTTGATGTTTTGGAAAAGAGCACCCTCGAAGCCGCGGCGTCGTATCCCGACATCATCCTCTGGCCGGAGGCGACGACCCCGTGGGCCGTGCGCGGCGATGGCCAGATGCAGGCGTGGGCCGAGTCGCTGGCGCGCCGCGCGCACACGCCTCTGGTGCTCGGGACCATCGCCGTCGAGCCCGCCGGCGGCTCGACCGGGCTCGCCGGAGCCCAGCCCGGCGAGGCGTGGTACAACGCCGCGTGTGTGGTCGATCCGGCCGCGGGGCTGCAGCCGGTTTATTATGCGAAGCGCAAGCTCGTGCCGTTTGGCGAATACGTGCCGCTGCGTCCGCTGCTGGGCTGGTTGAAAAAAATCGTGCCCATCGGCGACGACGATGACGCACGCGGCCACGCGGCGCAGCCGCTCACGGTCAACCTTGACCATCGCACGCTCACGCTCGGCCCGCTGATTTGTTACGAGGATGTTTTTCCGAGCCTGGCGCGCGACAACGCGCTGGCCGGCGTGGACGCGCTGGTGGTGCTGACCAATAACGCGTGGTTTGGCGAGGGCGGGGCGGCCTACCAGCACGCCGCGCATTCGGTTTTGCGCGCGGTGGAGACGCGCCGGCCGGTTTTGCGCTGTGGCAACGCCGGCTGGAGCGGCTGGATCGACGAGTTTGGCGGCATCCGCACGGTGCTGACCAACGACGATGGCACCATCTATTTTCGCGGCACAAGGGGCATGGAGGTGACGCGCGACGCGCGCTGGATCGGCCAGCAGAGTTATTACGTGCAGCATGGCGACTGGTTCATCGCGTGGTGCGCGGTCTTCGCCTTGCTCGGCCTGGCCGCCGTATCCATCGGCCGGCCGCCGGTGCCGCCTGCATCGGCCGACCAGGCTTAGGGTGTGTCTTCAAATGGGCATAGTCCGTCGCTGAGGGCGCAGCCGGTGTGGGGCCAGGCGGGCGCGAAGGATTGGGCTGAAGCCCTGACCTTCGCGGCCAACGCCGCCCGGCACCGGCTCTCGCCCCAGCCCAGAGGGTGAAGTTCAAAATGGATCG
>DATMNP010000154.1:0-21066 GCA_035568935.1 Opitutaceae bacterium | reverse complement strand
GTTCATCGCGTGGTAGCCCCAGACTTGCAGGCCGCCGACAGCATAGTTCAGCGCCAGGGAGAAGTTGACCAGTGGACGGCCGAGGACGCCTCCCTTTGGCGGGGGCGCCAGGGCCGACCACAAATGCTGGATGGTCGGGTTCTCGGTGATCGCAGGCCGATCGTCGAAAATGAACGGCCCGGAAAAACTGTTGTAATAGGCCGCCAACGCCGCGAGCACGATGATGCCGCCGGCCAACAGGGTGAGCCGGCGATCCAGGAAAATAATTTCCCCGGGAGGTGGCGAAGCGGGGATCGACGCCGGGGCTTTTGTATTCGTCGACGCCGAGGCTTTTGCACTCGGCGCAGCATTGGCTGCCGCCCTGGCTCGGCTTTTTTTCGACATCGGAAGATTTCAAATCGCCGGCGAAGTGCCGGCAATAAATATCAACTTTCGCAATCTGCAGGCCGCCCGCAAAGCTTTATCGAAGCATGGGATCACCGAGGACATCCCCTGCCCTTTGAAATAGCAGGTTGTACGGCCCAATGCTTGCTCGGCATTCAAGGGACAGACCCGAGGCTGACGGCGCTGACATACGTGGTGCCGTTCATCAGCCAGACCGCGCGCTGCCCGTTCACCGTGTTTTGCCAGATGAGGTCGGGTTTGCCATCGCCGTTAAAGTCGGCGGCGCCGGCGATGTCCCAGTCGGTGGTAACCGTTCCGAGAGAGACGCTGCTGGCATAGGTGGTGCCGTTCATCAGCCAGATGGCGCGCTGGCCGTTCACTGAGTTTTGCCAGATCAGGTCGGAGTTGCCATTCTTGTTAAAATCGTAGGCACCTGCGATCCGCCAGTCTGTGGTAACAGATCCAAGGCTGACGCTGCTGACATACGTGGTACCGTTCATCAGCCAGATGGCACGCTGCCCGTTCACCGTGTTTTGCCAGATGAGGTCGGGATAGCCATCGCCGTTAAAGTCGGCGGCACCGACGATCTCCCAGTCGGTGGCAACGTTCCCGAGACTGACCACGCTGGCATACGTGGTGCCGTTCATCAGCCAGATGGCGCGCTGCCCGTTCACCGTGTTTTGCCAGATGAGGTCGGAGTTGCCATTCTTGTTGAAGTCGGCGGTGCCGGCGATCTTCCAGTCGGTGGTAACAGACCCGAGGCTGACGCTGCCGGCATACGTGGTGCCGTTCATCAGCCAGAGCGCGCGCTGCCCGCTCACATTGCTCTGCCAGACGAGGTCGGAGTTGCCATTGCCGTTGAAGCCGGCGGCCCCAGCGATGTCCCAGTCGATACCTGGCTGGATGGTGTAGGCGGCGGTGGCCACGGCGCTGTCGGCCAAGCCACTCTTGAAAGCCATGGCGTTGAGCGTGGTGGTGGCGGGGAAAGAAACCGCCCCTGAATACAAGGTGCCATGCGTAACCGTGCCGCCGACTTCAGTCGGGGAACTGCCGTCCGTGGTATAGACAATCGAGGCGTCGCTGGTGGCCGTGGTAATCGTCACGTTCTGTGCACTCGAATAGGTGCCCGCCACGGGACTAAAGACCGGCGCAGCGGCTGGCGAAAGGATCAGTTGAAAAACGACGCCATCGCCGCCACTGCCCGCGCCCGCCGTCGTGCCGTAGAAGTTACCGTCGGTGCCCTGCACCAGGCCCGCTTTAGGAGTTGCTCCATCGGTGCCGACGCCGGTAAACGAATACAAGGTGGTGGTGGTGCCCGCCGGGGTCGTCTCAAAAACGACGCCATTGCCGTTGCCACTGCCCCCAAATTCGGTCGTGCCATAAAAGTTGCCGTCGGTGCCCTGCACCAAGCCGGCCAAAGGAAATGCTCCATCGGTACCGGCGCCGGTAAACGAATACAAGGTGGTGGTGGTGCCCGCCGGGGTCATCTTAAAAACGGTGCCATCGCCGCCACTGCCCCCAAATTCGGTCGTGCCGTAAAAATTGCCGTCGGTGCCCTGCACCAAGCCAGCCAAAGGACCTGCTCCATCGGTGCCGGCGCCGGTAAACGAATACAAGGTGGTGGTGGTACCCGCCGGGGTCGTCTCAAAAACGGTGCCATCGCCGCCACTGCCCCCAAATTCGGTCGTGCCGTAAAAGTTGCCGTCGGTGCCCTGCACCAAGCCAGCTTCAGGATTTGCTCCATCGGTGTCGACGCCGGTAAACGAATACAATGTGGTGGTGGTGCCCGCCGGGGTCGTCTCAAAAACGACGCCATTGCCGTTGCCACTGCCCCCAAATTCGGTCGTACCATAAAAGTTGCCGTCGGTGCCCTGCACTAGGCCGGCCAAAGGAAATGCTCCATCGGTACCGGCGCCGGTAAACGAATACAAGGTGGTGGTGGTGCCCGCCGGGGTCATCTTAAAAACGGTGCCATCGCCGCCACTACCCCCAAATTCGGTCGTGCCATAAAAGTTGCCGTCGGTGCCCTGCACCAGGCCAGCCAAAGGACCTGCTCCATCGGTGCCGACGCCGGTAAACGAATACAAGGTGGTGGTGGTGCCCGCCGGGGTCGTCTTAAAAACGGTGCCCGCGGCCGCCGTGCCCCCACCATTGGTCGTGCCGTAAAAGTTGCCGTCGGTGCCCTGCACCAGGCCGGCTTCAGGATTTAATCCATCGGTGTCGACGCCGGTAAACTGATAAAGCACATTTAAGGTGGGGGTCGCGAGAAGCGGGAGAACACCAAAAGAGGATAGGCACCCAAAAAGGCCGGCCAGCAAAAAATGTCGTAACAATGGCGTGAGTTTCATGATCATGATTGGTTTTTAAGGGACAGGCCCGCGGCTGACATAGCATCCCGCACGAGTGGCTTCATCAATTCAAAGCCCGCCTTTCCCATTGTTTCATAAAGCTGGATGAATGAATTTTGGGTTCATGCTTACACCGCAACAGCCTAGATAAAACACCCTATGTTTGTATGCAAATGAAAATATAAATACATCTCTTTTGCATTACAGTCGGGTCGCGTTGCACCTTGTGCCGTTCGGCCTGGATCAAGCTCCCATTTCAAGCACGCGGCCACGGCCGATCCGGCCCTGCTTCGAGCTTCCCTATCCGATTCCGTGCACGCGCTGGCCGAAGGTCGCACGCACCTGCATTTCACGAGAGCTTGGGTATCCCGCCCGCCCGGTACGCTTCATGGTCGGGTGTGCACCTGAACATCCTCCTTCGCCCCTATCGATAAGCTCAGGGCTACGGAGGACAGGTCCAACGCCCAAATATAAAATACCCATTACGACCAATGACGAGTGACCAAGGCCATGATAAAATCACTCCAGTCCCAGAATTTTTCTTCCCTCGGGGGAAATCATCTGCGGCGTCCAGATCGGATCCCAGACGATGTGCACCTTGGCCGACTCCACCGTCGGCAGCGCGGCGATTTTCTCTCGCGCGTCTTCCGCGATGACCGGTCCCATGCCGCAGCCGGGCGCGGTCAGGGTCATTTTCACCTCGATCGCATGACCGCCCTGCGGCGTCTTTTCGATGGAGAGGTCGTAAACCAAGCCAAGGTCGACGATGTTCACCGGGATCTCCGGGTCGAAACAGCTCTTCATCGCGTCCCATACGGCGCTCTCGCTGAACTCGGCGACCGCGCCGGCCTTTTCGGTTTTCAAGGAAAACCCGGCGAGCGCGTCGGTATGTTCGCGCGCAATGCGAAACAGCCCGCGGTTGGTGCGCACGGTCACGGTGCCACCCAGCGTCTGCGTCACAAAAACCTCCGTGCCCGCGGGCAGCGTCAGTTCATCGCCCGCCGGGATGGCCGTCGCAGGCGTGTCTTTTGAGAGTCTGAAGTCCTGGTTGGTCGTCGGGTTCATTTTATCATCATCTCCAGCGGCAGGCGGGCATAGATGCCGCGCGGGTCGTTGAACTCGCGCAGGCTCTTGGCCTGCTCCTTGATTTGAGCCATGAGCTGGCTCAGTGCGTCCGCATCGCGCGTTTGTTCATGCTTCTCGCCATGGAACCAGTCCACGATGGCCTCGGCCAGTTCCTTTTTGCTCGGGTACTCGGCGACACGATAGTTGTCGCCCAGCTGCGCCTTTTGCGCGGCAAATTTTACCGCGGCATCGAGGCCGCCGATTTCATCCACCAGCCCGAGCTTCTTCGCCTCGGTGCCCGACCACACGCGGCCTTGGGCGATTTCCTCAACCACTGCGCGATCGAGCTGTCGGCCCTCGGCAACTTTGCCGATAAACTGGCCGTAAATCCAATCAACCCGTTGCTGGACGAGGGCCAGCTCCTCATCCGTCTTCGGCCGGCTGAACGTGAGGGCATCGGCAAATTTCCCGGTCTTCGCCACGTCAAAGGTCAGCCCTAAGTCGCCGGCCAGTTTCTGCACGTTGAAAAACAGGCCGAACACGCCGATCGAACCGGTGATGGTGGTGGGCTCCGCATAGATTTTGTCGCCATAAGCGGAAATCCAATAGCCGCCCGAGGCCGCCACCGTGCCCATCGAGACGATGACCGGCTTTGTTTTGCGCATGAGGCGCAGTTCACGCTGGATTTCCTCGGAGGCCGTGGCACTGCCGCCGGGACTGTTCACCCGCAGCACAATGGCTTGCACGCTGTCATCCAGCCGCAACTCGCGCAGCAGGCGGGAAAATTTATCGCCTCCGATTTCACCATCCACGCCCTCGCCTTCCATGATGTCGCCCTCCGCATAAACGACGGCAATCGTCCTGTCCGTGGATTTTGTGGCCGGTTCGCTCTCCGGCTGCGCGGCGGCATAATCGGACAGGTCAATTTGCTTGAACGCCTCCTTCGCGCCGTTGCGGCCGGTCTTCGACTTTAGTTCGGCCAGGATTTCGTCGCGATAGGCGATGCGATCGACCAGCCCCGCGGCCTTGGCCTGCCCGGCGGTGAAGAAACCATGCTCGTCCACCGCCTTCTGCACTGCGGCCGGCACGAGGCCCCGGCTGGCCGCAATCTCTCCGAGGACCTGGCCCCAAAGGTCATCGAGCAATTTTTGCGTCTGCGCCCGGTTTTCCGGGCTCATGTCCTTGCGCGTGAAAGGTTCCACGAACGATTTGTATTTGCCGACGCGTGTCACCTGCACGCCGACGCCAAACTTTTCCAGCGCACCGGTGAAAAACATCGGCCGGCTCGCGAGGCCGGGCAGAAACATCTCACCATAGGGATCGAACACCACATCGTTCGCGACCGAGGCCAGGTAGATATCCCGGGTCCGGGCGAAATTGAGATAGGCCATCACCGGCTTGCCTGCGGCCCGGCAGGCACCGAGTGCCTCGCGCACTTCCTTGAGCGCGGCAAAACCCGCGCCGTACCCCTGTGGCTCAAGCGAGCCCGTCAGCAGCACCCCGGCGATACGGCTGTCAGCCGCCGCGGTCCGGAGCGCGCGGGTCACACTGCGCAATTGCAGCGTTTCCTCCTGGTCGCTGGCAAACCCGAACGGATTTTCCTGCACCGGCGCATCCATGATGTTCGTGGACAAGTCAAAGACGAGGTACGAACCCGGCTCCACGACGACAGCCTTCTTGCCCAGCACGGTCATGGCGGCGAACGCCATCAGCAGCAGCAACACCACCCCCGCCAAAAAAACCCACAGCGCAACCAGCGTGCCCAGCATCGACGTGAAGAAATTTCTCATTCAGGGCAAAGGTAATGCATTTCGTTGCTTCGGCCAGTGAAAATGCGTGGCCAAGTCTGACGGAGGCCACGCATATCGGTTAAAAACCGACCTGCACGCTTTTCTTTCGCTAAATTTCCTGTTTGTTTCATCCCGCCATTATGAGCGAACCGCAAAAAGAACTTCTCACGACCAACCGCAAGGCCCTTACCATCAACCTTGAGGATAAGCAGTACGGCACCTTCGCCGAGATCGGCGCCGGTCAGGAGGTCGCACGGCACTTTTTCCAGGCAGGCGGCGCCTCCGGCACCATCGCGAAAACCATTTCGGCCTACGACATGACGTTCAGCGACGCCATCTATGGAAAAACCCCTCGCTATGTCTCGCGCGAGCGCCTCGCGCTCATGCTCAACCATGAGTACAACCTGCTGCTCGAGCGCCTCGCGGCGCAGCGCGGGGACCGCACGACGTTTTTTGTTTTTGCCGACACGGTCGCGACCCGAAACTTCAAAGGCACCAACGAGGCCCATGGCTGGATGGGCATCCGCTTCCAGACCGAGCCCAAGGGCGAACCGAGCGAGATCGTCCTGCACGTGCGCATGTGGGACAAGGATAACGTCCTGCAGCAGCAGGCCCTCGGCATCGTCGGCGTAAACCTCATCTACGGCGCATTCTACTTCCGCGACGACCGGCAGAAATTCATTGGGACACTCGCCGACAACGTCGGCGCCGACCGCATTGAGATCGACATGCTCACCTTCAGCGGACCGGCCTTCCTCAACGTGGACAACCGGCTCAAATCGCTCGCGCTCGTGCAGCACGGCCTCACCAATGCCGTCATGTTCGGCCCCGGTGGCGTCGTGCTCCAGCCCTCCGAGGTGCTTCATAAAAAAGCCGTCCTGGTCGAACGCGGCAGCTTCCGCCCCGTCACCCACGTCAATGTGGACATGCTCAGCTGTGCCACCGCGCAGTTCGTGCAGGAGCCCATGGTCAAGGGCAAGGAGGTGATCGTCCTCATGGAAATCACGATGAACAACCTGCTCGCCGATGGCACCCTTGACTCGCAGGACTTTCTTGCGCGCGTCGACCTGCTCGGCGACATCGGCTTTACGGTTCTCATTTCCAACTACAGCGAATACTACCGCCTCACCTCTTATTTCCGCCGCTACACCAGCGAAATGATCGGCGTGGCCATGGGCGTCAACAACCTCATCGAGATCTTCAACGAAAAGTATTACGACAACCTCCCCGGCGGCATCCTCGAGTCCTTTGGCCGTCTTTTCCGCAACGCGGTCAAACTCTACATCTACCCGATGCGGCAGGAAGCCTACGACCGCTACCTCCAAAGCGGACAGCCCGCTGACAACCCCGGCAACGTCAACGCCCACGCCTTTGCCGCCAACGTCCTCATCAACTCCCGCAACGTCCTGGTCGTCGATCACCTGCGCAACCTCTACGACCACCTGCTCGAAAACCACTACATCGACAGCATCGTCGGTTTCAATCCTGACATTCTCGCCATCTTCTCGCGCGACGTGCTCCAGCGCATCAAGGCCAAGGATCCGTCGTGGGAAAAAATGGTTCCGGCCCCCGTCGCCGAAGCGATCAAAAAACGCGGCCTCTTCGGTTGCGCGCCGATACCCATACCGTCGTCCGCTGCAACGACGGTTCCGGCATAGTTCACGGTTCACAGTTATCGGTTCACGGTTGGTGACTGGGAGCAGGAAATGGAGGGCTTTCCCGGACTTCATGGTTTTAGGGCTCCTGAATGAACACCCCCCACCGTATGGCTTCCTGATTTTTTACTGATTTTCGCGCTTCCGAGTTTCCGTTTTTTGCGCTTAGCTTTCCGTCCGGCTCCATGCGCTTCTACAAATACCACGCCCTTGGCAACGACTACATCGTGCTCAATCCCGCTGATTTTCCATTCTGGAAACTCCCCAACCGGGATCAAATCCGCGCCATCTGCCACCGCAACTATGGGGTCGGCTCTGACGGCATCCTCTGGGGCCCCATTCCGACCAGGAAAGCCGACTTCGCCCTGCGCATCTTCAATCCCGACGGCTCCGAGGCCGAAAAGTCCGGCAATGGCCTGCGCATTTTCTCGCGCTTCGTCTTTGACCAAGGCTACACGTCCGCTCCCACGTTTACCATCCAGACGCTCGGGGGCATCGTGCAATCCTCCATCAAGGACGGCGGCCGGCTCATCGCCGTGGCCATGGGCCAGGTGAATTTTCATAGCGAAAAAATCCCCGTGGCCGGCCCGACGCGCGAAGTCATCAATGAAAAAATCGCCGTCCACGGCCGCGAGTTTACGTTTTGCGCCGCCAGCATCGGCAATCCCCACTGCGTCATCCCTCTGCCTGAGATTTCCCCCAGCCTGGCCAAAACGTATGGCCCCGGCCTCGAAACCCATCCGATTTTTCCGAACCGCACCAATGTGCAATTCCTCCGCGTGATCGACCGCGCCAACATCCAGATTGAAATCTGGGAGCGCGGCGCCGGCTATACGCTCGCTTCCGGCAGCAGCAGCAGCGCCTCCGCCGCGGTCGCAAACAAACTTGGCCTCGTGGACCGCGCCGTCACCGTCCACATGCCCGGCGGCGCGATCAACATCGACGTCGGCCAGGACTTTTTCATCCAGATGACCGGGACCGTGACCAAAGTCGGCGAAGGCACCCTGCACACCGAAGTTTTCAGCGTGAAGGCCTAGCTGCGCACCAAATTGGTGCGCAGCTCATGGCGCGATAAACGGGATCCGCTCCTTGCCGAAGCGACGCATGATGGCAAAATCGCGCTTGTCGGTGGTAACGATGGTTGCAGTTGGAAAATTTTCAGAGAGCGCGACCAGACAGGCATCGGCAAAATCCACGTGATACTGCACGACATAACGGGCCACTCCGCCCATTGAGACAACCGGGATGGCCCTGAACGCACCGCGGTCAATCATGGTGCACAGTGCGGCCGTTGCTTTGTCATCTTTGCGCAATCGGAAAAACGTTTCAGACAGAACCGCTTCGCAGGTCAGCCCTGGCAAAGGCAGGTCATTGAACAATTTTACCGCCCAATCATGCAAAGAGTCGTTTACCGAAAGAAGCGCCACCAGCGGGCCCGTGTCGAGGATCACCCGCTCAATCTTCATAGCCCTCTTTCGTGGAGGCATTGGCCGGAAGCTTGCTGCCCGCACCAAAAAGATGGCCGAACTTCTGGCCGAAGGTTTCGGTGGGGCGCCCGGCCATCTCGTTTTCAATGGCTTTGCGGACGAATGATGAAACCGTCGTCTTCCTGGCGGCGGCGGCCTGCTGAACATGGCGCGCAAACGCTTCGGATGTTTTTGTCGCGAGGGTTGGCATGAGGTAAACCTCAGGGTAAATCAGATGCCTGTCAAGGCCTTTAAGACATCTGGCTTCGCCCTCTTGCGACGGCATTTTGAGCTGTCTGTATCTCATGCTACACCATAGCACGATTTTCCTGCCTCCCTTTACTTTTTTCGCCTGTCCCTGAATGATCCTCCACCAGTGGATCAGGACTCCGTACAAAGTTTCAGCCTCCTGATTCGTCCATTCGGATGGTCCCTAGCGCTTCACCGGTGACCTGAACGACGGATTTGGAGACAAGCGAGGCCTCTGCGATCACCGGATGCTCATCCCACTTAGGCGCGAAGATTACCTGATTGTTCTCTTCGGTTCCAGTTACGACGGTCATCGGGGCGTTCAGAATCGAAGCCTTTATTGCACCCGCGACTAGAGCATTCACAGGTTTGCGTGGAGTATACCCCCTCACGACTCGATGATCGACGAGTCGAGGTGCTGGATGATGAGCTCCTGGATCGTGGCCAGGAACAGGTAGCACATGAAGGCCTTGCGCTCGGGTTCGGGCAACGTCTCCAGCTCGATGTTGCCGCTTTCGAGCGACTCGTCCTCGAGCGTCTTCAGGTATTTTTCGCGCAGCCGCAGGCGCACCGCCGCGCACGAGCGCACGATCGGCTCCGCATTCGTCCCGTCGAACGCGATGACGCCGGTCGAAAAAAACTCGCGGTCGAAGAGCCCGAGCAGCGTGCGGCAGTCGCCCGCCTGCGACACCAACAGAGCGTCCACCCAGACTTCACGCAGGTCCTCATCGATGTCGCGGCCGGACGCCGCCGCCGCCAGCGAGCCGCGCAGGTCGTCGACGGTGGACTTGATGACGTCGAGCAGCGGCGCCACGACCGGCAGGCTGAGTTTGACCTCAATTTTTTTCATCCGGTTCAAGCACGGCGTTGAGGTGCCATTCCTGCAGGGAATAAACGTAAGCCTCGGCTTTTTCGCGCAGGCCCGTCCAGACGACGGAGCGGCCCTGCTCATGCACTTCGAGCATGTGGCGGCGGGCGGTCGGCTCGTCGAAGCCGAAGATTTTTTTAAAGATCATGACGACGTAGCTCATGAGGTTCACCGGGTCGTTGAGTACCACGACATGCCACAGGCCTTGCAGCGCGAGCTCGGTCTCGGCGCGCGTGGTAGGTGCGGTGGTGGTCTTGGCTTCCCCAACAATCATATCTGCTTGGCGACTCCAGCGATGGCGGCGGCGAGCCGGGCTTCGGCCTCGGCCAGCGGGAGCTTTGCGACATCCTTTTGCGTGCGCCATTTCATTTCGACAATGCCTTCTTTCATTCCCCTGCCCCCCACCGTAACGCGAAGTGGCACGCCGATCAAGTCGGCGTCCTTGAACTTTACGCCCGGCCGCTCGGCCCGGTCGTCCACCAGCACGTCGGCCCCGGCCTGATCTGCGGCCGCGGCAAGCTTTTGGGCCATCGCAGCCGCCTCTGCATCCTGTGGGTCGAGGAGGCAGATGAGCACCTGGAACGGAGCAATCGTCCACGGCCAGACAATGCCGTCGGCATCGTGGCTCTGTTCGATAACGGCCTGCAGTGTGCGGCCAATGCCGATGCCGTAACAACCCATGACCATGAGGTTGGACTGCTTCTGGTCGTCGGTGTAAACCGCGCCGAATTTCTCGGAGTATTTCGTGCCGAGCTTGAAAATATGCCCAACCTCGATGCCCCGGCGCGATTTCAGCGGCTGGCCCGATTTCGGGTCGGGTTCGCCCGGGCGCACCCGGCGGAAATCGCCAAATTTCGTGATGGCAAGATCGCGGGTGACATTGACGTGGCGCAGGTGAAATCCGTCCTTGTTCGCACCCGTCGTGCCGTTGCCAATGAGGCGGATGGCGTGGTCGGCAAAAACACCTGCAAGCGCGGCTGGATTTTTGATCGTGCCCTTGACCGAGCCAAGGCTGCCGGGCTTGGCACCCATGACCGGCTCAATTTCTTCGGGAGTGGCGGGCCGGAACAACGTGAAACCAAGCGCGCCGAGTTTTGCCTCCTCAAGCTCGTCGCAACCGCGCAGGATGACAGCGAACGGCTTGCCATCGCCCATGAAAATGAGCGTTTTGAACTGTTGCTCCGCAGGCACCGAGTAAGGCTCGGCCGAGAGCGCCGCGATGGTCACGACGCCCGGCGTGGCAAATTCTTCCACCGCACCGGTGGGCACGGCGTCGGCCAGGCCTTTCGGCACCAGCGCGCTGGTGGCTTTTTCTCGGTTGGCCGTGTAACCGCTCTCCTCGTTGTAGATGACGTCGTCGTCGCCGATCTCGGCCGGCACCATGAATTCATGGGAGAAACTGCCGCCCATCACGCCGGTGTCGGCCTCGACCGCGATGGCGTGCGCACCAACGCGGCGAAAAAAGGCTTCGTAGGCCGCCTTCATCGCGTGATAGTTCTTGGTCGCGCCGTCGTCGTTCGCGTCGAAGGAATACGCGTCCATCATCACGAATTCCTTGGCGCGCATCAGGCCGTAGCGCGGGCGGATTTCGTTGCGGAATTTCGTGGCGATTTGAAAAAAGTTTTTCGGCAGGTCTCGATAACTGGTGATCTCCGCCTTGACGAGCGGCGTGATGATTTCCTCGTGGGTCGGGCCGAGCACAAACTCCGGCTCCCGCGGGGCGCGCTTGCCGTCCCCGGCGCTGTCGGCCCGAAACATGATCTCGCGTGCGGCGGCCCAGCGCGGGCCCTGCTGCCAGAACTCGACCGGGTGCACCTGCGGCATCCACAGCTCGATCGCGCCGGCCCGCTCCATTTCCTCGCGGCAGATTTGGGTGAGCTTCTGCATCACACGCAGGCCGAGCGGCAGGTAGGTGTAGAGCCCCCCGCCGAGCTTGCGCACGAGGCCCGCGCGCACGAGCAGCTTGTGGGAGGCGATTTCCGCGTCGGCCGGGCTTTCCTTGAGTGTCGGGATAAAATACTGCGACCAAAATTTCATGAAGTTCCGCAACTGAACAGCTCGCGCGCACCGGAGCAATTGTTATTTGAACGTCCAACCTCCAACGCCCAACTTCCAACATCCAAGGCCGCTCGGTTGAAGCGATAAAATCCGTTGGACGTTGGATGTTCAATGTTGGATGTTGGACGTTCAAACCTCTATGCCCGCCCGCCCGCCGCCCAAACCCTGGCCAATGAAATGGATCGTCATCGCGATCCTTGTTTTTGTCCCCATCTACACCTACCTCACCGTGCATTTTCGCCGGTCGGGTCGGGTTTACGAGCCGTATGCCGAGGCACGGGATCGCGCCATGATCGAACGCCTGCTCGCCGCCGGCTACCGCCACCGCGTCACGATTTCGGCCACGAGGCCGACCGAACCCCTGCGCGCCTCAGCGCGGGCGCCCATCGGGGCCGCACCCGGTGGATTGCCCGCCGACCTTGCCACCGCACTCACCGCTGTGCCCCTGCCGCCGGCACGCGTCACGCACATCGCCGCCGCGCGAGAGACCAGTACCGCGCAGCCTTACATCGTTGATTTCACCGCCACCCTGCCGGACGAAAAAGAGGAGCTGCTTGATGCGCAGATTTACGTGCGAGAAGACCAGTTGGTCCTCGTGCCCAACTTCGAGCGCGTGCCCGGCGGCCTGCTCGTGCGTTCGCCCGAGACCGAGGTGCGCCTCACCGTGCCCGCCGGCATTCTGCCGCCCGGCCGCTACCGCGTGACGCTGGTAGCCACCCATGAATCGCAAACGTGGGCCCTGTCCGTGAAATGACGAAGGCGATAGGCGGGAAGCCCGGAAGCCATCCTTCGCCAAGCTACGGATGGCCGGCCAATTTTACCGCTGATTACGCAGATTGGCGCGGCTGGATATCCTGTCATCTGGCAAATGCAGCGAAATCACGTTTGTAACAGCCCGCGGAGTTCATTCAACGATATGAACAAACGCATGATTTACTTTTCCCGCAAATTACTTTCATCTGCGCCGGCTTGCCGCTCCCCCCTTGGCGGATCACATCGTACGTCCGTTAGCGTTAGTTTACCCAACAGAACATGAATACTCTGCCCGGTTTGTTGCTGCGCCGGCCTTTGCGTCGCATAGTGTCTTCATTCGCCGCCCTCGCCCTGGTCGGCGGCTTATCCCTCGCCGCCCATGCCCAAATCGGCTCCGGCTGGTGCCGCGGCGGTGAAACTATTAAAGCCCTGCAAACCTCGGCCGGTTGCAGCATCACGCCTATTCCAGGCGGTTACGAATTTCACGTTCCCGCCGGCCCAGGCCGCGCGGAGCTTCGCTGGTCCGGTGCGGATCTCACCACCCAGTGGCTGTGGGAAGGAACAGCCAAGATAACGCAATGGCCCGCCCTCTCCTCCTTCACCTGCATTTATCAGTTGTGGGCCCCGCCGAGCGGCGACGTCATGATTGCCATGGCAGCCGGTGGCGGCACGACCACGGACCTGATCTCCCTGCACGACGCAAGAAAAGTCGTGGGCACCGTCCCGGTTGGCGTGCCGTTCAATTTTGCCGCAATATGTGATCCTGCCACTGCCACTGAGTATATCTATATCAATCAATCGCTAACCGGCACGACGATTCTCATCGATCCTCCCTCGGGCCATTACGACAGGAATGGCCTCGACGTAATGATTTACGGCAGTGGTCCGGCCACGATCGATTGGACGAACATGTCCAATTGGAAGCATTGCGAGGGGCCGCCGCCGCCAGAGCCACCGACCAACCTCACCGCAACGGGCAAGACCGACACCACCGTGGCCCTGTCGTGGACGGCTCCGCTATCGTCGGGTGTAACTGGTTATAACATTTACAACGGCGGCGCCCTGGCCGGCACGACCGCCTCGACCTCCTTCACGGTCACCAGTCTCACGGCCAGTACGGCCTACACCTTCACCGCGACAGCCATTTATGGAACAGTCGAGTCCGCTCACAGCAATTCAGTCACGGTCACCACCAATCCGGCAACGGTCCCGCTGCCTCCGACGAACCTGACGGTAAGTAATCTCACCGGCACAACGGCAACCGTGTCATGGACGGCCTCGACCTCTCCGGGCGTGACCGGCTACACTGTCAGCGGCTTCGGCGCGCCCCCCGCCGTGGTGCTCGACCCAATTATGGTCACCGGAACTTCGTTTCCGTTCAACGAGCTCACGCCCGGCGCGCATTACACTGTGAACGTGGTGGCGATTATGGCCTCGGGCAGTTTCTCCGCCCCCGCCTCGATTAGTTTCACCACCCCTCTGTCGCCGCCCGTCGTACTCCCCCCGACAAACCTGATGGTGACCAACCTTACCAGCACGACCGCAACCGTGTCATGGACGGCCTCGACCTCTCCAAACGTGACCGGCTACATGGTCAGCGGTGGCCCCGGCCTTGTATTTCCCTCAACAACCCCGACCACTCCAGCAACTTCATATGCCTTCACCGGTCTCACTCCCAACACGACTTACACCATAAATGTGAGCACCGTCGCCGAATTCGCGGCGCCGCCCCCGCTTATGTTGGTGTCGCTCAAGTTTTCCCTGCCCGTCTCGATCAGTTTCACCACGCCTTCGCCAATTGTCCTGCCACCTGTGATCAAGAGTCCCGCCACCGCCTCCGGGACCGTAGGCGCGGCCTTCAGTTATCAAATCGTCGCCTCCAATTCTCCGACCAGCTACGGAGCGACCGGGCTGCCAGCAGGCTTGTCCGTGGATGCTTCCACCGGGCTCATTAGCGGGACGCCGGGTGCGCCCGGAACCTTCACGGTGATGCTAAGTGCCACCAATGCCGCCGGCACCGGCAACCAGACTCTGACGCTAAAGATATCCATCGACTGGATCCTGGCCGGTGCCGCCGACTTTAGCGGCAATGACCTTAGCGACAACGGCCAGTCCGATCTCATCTGGCAAAACATGGTGAGCGGGCAACGCACCATCTGGCTGATGAACGGCACCACTCCGGCCAGCGAAGTCTCTCTCGGAACGGTTTCCACCGACTGGGAGATCGTCGGCGCCGCCGACTTCAACCAGGATGGCAACTCCGACCTCATCTGGCAGAACACGGTGACTGGACAGCGCGCCCTCTGGCTGATGAACGGTACCAACTATGTCCGCAGCGTCGACCTCGGGTCTCTTCCCCTCGCTTGGCAGCTCGTCGGCACCGGCAAGTTTGGCGGCACCGCCCAGCCCGACCTCATCTGGCAGAACACGAAGACCGGACAGCGCGCCCTCTGGATGATGAACGGCACGACCTACGTCAGCGCCGTCAGTCTCGGAACGGTTACCACCGACTGGAACCTGGTGGGCGCCGCCGACTTCATTAAGAATGGAAACTCCGACCTCATCTGGCGGAACACGGGGACCGGGCAGTGCGCCCTCTGGATGATGAAAGGCATCACGGAGACCAGCGCCGTCAATCTCGGGACGGTTACGAACAACTGGAGGCTGGTCGGTGCCGGCAACTTTAACGGCGACCGCCAACCCGACCTCATCTGGCAGGACATGACGTCCAGGCAGTATGCCTTCTGGCTGATGAACGGCACCAGCTACGGCAGCAGTGTCACCTCTACGGTTCCCCTGCCGCCAGGGCAAAACTTCGACCTTTCCAACTGGAAGCTTCAAGAGCCGATCGGCTCGCCCGGCAGCCCAAAAAACATCGCGCAACCGCAGCTGGCGACCTTCACCGATGCGTATTTCTATACCGACGTGAACGACGGCGCGATGGATTTCTGGTGCCCGGAGAATGGCGTCACAACCCCCAACTCGAGTTTCCCCCGGAGCGAGTTGCGCGAAGTGAAAACAGGTGGCGACTGGCCGGAGGCTGGAACCCATACGCTGACAGCGACCCTGATGGTGAAAGACACCGAGGCGCACGTATGCATCGGCCAGATTCACGTCGGGACCGGAGGATCGCCGGCCTCGACCAAGCCGCTGATCGAGTTGTACGACTACTCGCAAGATTCCACGCACAAAAATGGAGACATTTATCTCTCCCTCGAACTGAACCCTGGCCCCCCCGCTTACACTTCCCTCCCCCAACAACACGTCTTTATCACCAATGTCCCGATAGGCACGAAATTCGACTACACCATCCAACTTAGCGGCAATACACTCACGGTTATGATCCACGATCCGGCTCAACCCTCGGCGGTGACGAAAACGTTAACCGTGGATCCAAGCTTTGACAACGAGCTCTTTTACTTCAAGGCAGGCGACTACCTGCAGGTCGCGGGCGGCACCCGTTCCACTGTCGGTGCCCATGTTTCGTTCTATGCCCTCAACGTCACCCATCAGCCGTAGGACAACTCCATCGGTGCAGGGCCGTCCACGCAAGTAGGCTGACCGCTGGACCGGTTGCCAACCAGGTGAACGTGGGGGTTCAGCATCATCGTCGTTGGGATTTTGTGGCAGGTGATCCTTCGCCGTTCGCCGTTTGCCGTAAATTCCGGACGTGGGCGTTGGACGTTCAATGTTGGGTGTTGGGCGTTGAATGGACCGTTTCCAGCGCGAGCGCCTTGCAGCCTTTGAGGTCGAGTTTGCCGGTGCCGAGCATGGGGATTTTTTCCACGCGGCGGACGATTTTTGGCACCCAAAGATTGGGCAGGCCGGCGGCGCCGAGCTTGTCGCGGATTTGATCGGCGCCGAGGTCGAGCGTCGTCAAAAGCACGAGGGCCTCGCCTTTGGCCGCATCGGGCACGCCGACCACGGCCACGCGCGGCCCCTCACTTTGGTCGAGGTCAAAAACTTCTGCGAGCTTCTGCTCCACCGTGCCGTGCGGCACCATCTCCCCGCCAATTTTCGAAAACCGCGAGAGCCGGCCCTCGATATGGAGAAATCCCGCCTCATCGAAACGCGCGAGGTCGCCGGTCACAAACCAGCCGTCGCGCAGCGCCGCCCGGGTCTTCTCTTCGTCCTTGAGATAGCCGCTGAAAATATTCGGGCCGCGAAACAGCAGCAGGCCGGTTTCCGTCAGCGAACGCTCGGCCAGCGTGTCGGGATCGACAATGCGCGCCGACATGCCCGGCAGCATGCGGCCGACGGAACCCAGCCGTTTGCCTTCCTGCTGCCCTGCCGTCGAGGTCAACACGGGGGGATTCGGCTGGTTGATATTCGCCACGGGCGCCGTCTCCGTCAGGCCGTAGCCCTGCATGATTTCCAGGCCGAATTTTTCGAGGAACCCATCGTAGACCTCACGCGGCATTTTCTCGGCCCCGGAAACGACCAGGGTAAGCGAGCTCAGTTCTTCCTTTTCGGCTTTTTTCAAAAATGGCCGCAGAAAGGTCGGTGCGCCAACAAACACTGACACGCGCTCGTCCTTGATCGCGTCGATGATTTTGCGCGTGTCGAGCGGGCTCGGCACCGTGACCACCCGGCAGCCGCGCAGGAGAATGTACCACAGCGTGATCGTAAAACCAAAGCTGTGAAACAAAGGCAGGCAGCCAAGCATCACGGCCGTCTGGGGCAGGATGGCGGTGGAAGAGAGCTGCGCGCAATTGGCCAAAATGTTCCGATGCGTGAGCACGACGCCCTTCGGCTCGCCGGCGCTGCCACTGGTGAACAACAGCGCAGCCTCCTCCCGGTCGCCCGTGCGCGGCAGGCCCAGCATCGAAGCGAGCCACTGGCCCGGCAGCAGCCAGACCGCCACGAACCACGGGAAAATCGCTCGCTTGCCGCCGGCCGCGGCAATTTCTTCGCGCAGGTCAAGGGTGCGCGCCGGCCATGGAAAATTCGGCAGCTTTGCGCGCATGGCGTCCGCGGTGATGACGGTGTCGATTTCGGCAATCCGCAGGCTCGCCTCAATGGCGGCGACACCGGCCGTGAAGTTGAGGTTCACCGGAACTTTGCCGGCGAAGACCACGGCCAGGTTGGCGATGGCCCCGCCCGCGCCAGGGGGCAGGACGATGCCCACGCGATGCGCCGGCACGGTCTTGCGCAAACGGCGCGAAAGCGCGGCCGCCGCGGCAAAAAGTTGCCCGCTTTTCACTGGGCGGCGTTCAGCCGTGCGGTCGATGATTTCGACCCGATTGGGCCGCTTGGCGAGCTGGCGCACGACTTCGCGGCCCAGATGTCGCCGCAAGACGGGCCGCTCCCCGAACGCTTCCGCACCACGATCGAGCAATGCCTTCCTCACCGTCTCGGCGGTGGCCTGCCCCGGTGCGATCGGCTCGCCAAACACCACGCACACCGGCGTGGGCAAGAGCCGCGGCGATTTCCAGATATACTTGTTGCCCGAAAACGAAAACAGCGAACCCCACAGGCCGTCGACAGCCGCGGGCACGACCGGTACGCCGGCCTTGCGCGCCATCAGCTCGAAGCCGCGGTGCAACTCCATCAGCACGCCGGTGCGAGAAATGCCGCCCTCGGGAAAAATAAGCACCGCCTCCCCTGCCTGCAGCTCACGCACGATGCGGCGCGTGCTCTCCAACGCCTGGTGCGGGGAGATGGGAATCGTGCCCGTGAACCAATACAACCAGCGATAGAGAAGATTGGAGCGCGCCAGCGACTCATGTCCGACAAACCGAATCCTCCGCGGACACGCGAGTTGGAGCACGATCACATCGACGTAGCTCAAATGGTTAGACAGCAGGAGGACACCGCCAGTCTTGGGCAGGCGTTCGGCGCCCAGCACACGCGCGCGGTAGAACAGCCGGGCGACAAGTGCGACGGGAATTTCCATTGCCCGGAACAAAAAGGAATGGCGCGAGGAGGCAGGCATGGGGTTGAGAAATGAAAGTTGAGAGTTTACAGCTGAGAGTTGAGGGCCTGAACTCAGGCGCGCATTTCTCGGCCCCACTTTTTGGCGCCTTCTTCAAGCACGGCCAGCGAGGCCAGCGCGTGCTTGATGTCGGCGTTGGCGAGACCAGCAACAACCTTTTCAACCGCATCAACGTAAAGCGGCCACACTTTTGTCCAAAGCTGCCGGCCCTTCGCGGTCAGCATGACCCGATGGATCCGGCGGTCCTGCGGATGATCTTCGCGCCGCACCCATCCGGCCTTCTCCAGGCGGTCGAGCAGCCCGGTCACATTCGAGCGGTCAACGACGAGCACGTCGCCCAGCTCCCGCTGGCTCAGGCCGGCCGGCGCATGGGCGAGGACGTTGAGCACGTTGAATTGCGCTTCGGTCACGCCCAGCGGGCGAAAGAAATGCTGGCTCTCGCGCAACAACCCCTCGCTCGTGGCAAGCACGCGGTTGATGAAATCGACTCCAAGGCTTTCTGGCATACCAGTTAGTTGATATATTTATCGTTTACATGTCAACTAATTTAGTTCATGCTTTTTGTTTGCACCAGGCAAGCAGGCTGAAGCTGAAAATGTTGGAGGTTGTGCGCGACCGCCGGGCGCGCCGCGATAATGGCTGGTCTGTCTGGCGGAGAGATTGCCTGCCAGCGCCATTAACAGAGGCTTTCCACCGCGAAAGTATAATGCGTATAATATGCCCCCGTCGCATTTTCAAACGCTGCGTTTCCCGGCAGGGAAACCTTCGGTATTGGAGTCAACCAGTGGTCCTCGCCATTCCTTCTCTCGGGCTCGTCATCTGGATCCTAGCGTTTGCTTACTGGAGTCAACAAGTAGTCGTCGCCATTGCTTCCCCAGGCAATAATCTGTCCCTTATCGTTGATTCCCCTGGCTTCGGTCAGCGCGACTGTGCCCACGTTCACTAGTGCGTTCAGGTCGTTCATTTTACCAAATGCGTATATAAACGCATGCGCCGATCCGCCCGCGGTCTGCGAGCTTCCGACGACAGCGCCAAAGTTATTGATACCATACGCCGCGCTGGTTGTTCCGCCCAAGGTGCCAAGATCCCGAACCTGTCCGTTGTGGTCGAGAAAGGCGTGAGAGACTCCGGAAAGCGCCGTCAATTGTCCGACGACCGTTCCAGCGTCTGTAATACCCGAAGCGATGCTGCTGGTGCCGCCTAGAGAAGCGTTGATGTCCTTGACAGAACCATTGATGTCCACGAACGCATCGGAGCCTCCGAAGACTGTCGTAAGTTGTCCAACGATCGCACCCCTGCTATTGATGCCCAAAGCGGAGCTGCTGACACCGCCCACGGCGCCGCTAATATCCTGCACCTTGCCGTGCCTCTCGACGAACGCATGGGAAGCTCCGGATGCCGTCGTGAGCTGCCCGACGATGGCGCCAGATTTATTGATGCCTGAAGCGATGCTGCTGACTCCGCCCAAAGCACTGTTGATGTCTTCCAAGACCCCTTTTGAATAGACAAATGCGTGGAGAGTGCCACCACCGGTCGTCAATCCTCCAACGATGGCGCCAGAGGCGTTAAGACCCTCCGCGTAGCCCTGCGCAGCACCAAGAGAGGAACGCAGGTCGAGCGCCGTGTAGGCGGGAACAATCACGGAGAAAGTCTGGGAAACCGGGGGAGCCGCTGAATAAATGGCGTTCCCCGGTTGCGATGCCGTTATGGTGACAGGGCCGGGCCTCTTGAATGCCAGGATGTTCCCTGTTATCGTGGCGGAACCAGAGGCGACGGTGTAAAACACAGGAAGACCGGATGAAGCCGTGGCACGCAGCGTCAGAGACGTCCCGTAGGTTTGCGTTCCCGGGTTGCCAAAGGTTATCGTTTGCGAGCGCATTATCGTCCACGAAGCGGTTCCACTTCCTGTAAAGTTGCCCGTGGCGAACCAATTCAGCGTGTAAGTGCCGGGATTCGTCTCTGTGGCTGGAGAAAAGCTCACCGTGCCTCCCGCAGGCGTGGTCATATAGGTTGGGGTAAGGGCTGAACCGGTGTACGTGCCCGGACCGGTGATCGTAACCGCCGATATCGATTGGTTAACTTGAATCAGGTTGAAATCCTGAGCCTGGGGATAGCTGGTGAAATTGACCGAGGCACTCGTCCCCAAGTAATTGGTGGCGTTGACTTGCAAGGAAGCCGAGAAACCCGACGTGAGGCCGCTTTGATTGAAATAGGAGCTGTCGATCGAATAGCTGCCGTCCGACTGCGTCTGCACGGATCCCGCCGTTCCCCCGCGAAATGTGCTCATTGGATTCGGATGAAAAACAATCGTGGCCCCGGGAATCCCCGCTCCCGTGGCGGAGTCTCGAACCACGCCTTGAATCAGCGTTCCTCCCGCGAGCAGCGCGAAATTGTTGACGACAGGCAGCGCACCGAGGTTGCCGACGGACACCGGAACCGCTTCAAAATATCCGGTGGCTCCAACGTACAATACGCCGCTGATAGCCCCTCCAAAC
>DATMNP010000153.1:0-18059 GCA_035568935.1 Opitutaceae bacterium | reverse complement strand
GTATTTAGTGGATCGAAGTTGGGCGTTGGATGCTCGCGCAGCGCGATGTCCAAAGTTCGCCACAGGCGGTTGCCTCCCGGCTTTTGCTTCGTTCGTTTCTTCACATGAAGAAAACAAACATCAACGAGCTTTCGTGGGATGAAGGCAAATCGCCCACGGGAAAATACCATTCGTTCTATAAAAACATTTCCCTCGCGCTCGGCGGCATCCGAGACATCGGCCCGTGGGGCGGCGGCCATCCCTTCGACCTGCAGATGCGGCGCGTGCCGCCCGGCGCAGCCGTCTGTCCGCTGCATGCGCACACCGTGCAGTGGGAACTTTTCGTCGTACTCAGCGGCACGGCAACGGTGCGCGTCAACGACGAGACCCACGGGGTAAAGGCCGGCGACGCCTTCATGCAGCCACCCGGCACCGCCCATCAAATCATCAATTCAAACCAGGAAGATTTCATTTTCTACGTCATTGCCGACAATTCACCCGCCGACAGCACGTGGTATCCCGACTCAAAAAAATGGATGATGAAGCCGCAGCGGAAACTTTTCCGCATGGCCGAAGTCGATTACTACGACGGCGAAGAGTGAAGGGGCTCGGAGCGTTAACCACTGATGTACACTGATGCCGAACGAATCCGTGCCGATTCGCGTAATCCGCGAGAAAAGCATTCTCCTTCGCGCCCTTTGCGATCTTCGTGTGAAAGTCACCTCACCGCGCGGTGAGCTTTTTTAGCGACGCATAAAGTTTTTCAAGCCGCGGCACGTGCGCGCCCGCGGCCTGGGCCCGGCGCAACGGCTCGCCCCAGATCGCCTCGACCTCCACTTCGCGCCCGGCGAGAAAATCGACGAGGCTCGACGGACGATAAGCGCCCATGGGCGGCGTGACATCGAATTGCTGCCGGAGAAATTTGTCGGGGATGACGAACCCGAGCCGGCTGGCAGCGGACTGCACCTCGTGCATCAACGCGCGCACTTCCTCTGCCAGCCGCGGAACGGCACAGAGCCGGTCGGTTGCAATGCCTCCGGCCGCAATGGCCAGTCCGTTAAAGGGAATATTCCAAACCAGCTTGTGCCAGCGCGCCTCGGCCAGGTCATCGACCACACGCGTCTTCACGCCCGCGGCTTCAAACTGCGCGGCCAGCGCGCGGGTGCGGTCCTGCGGCGGCCGGCCGAATTCGCCGAGCGAAATCGAGCCCGGATGATAACACGTCACCTCGCCTGGCGCGGTGCGCGTCGCGGCGATGAACGCGAGCCCGCCCATCACGCGCTCCGCGCCGAAGAGCGCCGCGAGCTGCTCATCGGAGCCCAGGCCGTTTTGCAGCGTGAAAATCACCGTGCGCGGGCCGAGCAGCGGCGGCAGCAGGCGCGCGAGCTCCCCGTTCGCCGTGGTCTTGAGCGTGACAATGACGAGATCGACCGGTCCAATTTCTTCAGCGGAGCCAAAGGCCGCGACCGGCCGCAGTTCCATGGTGCCGCCTTTGTCGTGAACCAAGAGCGAGCCCCGCGCCCGCACCGCCGCGAGATCGCCGCGCATCAGGAAGCGCAGGTCCACGCCGGCGGACGCGAGCTTCGAACCGTAATACATGCCGATGGCTCCGGAGCCAACGATCGCAATTTTAGAAACCATAGATGTAGCTTAATTCAGAAGCCATGAAGCCAGGAGAACAGACCTTTCGGAACTCCAATCTGCCACCTTGCATTCCTGATTTCCAATTTATCTTTTTCTGAATTCATGGTTTCATGGCTTCCGAATTAAGCGCTTTGGCTTTGTGGATTTCGCAGGACATTATTTCCGCCTCTACCTCGGTTTATTTCAAAATAAGCCTTGAGTGTAACTCACGAAAATTAGACATAAAATCAGCCAAAGGGTAAAAAGAATACGAAATCTGTTAACAGGCTGGCGACGCGCCTTTGTAACATCTATCGCCCGCTTTATGCAGAAGATTAGTTCCCTATTAGCCTGCATTTCAACCACTCCGATAAAGTTCCACGAGTCGACGGGGCTTATTCAAGCCGATTGCGAAGATATAACTCACAGGTTATTCACAGGCGGATTTGCCTGCCGGCGGCGGCAGGAACCTCTTCACTTTTTCCGCACAACCGAATTGCGCGCCGAGCGAAGCTTTTTGGGGAAATCGGCGATGGCATGCAGGCCGCGGCTCTCGTGCCGTTGCAGCGCGCAGGCGACGATGATTTCCGCCACCTGCAGCAGGTTGCGCAATTCGAGCAAGCGCGGATCCACGGAAAAATTCCAGTAGTATTCGTGGATTTCACGCACGAGATCGGCGATGCGCGTGCGGGCGCGCTCGAGGCGTTTCGTCGTGCGCATGATGCCGACGTAGTCCCACATCGCGCGGCGCAACTCGTCCCAGTTGTGCGTGAGCACGACGCGCTCATCGTCGCTGCCACCGCCGAGGTCGACCCAGGGCGGAATCTCGGCGGTGGCCCGCCGGGCCGTGCGCAGGTAGCGGTCCACCGACTCCGCTCCGCGGTGCGCCACGACCACGGCCTCAAGCAGCGAGTTGCTCGCCAGGCGGTTCGCGCCATGCAGGCCGGTGCAGGAGATCTCGCCGCATGCGTAGAGGCCCGGCAGGGAAGTCTCCGCGGCCAGGTTGGTGGCCACGCCGCCGCAGGTGTAGTGCGCCGCGGGCACGACCGGGATGAGGTCGCGCGCGAGGTTGAGGCCGAGTTTTTTGCAGGCTTGGAAAATCTGCGGGAACCGCTCGCGCAAAAACGCCTCGTTGCGGTGCGTGATGTCGAGCCACACATGCGGCGCGCCGGATTTCTTCATCTCGGTATCGATGGCCCGGGCCACGATGTCGCGCGGGGCGAGGTCCGCCATCGGGTGATAAGCGCCCATGAACGCCTCACCCGCCGTGTTGCGCAGGATCGCACCCTCGCCGCGCACCGCCTCGCTGATGAGAAAGCGCTCGCCCGTGGCCGAATAAAGCGTCGTCGGATGAAACTGGATGAATTCCATGTTCTTCACCGCGACACCCGCCCGGAACGCCATGGCAATGCCGTCGCCCGTGGCGATGTCGGGATTGGTCGTATAAAGGTAAACCTGCCCCGCCCCGCCCGTGCTCAGCACGACGACCGGCGCATGGAACCTCACCACGCGGCCATCGCGCACATCGAGCGCATAAACGCCGGCCACGCGATCCTGGGATTTGGCTTTTGACGTTTGGGATTTGCGGCGGCCGCGCGTGCCCAGCTTGTCCTCCGTGACCACGTCGACCGCAAAAAAATGTTCGAACAGCGCAATGCGCGGTTCGCGGGTGAGCGCCTTGAGCAGGGCCTCCTCGATCGCCTTGCCCGTCATGTCCTTCACGTGCAGGATGCGCCGTTCGGTGTGGCCGCCCTCGCGGCCAAGGTCATAGCCGCCCCTCGCGTCGCGGGAAAATTTCAGCCCGAGCTTGACCAGCTCCTGCACGCGCGCCGGGCCGTCGCGCACGATCTCGCGCACCACGCGCTCGTCGCACAGCCCGTCGCCGGCCACCAGCGTGTCGCGCACGTGCTTGTCGAAGTCGTCCGTCTGCGCGGTGACGACCGCGACGCCACCCTGCGCAAAGTTGGTGTTGGAGTCGGCCTTGTTCTTTTTCGTGAGGATCGCGACCGAATGGCCGCGCTGCGCGACCTTCAGCGCAAAGCTCAGCCCCGCGATGCCGCTGCCGATCACAAGGACGTCAAAATGCCGAGAACTCATTGCAAATTCGAAAACACGCACTCAGGGCGCGATCAATGCACCCATCTCAAAAAAAGAGCGGTCGGGATTTTCGTAACGCAGGCGATAGTTGCCATGGGCGCGCTTGGGCAGCTGCACCATCATCGTGTCAGGGCAGGTTTGGCCGTTTTTGGCCCGCACCGTATAAACTTTTATCCGCATTTCATCACCGCGTACGCGGACCGAGGCATGGTCGAAAACCAAAGCGGGATTTATCAACACGGGCTTGCGGGTGATGGCCTGCCCACCCCGTGGATCGAACCGCACTTTTGCCGCAAGCTGACCATGCCCAAGCTGAACGGTGGTGACCTCAATCCCTCCGACTTTCTGCACGAAATCCCAATCGCAATGCTTGCACATGAGCCAGCTGGTGACTGAGGCAGGCGCCAGCGACGCGGACACAAGAAAGATGGCGGCCAGCCGGAGCGCGCTCCAAAATTTGTTGGTCAGGGTGTTCATAATTCCACGTTGTCGATCAGCCGAACTTCATCCACCCAGGCGGCGATGGCCAGCAAGGTTTTTCCGGGCACGACCTGCCGCTGGGGTTCGAAAGTGTCCTTGTCCACCATCGCCACGTAGATGACGCGCACGCGGCGTTTTTGGCCAAGCAGGTGCGTGACCTCGGCGATGAGCCGGTCGTCGCGGTGTTCGCCGCCCGCGACCATTTCCTGGGCGCGGCGCAGCGCCTGCGAGATGACCACGGAGTCCTCCCGCTGCACCGCCGTGAGATAGCGGTTGCGCGAACTCATCGCCAGGCCGTCGGGTTCGCGCACGATCGGCGCGACGACAAACTTCACGGGCAGGTGCAGGTCCGCGGCCATTCGTTTCAGCACCGCCACCTGCTGCGCGTCCTTCTGCCCGAATACCGCGATATGCGGGCGCACGATGTTGAAAAGCTTCGCCACGACCGTGGCCACCCCGCGGAAATGCGTGGGGCGCGAGGCGCCTTCGAGCGGCTTGCTCACCGCTTCCTCGATCACGAAGGTCGAGCAACCCTTGGGATAAATCTCCGCGGCCGGCGGCATGAAGACCGCGTCCACTCCCGCCTCTTCGCACAGCTTGAGGTCCTGCTCCAGTGGACGCGGATAGTTTGAATAGTCCTCGCTCGGCCCGAATTGCGTGGGGTTGACGAAAATCGACACCACCACCGCGTCGGCCTTCGCCCGCGCCAGCTTCATCAGGCTCAAATGCCCGGCATGCAGCGCGCCCATGGTCGGCACAAAGCCGATGCGTTGCTCCTTCGCGTGCAGCTTGTCGGCCAGGGCCTGCATCTCACGAACCGTCTCGATTTTTTGCATGGGGAAAATAAAAGCGACAACTCTAGCTTGAACTAACGAAATACCCAGCGCTTATTCAAGTTTTTCGCCCGACACGGGTTCAACCCTCCGCAAGTTCACGTTCCCTTTACTGCCATGATCCGCATCAACGAAAACTACACCAAGCTCAAGGCTTCCTATCTTTTCAGCGACATCGCCAAGCGCGTCGCCGCCTACTCGCAGGCTCATCCGGACAAGTCCATCATCCGCCTCGGCATCGGCGACGTCACCGAACCGCTCCCGCCGGTCTGCATCGCCGCGCTGCACGCCGCCACCGACGAGATGGCAAACCGCGCCACCTTCAAGGGCTACGGCCCCGAGCAGGGCTATGCCTTCCTGCGCGAGGCCATTGCCCAGCACGACTACGCGGCGCGCGGCGCGAAGATCGAGCCCGACGAGATTTTTGTCAGCGACGGCGCGAAGTGCGACTGCGGCAACATCCAGGAAATCTTCGCCAACGACATCCGCATCGCCATCACCGACCCCGTGTATCCGGTTTACGTGGACACGAATGTCATGGCCGGCCGCACCGGGGCCAATCGCGACGGCCGCTACGAAGGCATCACCTACCTCGAGTGCACCGCGGCCAACGGCTACGTCCCCGCCCTGCCCACCGCACCGGTCGATTTGATTTATCTTTGTTTCCCCAACAACCCCACCGGCGCCGTGGCCACGCGCGCCCAGCTTGCCGCGTGGGTCGAGTTCGCCCGCAAAAACAAGGCCGTCATCCTCTTCGATGCCGCCTACGAGGCCTACATCCGCGATCCGCAGATCCCGCACAGCATTTACGAGATCGACGGCGCCCGCGATGTCGCCATCGAGTTCCGCAGCGCCTCGAAGACCGCCGGCTTCACCGGCACGCGCTGCGCCTACACCGTCGTGCCCAAGACCGTCGTTGGTTACGATGCGGCGGGCCAGGCGCACCCCCTGCACGCACTCTGGAACCGACGCCATACGACCAAGTTCAATGGCGTCTCCTACCCGGTCCAAAAGGCCGCCGCCGCCATCTACACCGACGCCGGCAAACAGCAGGTGCGCGCAATGACCGATTTTTATCTCGGCAACGCCAAACTCATCCGCGACGCCATGGCCCAGCTCGGCCTCAAGTGCATCGGGGGCGAAAATGCGCCCTATATCTGGGTCAACACCGGCCGCGATTCGTGGCAGTTCTTCGACCTGCTGCTGGAGAAAGCCGGCGTCGTCTGCACGCCGGGGGCCGGCTTCGGCCAGTGCGGCGAAGGCCACGTGCGCATCAGCGCCTTCAACAGCCGCGAAAACGTCGAGGCCGCGCTTCAGCGCATCGCCGCCGCGTTAGCGGCAAAAGACTGAAGAACTGAAAAGCTGAAAGCAAACCTTCGACCAAAAGCAATCAAAGCAGGCTTGGTTCAGTCTTTCAGTTCTTCAGTCCTTCAGCCTTTTTTTATTGCCGGGCCGATTGATCCCAGCGCAGCCTCTCGTTGGAAATCATGCGCCCCTCTTGCTTCCGCCGTTCCCTTTTTATTGCTGCCGTATGTGCGATGAACTGGGCTGCCGCGCATGCTGCTGAACCTGTTCCGGCCCCATTTTACGACCTCGCCTTCGAGGCCGCCGGCCAGCGTGCCGCCGCTGAACAAAAAGTTCTCTTTGTTGATTTCTACACCACTTGGTGCGGGCCCTGCAAAATGCTTGATCAATCGACCTGGCAGGATGTGACCGTGATCGATCTCCTGCGCACGAAGGCCGTCGCGATCAAAATCGATGCCGAAAAAGAGAAAACGCTCGCCGACCATTACAAGGTCAGTGCCTATCCGACGCTGCTGCTGTTGAAGCCGGATGGCACGGAAATCGACCGGCTCGTCGGCTATCGTGAACCCAAGATATTCGTCGCCGAGTTTACAGACAGCCTCGCCGGCAAGACGGCTCTCGTGCAAGCACGTGAAGCCGTGGCCAGCGCTGCGAGCGACCATGGCCGCGTGCAAGCCCGCTTTAATCTCGGCCGCATCCTCGCCAGAACAGGCAATGACGAAGAAGCGCTCGCAGAGTTTCTTTGGTGCTATGACACCGGGATGACACCATCGTCCGGTTTTCAGGGCGTGCGTGATAGTTTTCTTCTTTCAGACATCGCCCATCTTGGCCGTCACTTTCCCCCGGCACGCGCCGCATTGCGTGAACGTCGTGACAAAGCTCTCGCCGACGCCAAGGCTCCGGATGCTGCTTTCGGCACCTTAATGGATCTCGTCGCATTGAACCAGGCACTCAAAAAGGATTCAAAGACGCTCGCATTCCTCGATCAATTACCGGTCGATGATCCTCGGCGAAAGAGCTTGGATCTGGTGCTTTTTTCCCAGCTTTTGGCGGCCAAGCGTTACGCCGATGCTGCAAAAGGGCAGCCTTATTCGGAAATGAAGCGTTCCTTCGTTATGAGCCAACAAGTCGAAAGCCGGTTCGATCCATCAAGACGCCAAATGTTTCATGACTACCAAGTGCGCTGGCTCGCCGAGCATATCGAGGTGCTGGCTGGTTCGGGCCAAATCGCCGAAGCCAAGGAATTACTCACTTTGGCGCTGACCTATGACCATTCTGATGAGGCCAAGGTCATGATTCGCCAGCATCTTGAACGGGCCGGCCACACCGAGCTGCTTGATTCTCCCGCTGGTGTGAAAGGCTGAAGAACCGAAAACTGAACCGGGCCGGCCCTGGTTTTTGCTGAAAGATTTGTTTCCGCTTTCAGTCCTTCAGTTTTTCAGCTCCTCAGCCCTTTGCCGGAGGCAGCGCCGCCGCAATCGCATCGGCCAGTTTCGTCGCATCGGCGCTGACCAGCCCGGCCAGCCTGGCATAATCACGGCCATCCCACTTTGCCGGATCGGCCGTGAATGCGCCTTGCGTCACCAGCGCGCCATTCGCACCCGCGGCATAAATTTCAAACGTCGCGGAGAATACCACCCCGCCATCCGATGTGCCTTCGCAGGCCTGCATCCGCACGCGCACATCGTAGTCGCGCACCTGCTCGAGCGTGAACGGATAGGCCAGCACCTGCGCCGTCGCCGACAGCCTTTCGCGCAGCACACGCGTGAGGCCCGCGTCGAGCGACTCGGCCCAGCGTTCCTCGTCGTTGTAGCGCACTTCGCTCGCGCCCTCGCGGACAACCATGGCCCGCTGCTTCAAGTATTCTGGCAATTGCACCGGGAACAAACCTACATGCCGCCCGAAAGATTTCGGCGTCACGTCCTCCGCCGCCACCCGCAGGACATAAGTATGCGCCACGTCCGGCCTGGCCTCGGGCAGCGAGCAGCCGGCACAGAAAAACCAGAGGGCAGAGGGCAGAAGGCATCCGCCTGCGCCAAGGCTACGGCGGACGAGGGAGCCGGCGGATAGAGTTTTTATTGTGCGGGTGTACATTTTTCGAACTTCGGGTGAAAATAAATTTCAGGGGGCTGGTTTCTTGCCGACAATGAGGGCGTTGGGATTGCGTTCGAGGAAGTCGGCCAGGCGGCGCACGGACTCCGCCGCGTCGCCCAATTCCTGCAAGGTCTGCATTCCCTGGTCGCCCACCCAGCTCTGCGCCTCGATGAAATGCTGGGCGCTCGCCGCGGCGGCGTTGAAGCGCTCGAGCGAGGCTTTTGCCTCCTTGAGCGTGGCGGTGAGATTTTCTCCGGCCGGCGTGACCTGTGCGTCGACCTTGGCGAGCACGCCGCGCAGCTCGGCGATGGCGGAGTTGAGATTGGCAAAGGCCTGCTTGGCGTCGGGCGACGAGGCCAGTTCCTTCACGGCTGCACCGGCATCCTTCCATTGGCTGACGAGTCCTTTCACATCCGCGCCATCGAGTTGCTTCTGCGCGGTGGACAGCAGCTTTTTCACGTCGTCGGCCAGCCCGCCGAAATCAACTTTTTTCAGGTTGCTCAAAATCATCGTCAGGCTCGCCTGGTATTCGGCGATGGCCGAGGGCATGGCAGGCACGACGGAGTATTTTTCCCCGATAACGCCAGCGGCCGGCACCGGGTATTCCGCTGGATCGACAAAGTTCATCTCGACGTAGAGCAGGCCGGTCGCGAGGCCCACGACGCCAAGTTTTGCCCGCAAGCCCCGGTCGATGAGGATCTGCAGCGCGTTCCGGTTGGACACGTCGATCGGCACCCCGCGGGAGTCGGTGAGGATGTCGCGGCTCAATTCGCAAACAACCCCGACCTGCGAGTGATTTCCCTTGGCGTCGTAACGCACGTTCAGGTCAACCACATGCCCAATGCGCACACCGCTCAACTTCACCGCCGAGCCAAGGTCGAGGCCGTGGACAGATTCATCGAAATAAACCACGAACCGCTGCGGCTGGGAAAAAAAGTGCAGGCCGCCAAAAGACAGGAGCGCCACAACGCCCAGCGCGACCGCCCCGATGACGAAGACGCCGACCACGGTTGGGCTGAGCTTGGCTTTCATGTGCGTGTTTTTTTAAACAGAATGGGCAAAATGGACAGGATTAAACGCATCGCAGCCTGGTCGGTCTGCGCCCAGGCGGGCCAGGTTCCCTTTGGCGATTATATTCATGCTGTCATAATTTTGCGCTTTCCCCGCCGCGGGTGAGAAACTCCTGCACGCGCGGATCATCGCTCTGGCCGGCCAGCGTACGCGGCGCGCCCTCGGCAATGATGCCCTGCGCTTCGCGGTCGAGCAGGATGATGCGGTCGGCCAGCGTAAAGATGCTCGTCAGCTCATGCGAAACGATGACCATCGTGGTGCCAAGCGCGTCGCGGATTTCACGGATGAGGGCATCGAGCTGCCGCGCCGTCACCGGGTCGAGACCCGCCGATGGTTCGTCGAAAAACACGATGGCCGGGTCGAGCGCGAGCGCGCGGGCCAGGCCGGCGCGTTTTTTCATGCCGCCGCTCAGCTCGGCCGGATAATATTCCTCGAAGCCGGCCAGCCCGACCTGGGCGAGCTTGAGCATGATGATCTCATTGATCTCGCGCCGGGGGAGCGTGGTGTACTCCTCCAGCGGCAGCGCGATGTTTTCACGCAACGTGAGCGAGCTCCACAGCGCCGCGCTCTGGTAGAGCACGCCGAAGGTCTTGAGCAGCGCCCGCCTCGCCGCCGGCTCGGCATCGGTGAAGTTTTTCCCGAAATAGCCCACCTGGCCCGCGAACGGGCGCTGCAGCCCGATCATGTGCCGCAGCAGCGTGGTCTTGCCGCAGCCGCTTCCGCCAATGACAAAAAACAGCTCGCCCCGCCGCACGAAAAAGTTGAGGTCGCGCAACACCACCGTCTCGCCATAGCCGCACACCAGGCCGGCAACCTCGATGACAGGGGGATTATGGCCTGCGTCCATGCGATTAAATATGCAGGATGTTGAAGACCACGGCGAATGTCGCGTCGGCTATGATGATGAGCAGGATGGCTGAGACCACCGCCGACGTCGCCGCGCGGCCCACGCCCGCCGCGCTGCGCTCCGCCTGCAAGCCGCGCAGGCAGCCCGTCAGCCCGACAATCAGGCCGAACACACAGGCCTTGATCAGGCCGGCGTTGATGTCGGTCAGTCCAATGCTGGCCACCGTCTCCACCCAATAGGCACTCGGTGGAATCGAAAGCAGGCCGGCGGCCACCGCCATGCCTCCGAGGATGCCAAGGCAGTTCGCATAGAGCGCGAGCAACGGCATCATGACCGCCAGCGCGAGCATGCGTGGAATGACGAGAAACTCCACCGGGCGGATGCCGAACGTCTCGAGCGCATCGATCTCCTCGCCCGTCTTCATGTTGCCCAGTTCCGCCGCAAACGCCGCGCCCGTGCGGCCGGCCAGCACCACCGCGGTCATGATCGCACCCATCTCGCGCACCGAGCTCAGGCCGACCAGGTCGGCGACCCAGATGTCGGCGCCAAACTGGCGCAAAATAATGGATCCGGTATAGGCGAGCGTCAGGCCGACGAGAAAGCTGTTCAACCCCACGATGGGCAGCGCCATCGCGCCGCACTGCTGCATTTCGGTAAAACAGTCGCGCCAGCGGAATTTTTGCGGCTGCTTCACCAGCCGCATCGTCGCCAACGTGCACTCTCCGACAAAACGGGCAAAGCCCCTGGTCTTACCCACCACCTCTCCGGTCGCCACGCCAAGGTCGGCGAAAAAGTTATTGGAAGAATGGAACGGCGGCCGCGTCAAATACGCCCCCTCCAGTTGGTCGGCCAGCCGCCGCACCTCGGGCAACAGCGCGGCGAGATCGAGGCTCGCACCCTCTGCTTTGCACCACCGCCGCGCCCCGTGCACAAACAGCACCAGCGAGCTGTCCCACCGCGACACGCCATCCATTGTCAGCTGCACGCGCGTCGGTCGTTGCGTCCCGAGCACGCTCGCCCACGACGGCCGTGGTTCGGTGATTTGCCACGCGCCGGCCAGCCCAAGCACCAGCCGTCCGTCTTCGGTGCGCGCGTTCACTTGGGCCGTGGGCAATTCTTCACTGACCGACATTGCGACTGGTTCTAAGGGTGTTTCTTCACGTCGGGCCATGCCAATTTGAAGACACACCCTGAGCGAACCGCCGCAAAATCAAAACTAAAATTTTCGTGTTCTTTGCGCCCATTTGCCGCCTGGATCCGAAGAACGCATAGCCGGTCAGCGGCTCTCGACCCCGGTTTGTTTGAACATAAGATAACGAAGAGTTGCTGGTGTTTCTGCACCCAGAGGCAAGAGCAGAGGCCGTTTGACCGTGTCCTCCAAAACATTGGCAAAGCATGGAAATTTGACGCGAGCCGGCATTAAGCGCTTCGTTTCCCCTGTTACCTTCTGTGAAAATGGTCTTTAAACCTAAATCGTGACCCGCTTCCGCACCTTCCTCTTCGACCTCGATGGCACGCTCATCGACCACTTTGCCGCCATCCACCGCAGCTACGCGCACACCCTGCCCCAGCTCGGCCTGCCCGCGCCCACGCTCGCCCAGGTCCGCGCCGCGGTCGGCGGCGGACTCGAGAACGCCATGCGCAAGTTCGTGCCCGAGGCCCGCCTTGCCGAGGCGTTGAAAATCTACCGCCCCTTCTGGGACGTGCACATGCTCGAAGACGTCCAGCCCCTGCCCGGTGCCGTCGAACTCCTGCGCGCACTGCACACCCGGGGCCTCGTTTGCGCCGTGTTCACCAACAAACACGGCCCGTCTTCGCGCGCCACCTGCGATCATCTTCATCTCACGCCGTACTTGAGCGCCATCATCGGCGCGACCGACACCGCCTGGCTCAAACCCCAGCCGGAATTCACGCGCCACACGCTCGCGGTGCTCCAGGCCGAGCCGGCCACCACGCTCCTCGTCGGCGACTCGCCCTACGACGTGCAAGCCGCGCAGGCCGCCGGCCTGCCCTGCTGGGCCGTCACCACCGGCACGCACAACGCGGAAGAACTCCGCGCCGCCCGCGCAGACAAGGTTTTCGCCGGCCTGCGCGAAATTGCCGCCGAACTCGGTGTCGGGTGAGGGAAAAATCCATTTTCTCACCAGAAGAACGCGAAGGCGGAGACGTTTTCCGCGGATAGCACGGATAAAACCCGGATAAGTTCTGATCTCAATGATCCTCCTTCGCTCTCCGAGCTACGGAGGACAGGCAATCAGTGCCGTGCCCTTCGAAGCTTTAGCGAAGAAGGGTGCATTAGTGGTTAAACCTAAGCTTCTTGGATCGGGTCGGCATCCGCGTTTATCCGCGCTATCCGCGGGAAAAATTGCTTTTTAAAACCACGGCGCGTTGAGGGCAACGCGCCCTACCTTCCGACCTAGCCAGCTGCTAGCGCTTTCCGCTCAACCGCCAGCCAGCGACGGCCCCGACAAAGCACGCCACCATGACGGTTTGTTCGCGCACCAAATCGGGGCCTTCGCCCGGCCAGATCATGGGTGCGACAAAATAGGCCAGCACGCCCAAGACCACCGCGCCCGCCAACGCGCAGAGCAGCCCGCGTTTGATCACCCGGTCAATTTCGTTCACGCGCTCGACGGACCCAAACCGCTCAGGCCTCGCTTCCCGCAAGATCTCGTTGGCCGACAGCCATTCGTCGTCCGGAACCTGAAGCTGAATCCAGAAAAGTGGGCCCAGCTCGTTCCGGGTGGTCTGGTTGTTCATCAGGTAAACCGTAAGGCCGTGCGACTCCAGGAACGATTTATCCAGCTCCGCCTCCGACGGCAGTTGATAGCTGAGAACAGTGCGAAGGTAGGCCATGGGGTCTTGGAATCGAACCATGAAGATACGCCGAGATTTCCAGTTTTGCCAAACGGATATGCAGGGATCTTCGCTTTTCACGCTATTATAGGCATCACCCACCGCCAATATTGTCGCCCAACCTTGACTCCCTGCAATATAGCTACATTATATGTACATGACAAAAACGGCCAAGCTTTTTACCACCGGCGGCTCGCAGGCCATCCGCCTGCCGAAGGAGTTCCGCTTCCCGGGCAAGATCGTGAGCCTGCGCCACACCAAGCGCGGCGTGCTCGTCACGCCCGCGGAAGATGACTTCGAGGCTCGCCGCCAGCGCTTCATCAAGCTCGCCGGCTCCTGCCCGGATTTTCCTGATGTCCCGCCGCCACAAGGCAAAGACGTCCCACGCAACTTCGAGTGGTGATGATTTACCTGCCCGACACCAACGCGTTTTCACGCTATTTTCGCGGCCGGGATGAGCCGCTCGCCACGTTCATGTCGCGCGAGTATGCCTCGCTGCGGCTGTCAGCCGTGGTTTTGGCCGAGCTAGAGTTCGGGGCGGAAAAAGGCGGTTTTGTCAGGCATCGCGCACAGGTTGATCAACTCTCATCTTCAGTAGCAATCGAGCCCTTCACTGCAGTTGACGCCGTGCACTATGGAAAACTGCGCACATTGCTCGAACGCAGGGGCGAGATCATCGGCCCGCATGATATGCTTATCGCCGCGCAGGCCCTGCGTCTCGGCGCGACCGTCGTCACCCACAACGTCCGCGAGTTTCGCCGCGTGCCTCGACTGAAGGTCGAGGATTGGCAGGCGCGGTAAGAACTCATTTGTTTGGTTTGTGGCCGCCTCACCTTCCAATTCCGCGTCGCTCTCCGGCGTCCTCGAGCGCATCATTTTCCTTAACGAGGAAAATGCCTACACCATCGCGGAATTCCGGCCCGATTCAGCCTCCGCCCCGTTCGACAGGCTCAGGGCCACGGCGGGCGCGGCGCCCTTGCGGGAAAAAAAATCCGGCGCGGCCGCCCGCGTCGGCAAGGTCACCATCGTCGGCCCGCTGCCGGGCGTGCAATGCGGCGAGACGCTGCACCTCACCGGCGAGTGGACCCGGCACTCACAGCACGGCGACCAGTTTCGCGTCGCGGCGTTCAAGAGCGAGCTGCCGTCGAGCGTTTACGGCATCCGCAAATACCTCGGCAGCGGCCTCGTGCCCGGCATTGGCAAGGTTTACGCCGAAAAAATCGTCGATGTCTTCGGTGCCGACACGTTCCGCGTGCTGAGCGAGGAGTCCGCGCGGCTGCGGCGCGTGCCAGGCATCGGCCCGAAGCGCGCCACCGCCATCAAGCACGCCTGGGACGGGCAGCGCGCCCAGCGCGAACTGTACATTTTTCTCCAGACCTACGGCGTGACGCCCGCGCAATGCGTGCGCCTGGTGGAGCGCTACGGCGCGCAGGCGAAACCCATTTTGCTCAGTGAGCCCTATCGTGTGGCGCGCGAGATCGACGGCATCGGCTTCAAGACCGCCGACCGCATCGCCATCAACCTCGGTTTCGCCAACGACGCGCCGCCGCGGCTCGACGCCGGGCTGCTCTTCGCGCTCGAGACGCTGCAGGAGGAGGGCCACACGGCTTACCCGCAGGGAGAGCTCATCGACTACGCCGCCAGCCTGCTGGAAACCGCCAGCGAACTCCTCGCCGCACGCCTCAATGCACTCGTGGAGACAAAACAGCTGGTGCGCCATTCCGCCGGCGCAGTAGCGCCGGCGCAGTTGAAAGTTGAAAGTCCCAAGTTGAAAGCCGACAGCAAAGCCTCACCCAACTTTCAACCTTCCACTTTCAACCTTCAACCCGCAGCGCAAGGCGCGCTGCTCCAACTGCCCGTCCTCGACCGCGCCGAGCGAAAAATCGCCGCAGTCGTCGAACGCCTCGGCCGCGCCGGCAGCAGCCTGCCGCCGATCAAGGCCGGCGCCGCCATCGAATGGGCTCAGAAGAAAGCGGGGTTCGCTTTCCACGAATTGCAGCGCACCGCGCTGCAGCATGCGCTCACCCACAAATTTTCCATCCTCACCGGCGGCCCCGGCACGGGCAAGACGACGATCCTGCGTTCGCTGGTGGAAATCCTGAAGGCGAAAAAAGTCCGCGTGCACCTCGCCGCACCCACCGGCCGCGCGGCCCAACGGCTGGCCGAAACCACCGGCGGCTTCGCGTCCACCATCCACCGCCTGCTCAAATACGACGCCGCCACCGGCGGTTTCACCGCCAACGAAAATACGCCGCTCGCGACGGATTTCCTCGTGGTCGATGAAGTCTCGATGCTCGACGCCCGCCTCGCCGCCGCGCTGCTCCAGGCCGTGCCCGCGCGCGCGCACCTGCTGCTCGTGGGCGACACCGACCAGCTCCCCAGCGTCGGCGCCGGCAATGTGCTCAAGGATCTCATTGCCGTCGCTGACGCACCGGCAAAGTTGAAAGTTGAAAGCCCCAAGTTGAAAGCGCCAGACGGAGCATCGCCCGACTTTCACCCTTCAACTTTCAACCTTCAACCTGTTATTCCCGTCACGCGCCTCTCCGTCGTTTACCGCCAGCAAGGCCAGAGCACCATCGTCACGACCGCGCACGCCATCAACTCCGGCGACCCGTCGCTCCCACCGGCCGTGAACAAGGTGGCCGACGCGAAGGCCTGGAGCGACCTCACGTTTATCGCCGCCGATTCGGCCGAGGACTGCCTGCAAAAAATCATCGAGGTATGCGCCGGGTTCGTGCCGCAGCACTGGAAGTGGTTTGACCCGGTCAATGACGTGCAGGTGCTCGCGCCCATGCACAAAGGCGCCGCCGGCGTGGCCAATCTCAACGTGCAACTCCAGGCTGCGTTCAACGGTTCGGCCCATTCGGCAAGCTCAGGGCAAGCTTCGCTCCGGGGCCCTTCCGGCGAGTTTCGCGCCGGCGACAAGGTCATCCAGTTGCGCAACGACTATGACAAAAATCTTTTTAACGGCGACATCGGCACCGTCCTCTCGGTAAACGCCGGAGCCGGCACGCTCACCGCCAATTTCGACGGCGTGCGGCACGAGTTCGACCGCGGCGCGCTGGGCAACCTCGCCCTCGCCTACGCCATCAGCATCCACAAATCACAGGGCAGCGAGTATCCCGTCGTTGTCATCCCGCTGCTCAAGGCGCACTTCGTGATGCTGCAGCGCAACCTCCTCTACACCGCCATCACCCGCGGCAAAAAGAAAGTCATCATCGTCGGCGAACCCGCTGCCTACGCGATGGCCGTGCGCAACAGCGAGTCGAAGCAGCGCTGCACCCACCTGCAGCAAAAAATCGCCGCGAATGTTTTTAGGTGAATGGATCCGCCGATCCATTCACCTAAAAACATGAAGGCCGCCCCTTTCGAGGCGGCCAGCATGACCTAACACCAAGCAAACCGTATAACTACAAACTATGTTGTTCTTTCGAACAGACACTGACTACACGGAGATAGACGAAGCGTCACGCGTTTCGCTCAATCTTCGTCGTTAAAAAATTAAGAAACCGGAGATTTCTTTATAGCTTGTAGATCAGCATCTTGCGTGACAGACAGCAGAAAATGGGGGAACGAAAGAGATGTATTAGGGCAGACCCCTTAGACTATTACTTGGCTGAAAGATAGGGGCAACGAGAGTGGATCGAATCTTTTGGCGCCATGATCGCAAAAAACTACCGCGGATCGGTCACGCGCCCGAGAAACAGGCATTCGCCCGAGGGCACGTGCTGGATGGCAAAAATGAACGGGTGATCGACATGGACTTCGATGGGGATGGGCCTGTTTGGCTCGTACCTCACCATCGTCGCCCTCATCATTAGCACGACTGTGGCCGCCGCAGCCTCCGTGCCCTCTTCGTCCAGCGAAAGGAAGGCCTTGTGAAAGACCTGTCCGATGTAGAGGTAATCGTCCGGTTTACGCGGAGCCATGCGGTCAAAATGGGCGCTGCCTTTCGGCTGGTCGAAAGCGTTCTTCAGGCCGAGTTGCTGGAGCTGGCCGCCGAGCGCCATGGCCGGCGGCTCAAGTTTGAATTTCGGCAGGTGCAAATCGACGAAACTCGCCGGCAAATTCGCGCACTCGGCCAGCAGCGCGGGCGTGAGTTTTTGCTCAAGCGCCGGCAGGCCGTCATGCGCATCGGGCAGCAGGATAAGAAATTTGATCCCAGCACCGACGTAGGGCAGGCTGACCGCGGTAAACCCGTCGCGATGCAGGTACCCGTAGGTGTGCTCGGTCTTGTTCATGGTCGGCACCTTCACGCTTTCCGTGCCATGGACGAAGAACTCCGCCGGCTTGGTCCAGCCTTTATCGAATGGGTTGCCCCAGCCGGCATGCAGATAGATGGCGTTGGCCAGAGCCAGACGGGTCTTTTCGGTAAGGCCGCCGGGTGGAATCAGGTTGCTAATCTTTTTCTTCGTCTGGTCTTCGACCCAACTGTTAATGGCCAAGCGCGCTTGCTCCGTGGCATGGATAAAATCGAGCGGCTCGGGCTCGGCGCCATAATTGTCCTTCACCAGCGCGAGAAACGGCGCGCGCAGCGGGTAACCGTCCTGGACAAAAAGCCGGTTGGCCGCGTGCAGTTCGATCGGCGTGCGCGGGTGACGGCCTTCATTTCTTGCCCCTGCCATCACCGCCTGGATTGAATCTTGTTGGATTTGCACAAGCTCCCGGGCCAGCTCGGCAAAACCAGAGTGGAGCACGGTGTCGTCCGCGGGATAATGCAGCACGCGCTGCATCTCGGCGCGCGTGTCGCCGTCGGCCCCGGCGTACGTCATCGCGAGGGCATCCTGGATCGAGTACGGTGAAAGCAGCAGGTTCCCGTCGCCGGGCTGGATCCGATAAAGATCGAGCCCAAGGGCGTTGATGGCACTGACCAC
>DATMNP010000152.1:0-11102 GCA_035568935.1 Opitutaceae bacterium | reverse complement strand
ACAGCTCAGTATATTTCTCCGAGCGTCCGCGCGCTTTTTCGACGGGATATTTCCGGGCGTTGGCCGCCATCTTCGCCTCGATCGAGGCCGCCACGTCGAGTCCCGTCATGTTGGCGAACTCGAGCGCATAAATGATCACATCCGCCAGTTCCTCCTCGATTTTCTGGCGCTTGGCCGGGTCGCGGGCGATGTCGCGCGACTGCTCCGGGGTGCCCCAGAGGAAGTGCTCCATCAGCTCGGCGGCCTCGGCCGCGAGCGCCATGCTCAGGTTTTTCGGCGCGTGAAACTGCTCCCAGTCGCGTTCGCGCGCAAAGGCCAGCACGCGCGCCTTCGTCTCGGCGAACGTCGCGGTCGCATCGGTCATCGGGTTCATGATGAGGGCGAGGCTGATGCACGGCCCGCGCCCATGCACGCAGAAAAAAACTTGGCATTACAGCTGCTATGTGCATGATGTTCCCGTCCTCCAATGAACCGGATTTACCAAAACATCACGCGCAGCACGGCTGGCACTTCGTTTACGAAGGCCTGCCTTGCGATTTGCTGTGCGCAGATGCGTCCGGTCGTCGTCCAGCAGTGGCATAAATCCACCCGCTCGGGCTGCTTGGCCTAAATATTCCGCCCTAGCGGAAAAGGTTTAGCCACCAAGAAAACGCCCGGCGGTTCTCTTCCGAGACCGGCTGGATTTTTCATTTTCCCACTTCGCAATCAACCCACTTTTTCCATGCAAACGATCATCCCATCCACCAACTCCCTCAGTCCTGTACGCAGCAGCGCTGGAGCCCCGGTTTCCACCGGGCTTTTCCGCAAGCCGCACTACGACTGCCAGGACCTCGGCGACGCGTTGAAGCTCACCGTGTTCGTGCCGGGCGTTGAAGCCGGCGGCGTGGAGATCACCTCGCGCGGCCCGGACCTCACGGTCACGGCGCGCAAGGCGCACTTCGTGCGCGTGAACTTCAAGGCCCTGCACCTTGAAAACTCGCAACGCGATTATCAACTCCGGCTGCGGCTCGGCCACAATCTGGACTACGCCACCCTGCAGGCTGAAATCGGCGGGGGCGTGCTCACCATCACCTTGCCGAAGAAACAATTCGCCGCCAACGGTGTCACCACACCTGTCCGCTCATTGAACGTGGCGTAAGCCCTTGGCTGAAAACCATTACATTTGTGCGAAAGTCCTCCGACCAGACTCATCCCATGCGTTCACTCTTCTATCGCCTTCGTCGCGTACACGCTTCTGCGCACTCCAACGCGGAAAGCGTGCGCGTGGTCGCGCGCAAGGACGTGCAGTGGAACCGCCCGGTTTTTAAGGCTCCCTCGCTGCCCACCCCCAAACAGGTGGGCCACGAGCTGCCCGTGGTTGCGCGTTTTCCAAAGAAAAAGTCCCACAAGGATTAGGTTTTCTTTCCCGCTGATTACGCGGATAAGCGCGGATTATTTTTTATCCATATTGGTCTGGCGCGGTAGCGCCGGTAGGGCGAGACCTCCGGGCGAGACGCGGTTTTCCCAAGGCAGTTTAGCAGAAGGTCGCAAAGGAAACGAAGCGACTGGTGTCAGCCCATACCAAATTTCCAAGCAGACTCCGTTTTTGCCTTTGATGGAAAAAATCCAGCGACGCTTCGCGATCTTCTGTAAAAAGTGTTCTGAAAAAACGCGGCGTGCCCTCCTTGTTTCGTCAGATTACATCCGCGCCCATCCGCGTGATCCGCGGAAAATTTCTTCTGTTTCACTCCGGCACGAGCCAATTCATGGTTGCGTCCGCGCCGGGCGCTTGCGCGAGAATTTTGGCCAGCGCCGGCAGGAACATTTCCGCCTCGCGGTCGAATTGCCACGGTGGATTCACCACCACGAGTCCGCAGCCGCGCATCTTCAAGCCGCTCCCCTCGCCCGCGATGGCCAGCTCCAGCGCCAGCGTCGGCGGCAGTTTTAACGCGAGCAGCTCCGCAAAAAAATCGTCCACCCGCGCCCGCTCCGTCAACGGATACCAGACGGCGAACATTCCGCCCGGCAGCCGCCTCAATCCCTCGCGCAGCGCTGCGGCGATCTGCGCAAACTCGTCCTGCGATTCAAACGGCGGGTCGATGAGCACGAGTGCTCGCCGCTCCGGCGGCGGGAGCATCGCGCGCAGCGCGACATAGCCGTCCATTTCCTGCACGGTCGCGCGATGCGCCAGGGCAAACTCCGCGCGCAACGCCGCACATTCGCCGGGCTGTTTCTCACACAGCGCCAGCCGGTCCTGCGGTCGCACCAGCCGCTGTACCAGCCGCGGCGAGCCGGGATAAAAACGCGGCTCGCCCGTCGCATTTCCATTATCCCGGTCGAAATCGCGCACCAGCGCCACGTAGTCCGTCAGCGCCGCGGGCAGGTCGGGCTTTTCCCACAGCCGGCCGATCCCGTCAGGCCACTCCGGTTTGCGCACGAGCGTGTCGCCACGCGCCGCCGCCGCGAGATCGTAGCCGCCCCGCCCTGCGTGCGTGTCGAGATAAAGAAATCCCTTTTCCTTTCGCTGCAGCGCGCGGGCGAGCTGCACGAGCAGCGCATGCTTGAAGACATCGGCAAAATTGCCCGCGTGAAATGCGTGCCGGTAGTTCACGTTGGTTATTCAACAGCCTGCCCAAACCGGGACTTTGATGACGGTTTTGCGCACAAGCGTCCCCGCCTCGCCGGTGCGCAGCGACGGCAGATGCGCATCCGATGGAAAAAATACCGCCGCCTCACCGGCCCGCACGCGTAGGACCGAACCGTGATCGAATGGCCGGTAGAAAATCAAATCCTTCGCCGGCCTGAGGTCTTCCGCCACGGCCAGGCGGGCCGCATCGACGACCTCCATCAACTCTTCCCCGGCCACGACCACCTGCACGTCGATGTAGGCGCGATGGGATTCCCAGCGGCCCTCGGCGCGCGGTTTGGTCAAATACACCTGCTCCAACGCGAAGGCCCCACCGGCCAGCTCGACGCGCTCCGTCGTGTCCGGGGCGATCTTCCCAATGCGCGCCTCCGCCGTGCTGCCCGGCCGCAACACCTCCGCCATATAGGCGAGTGTCGCTGCGAAATACTCAGGCCGCGCGAGCTGGGTGCGCAGCGTGTCGAGGGTTCCCAAAATTGCCATGCCATCCAGTCCAGTCGCCGCCGCACGCGCTGGCAAGCAGGCGATGGACAAGGATTGCGCCCGGGCAGCAAGTTTTGAAAGGCCGCCCGGGCAGGCGTGGAAATGAAGGTTTTGGAATGCTGGCTACTCTTAGCGCTGGTGTGGCGATGAAACGGGGCCGCGGAATCCCGTGGTTCCCTTCAGCTGAATAATGGTGGGAACGGGTGCCGCCTGATTGGTAAGGGTTATGTCATTACCATCGCCGCCCGTATAACCGAGGGTGAAATAATAGGTAGTCCCTCCATAGTTGGCGGTAACGGTGCTGCCCTGAGGCAGTCCCGTGAAGGTGCCCACGATTGCACCTGCTCCGGTGTTGTTCACCAACGTCAGCACCTGCCCGAGGATTGGCGCAAACCCAAGGCCGATCGGATCCAGCGTGACGCCGTTGGCCGTGTAGCCGTCAGAGGTCACCGGAGCGACGGTGGCGGAGCTAAATGTCACCGCCAGGTTGGGCGTGTAGGGAGTGGAGATCGCCACGCCGCGGTAAGCGTCCAGGCCGCTCGCATTTTCCAGGACGGTGAAGGATTCGCCTGACGGCAGGCTCGTGGCCGACACGTTATCGGTGATCGCGACAACTTCGTTGGGATCAGCGCCTTGATCGGTCTCGCCACTGATGGTCGAAGTCGCGGCATAGATGGTCACCGTGCCGTCGCCTTTGATCTGGCCGGCCATGTTGCGCAGGCCGTTGTTGGCCGGCTGCCACGGGACGCCAGTGGCGGAATTGGTTCCGGTCGGATAGTTGGCAATCGTGTATGAATACGGCACGCCGAGGTTCAACCCGCTCGTGAGGGTATAAGCCAGGGTCCAGGTGCCGCTGCCGTCCGGCTGGCTATTGACCCACTTTTGCAGACCCGCGCTCGGATTGTTGGCGGGAATCGCCTGGGTATAAACTCCACCGGAAAAGTCCGCGGGCCCTGGAACGCCCGGCTGGCCTTCGTCCGTCACGTAAAGCGTGGAGGCATTGGCGAAAAACATGCCAAAGGGATAATCGGTGCCACTGGCCGTGGGAAATCCATTCAGGATGCTGAAGACCTGCGTATTGGCATTGGCTGCGGTTGGAACGCTGCCGGAACCGATCTGATAGACCGTGTCCACACCGTTGCCGCCGCTGCCCTTTGATGTGTAGAGGGTGTCGTTGTAGGGATTGAAGGCCAGGCCTCGGAGGTTCATGTCCTTGCCGGTCTTGTCCGAGGGCTGTCCAGCGTAGCCGAGCTGGTAGCCCGTGGAGCTGTTGGCTGTGCCAAACGCTTCACCCACGGCCGTAGTCAGCCCGCCCGCACCGGGCAGGACCATTTGAATGCCGGTGGACCGGGCCAGCATCGTCATCGTCGTGCCTGTGACGCCTGCTCCGGAATTGCCCGAACTGCCCGCGGTGAAATAATAGGCACTGCCATCGGGAGCGTTGGCCAGAAGGGCCGCGCGGCAGTTGTCGCCGCAGTAGGAATCGTTCGGCGTCACGGTGACGTCGCCGAGATAATCCACCTGGACGATCGCGCGTTGAAAATCTCCATTCGCCGCAATGAGGCAGGTCGGATCTTCATGGTAAAGATTGTTGGCGTTGGACACGTCGAGCGTTCCGGCGGGCGCCAGATAGGCGGAGAAGGTCACCGCGGTGCCGTCGGGCGTCAGATTCAAGCTGACCTCGGACTTCGACGAGAAGCTCGTGCTGATATTGAGGCCCAATTCGGTGGCGACCAGCGTCGAGAGATTGGTGCTGTTGACCAGGGCGCCGGTGCCCTGGTTGACGACATCGAGATAAATCGGAGCCGTGACGCCGAAGCTCGCGTCCGCGGCATCGTTGCCCCACACTTGTGGATAAGCGCCCGAAGCCGTGGCCGTGGCTCCGTTCGGCAGTACCGTGCTTCCTGCGGTGATATTCGCTCCCGCGTAGTGCGCGCGACTGATGAGCAGGTAGCCCGCTGATGAAATTGGCGCGGGTGCGCTTACCGAGACTATGTTTGCGACTGAATCGTTCGCCGCGAATGCGTCGCTGCCACCCGTGACCGTCGCCGCGTTGGCGAGCGACCCGGTGGCACCGGATGCGACGCCAAACGTCAGGGTCAGCGCCGGATAATAATTCAGCCCGGCCGGCGTCGCCGGATACTGTGCGCCGGGATTAAGGACATCGCTGCGGGTTGCGGTCACGGTCTGGCCGCTCACCACGACCGACCAGCCGTTGATGGTCGAGCCATTCATGGAAGCGGCGGGCGTGAATCCGGTGGGAAGCGTATCCGTGAGGGTCACGGTGCCGCTGGTGGCACTCGTGCCGTTATTGGTCACGTAAAGCGTGAAGGTGTCCGTGGCATCACCCGCGAGGAACGGGCCATTCGGCGTGCTCGTCACGACCAGATCCGGTCCGGCCGGAAGGGTCACATTCGTGGTGACGGCTCCGCTGGACGACTGGCTGCCCGTGACGTTGCTGGCCGTAATGACGGCCGCGCCGGCGGGCAGATTCACCGAGAAAATGCGGTAGTTCGAAGTCGAAGCCTCCGCCGTAACGGTCAGAGTCTCTGAAGAATTGGCCGGGAGCGTGCCGCCGGAGAAGGTTACCACGCCGCTGCTGTTCACGCCGGTGAACCCGGCGCTGCCGGTGTCGATCGCGGAAATAAACGTGAGTCCGGCCGGAAGCGTGAACTGCACATTCACCGCGGTGGCTGTCGAGCCGCCGATATTTTGCGCAAGGATCGTGTAGGTAATGGGACTGCCAGTCGAGTTGGCGACCGCGGTCGATGATCCGGTGACGCTGATGGTGACGTCGGGACCCGAGATAATCTGGGTGGAAACGGAGACATCGGAATAATTGTTTGCAGCGTTGGATTCCGCCATCGGCGTGGCCGTGGTCGCCAGTGTGTTGATCACAGCCGCACCATGTCCGGTGGCGGGCGTCGAGCCGGCGTCCACGACGTAGGTGGTTCCGGAGGAGCCGGTGACCGCAACCGTGAGGGTTTCGGAAACTCCCGCCGCGAGCGTGCCGCCAGAGAACGAAACCACGCCACTGTTATAGACGCTGGAAAAGCCCGCGCTGCCATTGTCGGTCGCCGAGACAAAAGCGAGGCCGCTGGGAAGCGTGAACTGGGCGGTGACACCGCTGGCCGAGGCAGCGCCGGAATTTGCCAGGGTGACCGTGTAGTTGAAACTCGTCCCCGTGGAAACCGTGGCCGGCGCGGACACGCCAATGGTGAGGTCCGGCAACGGGGCCGCCAGCGGTGCTGGTGCGAGGCCTTTCAAATAGCCTGAGGCCGCCGTATAAAGCGTAACGTTGTTAGCGGTGTTGATGTTCGGGGCTTGGTTATATCCGGCCGTATCCGTGACCCAGACCACGGCATTGCCGGTTCCGGTTGAGGTATAGAGATTGGCGCCCGTAGCCGTGCCGATCGCGCAGAAGCCGTCGCCGGTCACCCCGATGGCGGTGCCGCTGCCATTCTCGGTCCAAGTGGACCCCACCAAGGAATACTTGGTGACGGTAGCCCCATCGAGAACATACAAGATATCGAACGCGCTGCCGTTGACGCCGGAGGAAATCATGTAGAAATCGACGGCATTGGCATCGGTCGCGAGTCCCGGCAGCGTGGTGAGGGTCGTTCCATCCGCCGACACGGTCGAGACGACGTTGGCATTGGCTGACATGGCATAAACGGTGCCACCAAAGCTCTTCAGCGGCCGAACATTTGTAGCGTTGGCCGCCGTTGCGGCACCATTCAGCCAAATGCCGTTTTTATCGGACATATACCAAGTGCCGCCATTATAGGTCGCACCGCGCGTCTGATCGCCGGTTCCAGTGGTGCTGTTGTAGGAGGCCTGCAAGGTGTAAGCATAGCCATTGCTCAGCGACGCCGCTCCGCGCTGCGTAATGGAGGTCTCATCTGTTACGCCATTGGGATCTTCGAAGCCCGTAAAGGCGAGCAAGGTCCCGTCGTTGCTGAGCGCCAGACGGCCGGTGCTGCCGGCGCTGCTTTGGCGCAGAGGCGTGGTGTTCCCCGCGGTCGACGGAATGAGATACGCATTGACGGGCGCCGTTTGATTGGCGGTGGAAGCATTCAATTCGATGATCGAAAACGTCGACGAGGTCGCGTTGAGGACCAATTGCTCAACCGCCAGATTGCCGGCGGTAAAAGCCGTCACCACGTTACACGTGGGAATCGCCACGTTGACCGTGGTCGCGCCACTGCTGGAAAGAACGATGTTGCCGGAGTAGTTGCCGACCGAATCCGAGGCGGCGAGCCGCACATAAATCGTCGTGGCCGTCACCGTGCCGCCGCTGGGCGTCAACGAGAGGCCGCCCGCGTAACCGGAGTTCGCGCTGGCCGACACTTCGAAACCAGCCGGCGGAGTCACCGTGATATTGGCCGAAAGGTTGTTGCCAGAAACAGAAAAGCTGGTGGCCGGTGAAGGAGTGCCTTGACCGGCGGAGACCGCACCCGGCGTGCCGTTGGAGTTGATGGTGGGAGTGGCTGTCGCGAAGGTAAGGACCACCCGGCCTGCACCGCCGGCAGCTCCGGCTCCATTAGATGAGCTCGATGATTGGTCCGCGCCGCCGCCGCCGCCGCCAGGCGCCGACCCCGGGTTGCCGTTGCCCGCGCTGGTCAATGCACCGCCGCCCGCGCCACCGCCAGAACTGCCGGAAGGCCCCGCACCGGCGCCACCGGCGCCGGAATTGTTGGCACTGGTCACCGGCGTTGCGCCGTTGGTTCCAGCGAAGTTTGCCGCCGCGCCTGAGCTGGGAATATTGCCGGAGTTCGTCGCCGTCGCGCCGGCTGTCACCGTGCGATTCGTGGTGGAGACACCTGCGGTGTTGTTTCCCACCGAGCCCGGACCGCCGACCGCCAAGATCACAGCGCCCGAAGGATTCCCCGCCACAGAGTTGCCAAAATATGAAGAGCCGCCGGTCCCTCCATTGGTTCCGCTGACCGCGCCGCCTGCTCCGGCCGTTCCGCCCGCACCGACCGTCAACTGATAAACTGTCCCCGGCGTAACCGTTACGCTCGCTACTTTTACATACGAACCACCGGCGCCGCCGCCCGTGGATGCAAAATGCGCGCCCACGCCGCCACTGCCGCCACCGCCGCCATAGGATTCTACCTGCACCGAAGCAACGCCGGTGGGACAGGTCCAAGTCTGGTTGCCCGGAGTGGAAAACGGCACCACCGTTTGCGCTTGCGCCCGCCCGGCGCCAAAAGCGGCCAGGGCCAGGGCGACGGAGGCAGCAGACAGTGCTCCGGTCAGACGACGCAGTGCTTGAAAAGGGCGTTTTTCAGGCAAAGAGCCGGGGTTGTTGGATGCAAACACGGGGCAGGTAATAATTTTCATGTAAACGATTACACTGCCTTCTGTTGGTTACAGGGTGAAGGCGCCTTGGAAACATTCCCGCAACGAATATGCAACTAGGGCATGGCCTCGCCAAACAGAAGCGAGAGCAATTTTTCGTTAGCGCATTTTCGATTTAAGTACCCCAAAATTTGAGAACCTTAGTATTTTCCTTTTTTGGCTTCCTCGCTTCTTTCTTTTGCAATGACCGCGAAGACTGGCGTTCTCCGCATTTTTTCCGACGTGCACCTGGGTGACCGCGGCTGCCGCGTGCGCACGCTGGAACAACTCGCCCCGCTTTTCGATGGAACCGATGCCCTCGTGCTCAATGGCGACAGCCTCGACACCCGGCCCGGCCCCGTGCACCTGTCGACCGCGGCATTGGCCGCGGTCAACGCCGACACCGCCGGGCAGCGCGCCCAGTTCCTCGACTTCTTCGCCCACCACGCGCCGTCCACCACCCTTCTCACCGGCAATCACGACCCGGATATTTCGGCCGAGCATGCCCTCGATCTCGCCGAGGGAAAAGTTTTTGTCACGCACGGCGATATATTTTTCGACGACATCGTACCCTGGAGTCGCGATGTGTCCATCATGCGCAAACTCCTCTCCCGTGAATTTGCCGCCCTCACGCCGGTTGAGCGCACGCAACTTGATCACCGCTTCGCCGCTTTCCGCCGCGTCTGCGCCTGCGTGCCCCAGCGCCACCACTCCGAACGCAACCCGTTCCTCTACACCTTTGGCGTTTTAGCCGACGTTGCCTGGCCAACCCGCACCTTGGCCGTTCTCCGCACCTGGCGCGAGACACCCGCCCTCGCCGCCGCGTTTCTACGCCTGCACCGTCCACAGGCGCGTTTTCTTCTCATGGGCCACACCCACCGCCCCGGCATCGTTCAAGTGCCCGGCGGCCTCACCGTCATCAACACCGGGTCCTTCTGCGCGCCCGCCAGCCCCTGCGCTGTCGATCTCACCCCGGAAAAACTCATCCTGCGCCGTGTCGTCAGCCGCGGCGGTGTTTTTCGCTTTGGCCGGACGCTGGCAGCCTTTTCGCTCGCGTCAGCGGCGGCATCCACGAAAATCCTTCGAGAAGCATGAGTACTGAATTTGGCTGGTGGTCGCGCAATGCCGATGGCGACAAATTTCAAATCTGCGCCGACTTCCACGGCGGCAACCTCGAATGGCGCCGCAAATCCGGCCATCACCAATCGTGGGAACCGCACCCGCCCACCGACGAGGACTGGGACAAGCTCCTGGCCGAGGCCACCCGCCGCCTCCCGCGCCGCCTGCTCTCGCAGAAGCAATTCGACTCAATCAAGCGCCTCCGCCCGCAGTAGCTCCGCTTAACGCCGACAAGCCTTTTGTCATTCCGAGTGTAGCGAGGAATCTCGACCTGCCTCTAACTAAAAACAGCGATTCCTCGCTACACTCGGAATGACACAGGTGTTATATGTTTTTGAAAGTGTAACCCAATAGGTTACACCCAAGTGATCGTTCGCCGCGGGAAAAAGGTTGTTATTTCTGTGCAGCGGTTAGATCCACCGCCAGGCCCCAGATGAGCCGGAACGCCGGCGCGAATTCCTCCGGCCGCGCCCGCACCCACGCCGTGATCGCCGCCGGCGCAAACCATCCGCCGCTTTCGATCTCCTCCTCGTTGAGCGTAAACGGCCCAATCGAGCACAACCGGTAAACCCACACAAACTCATGGCCCGTCTCCGCGCACGCCTCCACGCGAAACCACCGCGCAGGCGCCACCGACGTGTGCAGTCCCAGTTCCTCGCCCAGTTCGCGCACCGCCGCCGTGTCGTAGTCCTCGCCGGCGTCGACGTGCCCCGAGGAGGACGAATCCCACCGTCCCGGCGACGTGTCTTTTTTCATCGAGCGCTTTTGGAGGAAAACCTTCCCTGCGCCGTCATCCACCAGCACATGCACCGCCCGGTGCAGCAACCCGCGGGCATGCACCTCGCGCCGCGCCGCCCGGCCGACCGGTTCGTCGCGCTCGTTTACCACGTCGAAAAATTCTTCAGCCATAGGATAATGAGTGTACTTTAAAAATATTTGGGGCCTCACCCGCCAATAACATGCGGGGTGCGGTCACCCCGCCCACATTCGGATAAGATTCGGTACGAATTGCATGCTATTATGGTAAACAGTGCCACGAACCAGTAACACCTTTCCTTTACTTTCCTGATCATTCGTCCATTCGTGACTGTTCCACCAAAAAAGCCATGCCAAAAATCGATGTCAGCAAGGTCGCTGAAATTTTAAAGAAAAACCACCTCGACCCCGCCCTGCTCCGCCGCGTGATCGAGGAACTCAACCTCGCCGTACAGCCCGACCCCACCGACGAGGACAAGCCGCCGGCCGTGAAAAAGCAGTTCGTCGTCCTCGTCTCCGACCCCGAGGGCAAGATGCCCAAGCACGACTTTGCCGGCTGGGTGGTGCAAATCCCCGAGAACGAAAGCCCCGCCACGACGCAGGATCGCATCTTCCGCGCCACCTACGACTTCAACGCCAGCAAAAAAGGCCGCCTGCTCCCGGCCAAGACCGTCGGCGATGCGCTCGAAAACGTCCCCGCCAAGCATTTCAAGGACGCCGAACTCTGGGTAAAAACCAAAACGCCCGTCCTCGTCCTCAAGACCGACAACGAAATCCC
>DATMNP010000151.1:0-10712 GCA_035568935.1 Opitutaceae bacterium | reverse complement strand
AGCGCCGAGAAAATGTACTTCAAGGCGGGCGATTACCTGCAGACCACCGGCACGAGCACCACGGTCGGCGCTCATGTCGCGTTCTATGCCCTGAACGTCTCGCACCAGTAACCCGTCCTGTTAACAACTACGCCAGCCCGGGGGTAACCCACCTGCCCCCGGGAGCCGACGCGGTTCTGTCACCGCGGGCGACACCACCGGCCAATAATACTTTTGCCAACCCAGAGAAGGGGTCTTTGGATTCCGATGAGCAAAACAGAGTGGCGGGCCTGCAAAGGCCCGCCACTTTTGCTTTCGGTATCCGGCCGGTCGCTAATGCTAGTGCCGTCTGCCCAGGACACACGCGGTGGCATGCGTTCCCTACTGCTGGCAAAGGGTTTGGCCCTCGTTCCATTTGCCGGGAACAAGCAAGGTGCCGGGCAGGGCGGACACGCCGCGTTCATTGTGCTCGATGCCACTGACGAGCAGATCGATGGCGTGTGCACCGATAGCCTCGGAGCTTTGCAAAATACTGCTGGTCGGTTCTCCCAAAAATGTGCCGCTCAAATTCACCAGGCCCAAATCATTGGGCAGGCGGAGGCCCCAACGATCGAGCCATACGCCCAAATCCCGCGGATTGGTCGAAATGATCACGTCGGGGCGATGGCGTTGACACCAAGAATGCACGATTTCTTCCTGCCATGCTTCCGCCACCAATGGCGGAGGCGCATCGTTGAGACCAAGTTCATGGCATTTCAACAGGTAGGCCGCCAGCCAGATGCCTTCGACTTTGCTGTGGGCCAGTTTGCTCGCCGCCAGGCCGATGCGCCGGTAGCCCAGGGCATGGCAGCGATCCATCGCCATCAACATCGCATGATAGTGGTCGTGGGAAACGCAATGCAATGATTGGTGCGAGTGGGTGAGGCCAAGCGCCACAACCGAGAAATGTTCCCAGGCAAGATTGAGCGGCCGGGCCGGGTTTGGCAGCGGAGCCAACAGCAGCCCATGAATGTTTCGATGGAACAGTACTCCGCTAAACCGCTTTTGTGACATGCCCGCCGGAGGCAGCCAGAATTCCTCCAAGCGGTATCCCGTTTCCTCGGCCCGGCGGCGTGCGCCCTCGAAATACCCGACAAACATCGGCGAGGTTCTTTGCCATCCCTCGCGGGAGGGAAAGGCCGTGACAAAAGCAAGGACGGCATGGCTTTTCGCGTCGCGTCCGGTCCGCCGCCTGCGCATCAGGGCGGCAACGAGCGGATCGGGCCGATAACCCAGCCTGGTGGCAGCAGCACGGATCCGCCGGCGGGTAGCCTCGGGCATCAAGGGGCTGTTGCGCAGACACAGGGAAACCGTGGAGACATGCACTTTGGCGGCGGCGGCCACATCGGCCATGGTGGTACTGCGTGCGCGGCTCATTCGACGATGTGAATATGACGGCAAGCCCAGCGTTGGGCGAACTGCTTTTTCACCTATTTGATCGGCAGGCCAAATTCCGCCCGGGCGACGGACACGTCCTGCGCGATTTGGGCGCGGAGCTCAGCGGCGTTGGCAAATTTATTCTCGGGTCGCAGGAAGCGCAGCCACTCGACCATGATCGCGTCGCCTTCGCCAAACGGACACGGACCGAGCACGTGGACCTCGAGGCGCGGATGCGTGTCATTTTCGACCGTCGGCCGCAGGCCGTAGTTGGCCACCGCGGGCAGAGGCGCGGGCGATTTGGCACCGGAGACACGCACCGTGTAAACGCCGAAGCGCGGTGGCAGCTCCGGCTCCCAACCGAGGTTGAGCGTGGGAAAGCCCAGTTTGTGCCCGAGGTGCGCACCGGGCACGACCACGCCTTCAGAAAAATACGTGGAGCCGAGCAGATTATTGGCTGCAGTCATATCGCCCTCCCCGATCAGCACGCGGAGACGCGTGCTGCTGATGGGCTCGCCGTCGAGATTGACCCGCGGTGCGCTAAAGACGGCCAGGCCGAGACGGCGTCCCTCGGCGACCAGGAAAGGGACATCGCCGCGCCGGCCCCGGCCAAAGCGCCAGTTTTCGCCGACATAAACGCGCGAGAGCGTCGGCAGCGTCTGGCGCAAATGCGGCAGGAATTCCTCGGCCGAGATGCGCGCAAATTCCATCGTGAAGGGTTGCTCGATGACGGCATCGACGCCGAGTTGAAACAGCACGCGCGCCTTGGCCGCGGGCGGCATGATCAGGCGCGTGGGGTTTTCCGGGCGGAAGAGCGTGCTCGGGTGCGGGAAAAACGTGAGTACGACGGCGAGGCCGCCGCTGCTGCGCGCCGACTGCACGGCGGCCTCGATGACAGCGCGGTGGCCGAGGTGCACGCCGTCAAACATGCCGATCGCCAGGTGCACCGGCCACCGCGGCAACGTGGTGGCTTGTTCGAGCGAGGAGAATGTGGCATTCATTCTTATTTTTTAACCGCGAATGGATCCTACTTCGCTAAAGCTACGAAGGACAGGCACGAATTAGCACGAATAAAACCAAAGCCGAGGAATACAGACCCTTTGCATGTCATTCCGAGAGCTTGAGCAAGCCAATGAACCGATTCGCGCGGCAGCGCGGGTGGAGCGCGACCCTCCGGGCGCGCTCTGAGCGCGTCGGGACGACACGCTCCACCTTGGGCTGAATTTGAACCGTAACTGGCATGAGTTCATTGGCAGCGCAGCTGGTCATCCGTCATTGTTACTTGGCACTTGATACTTACCCCAGGGCCACACTCGGCACCGCCATGTGCACAGGCACAAGCCGCTTCTCAATTTCGCGCACCGGCAAGGCCTCGATCTGGTCGAGCGTGAGCGAATCCTCGACGCGGAACCGATCCGTGGCCGTGCGGCGCAGCGCGCTCAGGTGTCCGCCGCACCCGAGCTTCTGGCCCAGGTCGTGCGCAATGGTGCGAACATAGGTGCCCTTGCTGCAGCGAAGGCGGAAGGAAAACTGCGGCAGCGAAAAACGGGTGAGCTCAATGCTCGACACGCGGATGAAGCGCGGCTCGCGCACCACGTCCTCGCCCTGGCGGGCTTTCTTGTAGAGCGGCACGCCGTCGATCTTGATCGCGGAAAACATCGGCGGCATCTGGTACTGGTCGCCGAGAAAGGTCTTCATCATCGCCAGCACCTCGGCCTCGCTGAGCGGAGGCACGGGGCGTGTTTCCATGATTTGTCCGTCGGCATCCTGCGAATCGGTCACGGCGCCAAGCGTGACGGTGCCCTCGTATTCCTTGTCGAGGCTGATGAGATATTGCGAAATGCGCGTGGCCTTGCCGATGAGCATGATGAGCAGGCCGGTGGCCATGGGATCAAGCGTGCCCGCATGGCCGATGCGTTTCATCGCGAGTTTGCGGCGGAGGCGCGCGACCACATCGTGCGAGGTAAAGCCGCCGGGCTTGTCCACGAGGAGCACGCCTTCGAGTTCTTTTTGCTGCTGAAGCATTTTAAATTTTTGAAGCAGTTTTACGAGGCGCCATTGACGGTAGGGGCGGTTGACCCAACCGCCCGCGCCCGCGCCCTGCCCTTTTAGGTGGATTCCCTTTGTGCGGCAACGGTGGCGATCTGCACAGCGAGCGCGGCCAGGAGGCGCGGCATGAAGGCGGTTGCCGATTCCTTGATGTTGAGGCCGGCAGCGCAGGCGTGGCCGCCGCCGTTGAACTGCGCGGCAATGAGATCGACACGATAAATGGGATCCTTGGAACGGAGGCTGGCCTTGATGCCATCGGGCTGCTCCTCGATGAGCACGCCAATCTCCACGCCATCGACGCTGCGCGCATAATCGACGAGTCCCTCGGTGTCCTCGGTCGTGGTGCCGGTCTCGGCAAAGATGCCTTGGGGGAGCGTACCGATGCAGGCGCGCCCACCGCATTCGAGGCGAAGCGAGGCGAGGAATTTTTGCAGCAACTGCATTTTCCCCGCGGACTCGCGTTCATAAAGCTGGTAGCCGGCCTCGGAAGGCTGGGCGCCGAGCGACATCAATTCGGCGGCAAGTTGGAACGTGCGGCGCGAAGTGGAATTGAAGCGGAACTGGCCGGTGTCGGTGAGGATACCGACGTAAAGCGCCTGGGCGGCGAGGCGATCCACGGGCAGGTGGTTGTCGAGGAAAAGTCCGGCCAGGATTTCACAGGTGGCGGAGGAGCCGGCATCCATGAAATTATGCTCGGCAAAACCGACGTTGGAAAGATGGTGGTCGACGCTGGCGAACGGCAGAGGAAAGCGCTTCTTCAATTTCTCGCCGGCGCGGCCGTGATCGGCGCAATCGACATAAAGCGCAGTGTAATCGAACTTGCCGAGGTCATCCGGGCGGTGAAAGGCCAGTCCGGGCGTGAGGAACCGCAGGCGTCGCGGCACGACATCGGGATTGGCACAGACGGCATCGAGACCGAGCGCGATGAGGACGCGGGCGAGCGCGACTTGCGCGCCGATGCAGTCGCCATCGGGCCGGGCATGGCCGATGACAACGATTTTTTTGCCGGCGAGCGTGGGCAGGAGGCGGCCGAACTTCTGCGAAAGCTGGGAATAAAATTTAGGCATCGGGCTCTTTTTCTTTTGCCTCAATCTCGTCGAGTGCCTGCAGGATGCGAACGCTCTGAACGGTCGAGCGGTCGAGAACGTAATTAAAACGAGGCATGTATTTCAGCACGATACGGTGACCGAGCTCCGTGCGCAACTCGTTGCTGATGCGGCGCAGCCACCGGAGTTTTTCCTCCGCGAAGGCATCGCTGCCGATGACCGAGACGAACACGCGGGCGTCGCGCAGGTCGGGGGAGACGCGGATCTCCGTGATGGTGACCGCGACGGCCTCGGATTGGTGGCGCTGCCGGAGGATGGCGCTGAGCTCGCGCTGGATCAGTTCGTTAACGCGAAGCGTGCGATTGCTCATGATTTTTTCCACAGGCCTTCTGTGAAAAAAATCACAGTGCCGCGCGGATTTTCTGGATTTCGTAGCACTCGATGACGTCGCCAACCTGGTAGCCGTTGAAATCGTCGAGCTTGATGCCGCACTCCAGGCCGGCGCGGACTTCGCTGGCGTCGTCCTTGAAGCGTTTGAGCGTGCCGACCTTGCCTTCGTACACGGTTTCCTTGCCGCGGCGGAGACGGGCGGAGGCATTGCGGTTGACCTTGCCCTCGGTGACGAGGCAGCCCGCGACGAAACCCTTCGCGAGCGGGAACGTGGCTCGGACTTCCGCGGCGCCGGTCTTGGTTTCCTTGAGGTCGGGATCGAGCAGGTCGGCCATCATTTCGCGGACCTTGTCGCCGAGCTCGTAAATGATCCCGAAAGTCTCGATGCGCACACCGTGGTGCTTGGCCAGCGGGGTGACGCCGTTCTCGAGCTTGGTGTTGAAGCCGAGGATGATCGAGCCGGCGGCGCTGGCCATGAGGACGTCGTTCTTGGTGACGAGGCCGACATCGGTCGAAACGATCTCGAGCGAAATTTTTGTGCTCTTGATGCCTTCGAGAATGGTGCGCACGGCCTCGGCTGAACCGAAGACGTCGGTCTTGACGATGACCTTGAGCACCTTCTCCTGCGTGGCGGCGATGTTGGCGAAAAGCTTTTCGACGGAAATGTCCTTGGGCGGAGTGTCGGTGATCGAGCTTGCCTTGAGGCGGTGCTCCTCTTCCTCGGCCAGTTTCTCCGCTTCACGGGCATTTTTTGCACCGACGAAAGCCGCGCCGCTGTCCGGCGTGCCGCTCCAGCCAATGATGCGCACAGGGGTGGACGGCGGGGCCACCTTGATCGGGAGTCCCTGGTCATCGTACATCGCGCGCACTTTGGCCCAATGCGGGCCGCACACGATGGCGTCGCCGATCTTGAGCGTACCGCGCTGGATGATAACCGTGGCCAGCGGGCCGCGGCCGACATCGACCTGCGACTCGATGATAATGCCGGCGATCTCTCCCTTCGGATCCGCCTTCAATTCGAGCACGTCGGCCTGGAGAAGGATCATCTCAAGCAGGTCGTTGATGCCGGTGCCTTTGACCGCGGAGACGGGCACGGTGACGGTCTCCCCACCCCAGTCTTCGGGCGCAATGCTGCGCTCCTGCATCTGCGCCTTGACGCGATCAAGGTTGGCGCCCTTGGTGTCCATTTTATTGACGGCGACCAGGAGCGTAACCTTGGCATTTTGCGCATGCTGGAGCGCTTCGTCGGTCTGCGGCATGAAGCCGTCGTCGGCCGCGACCACGAGCACGGCGATGTCGGTGACATTGGCGCCGCGCGCGCGCATTTTGTTGAAGGCGGCGTGGCCGGGGGTGTCGAGAAAAGTGATTTTTCGCCCATTGAACTCGATCTGGTAGGCGCCGATGTGCTGCGTGATGCCGCCGGCTTCGCCGTCGGCGACATGGGCCTTGCGGATGGCATCAAGCAGCGAAGTTTTGCCGTGATCGACATGGCCGAGGATGCAGACGATCGGCGGGCGCGCCACGAGGTTGGCCGGATCTTCCGTGTCCGGTTTCGTTTGTTTTTCCTTTTCTTTTTCCTTCGCAGCTTGCTGCGTGGCGGCGTCGGCCCGGTGTTTGATTTCGAGCAGGAAGCCATGCTTTTCCGCAACCTTGGCGGCGACGGTCTCGTCGAGGCTCTGGGTCATCGCCGCGAAGATGCCCATTTCCATCAGCTCCGAGATGAGTTTGAACGGCTTCAGACTGAGCGCCGTGGCAAAATCGCGGACGATGATGGGCGGCTTGATGTGGATGATCTTGACGTCGCCGTCTTGGGTGACGACCGGCGCCGTGTACGCGGCTGGGACTGCAACCGGAGGCGCAAGCGGCGCGCTCCGCATCGGCGCGCTGGGCGCCGGCGGCGACACCGATTTTGAGAGGGGAACCGAGATTGGCGAAACGGGCGCGGGGCGCGCAGGCACCGGGGGCGGCGCAAATTTGATCGCTGGCGGCGACACCGTTTCGGTGGCGCGCATGGGCGTGATCGGGCGCAGGGGTGCGACCGGCGCGGGGCGGGCCGGAGGGACGGTGGTTTTGAGTGCGGCGGCGCGGGCCGCCTCTTCCTTTTCGCGACGGACGCCCTCGGCCGTTTTCACAAACGCATCGAGCGGAACCTTGGTCGTGAAGGCGTGCGATGAATCCGGCGCGGTGGCGACAGCCGTGCCACCCATGGACTTGGTTTCAGCCTCGGTCGCGGCGGCCGGGGCCGGGGCCGCCGGAGGAGAAACCGGCGCAGCTTTGGGCGCGAACTCCTGCTCGATGGCCTCGGCGGAAATATTATCGACCGTGCTCGAAACGCTTTTCACGTCGAAATGGCGCGTTTTTAGCAGGGACAACAACTCTTTGTTGTCCATGCCGATTTTTTTGGCCAGTTCGTGAATGCGGATACTCATCAATTAGTAGCTGTGCGGTGCAGGAATCAGACGCTGGCTTTGGTGACGCGCGCGAGGATGTCCTGCGCTTCCTCGGTGGTGAAACCGGCGTCAACGAGATCGTTCTGTTCGACGCCCGAAAAGGCGGCGGGTGAATTGATGCCGATGGCCACGAGGCGCTCGGCGGCGACGGTTTCCAGGGCAAAGGCCTTGGTGAGCGACGCGATGGCGGTGGCGCGCGGGTCGTCGGACGTGGTCTTGAACTCCTCGACTTCGAGGCGCCAGCCGAGCAACCGCGACGTCAGGCGGACGTTTTTGCCGCCCTTGCCGATGGCGACCGCGAGGTCATCCGTCGCCACCTTGACGATGATGCGGTGGTTTTTCTCGTCGAAAACGATGTCGCGCGGCGCGGCGGGCTTAAGCGCCTCGATGACCATTTCCTTCGGGTCCGGATAATAGCGGATGATGTCGATCTTCTCGCCACCGAGTTCGCGCACGATGGTTTTCACCCGCGCGCCGCGGGCGCCGACGCAGGCGCCGACCGGATCAACCTTCTGGTCGGCCGTGGAGACGGCGATTTTCGTGCGGTAGCCGGGCTCGCGGGCGAAGGCCTCGATCTTGACCGTGCCGTCGGCGATTTCCGTGACTTCGAGTTCGAAGAGGCGGCGGACAAATTTCGGGCTGGCCCGGGTAAGGATGACTTCCGGGCCGCGCGGGCTGGACTCGATGGCCAGAAGCAGGCAGCGGATGCGTTCGCCGGGTTGGTATTCCTCGCCGGGCACCTGTTCCTTGCCGGGCAGCATGGCCTCGGCCTTGCCGAGATCGACATAGAGGTCGTTTCGTTCACGACGGCGGACGACGCCGCTGACGATGTTGCCGACCATGTCCTTGAAATCGTCATAAATGCGTTCCTTCTCGAACTGCCGCACCTTTTGCATGACGGCCTGGCGGGCGGTCTGGGCGGCAATGCGGCCCAGCGTCGAGGGATCGATCTCTTTTTCGATGAATTCCCCGAGCTGCGCACCGGGCCTGAGCACCTGCGCTTTTTCGATGTGGATCTCGACCTTGGGATTGCTGATCGAATCGACCACCTTGAGCAAAGACCACGCCTTGAGCTGGCCATTCTTGGGGTTGATGTCGATCTTGAGCTCCTGGCCGGAGTTCACGCCCTTGAGGGCCGCCGTTTTGAGGGCGTTGACGATCGCGGCAATCATGTCGGCACGACTGATCCCCTTCTCTTTCTCCATATATTCGAGAACGGAAAGAATTTCGCTGCTCATGGTGTTGTATTTTGTGGAAAAAAAAAGCGGGCACGAGGCCCACTTTTAGAAAGTGAACTAAATTGAGTTGGTCAACATATCGACCGGCGGAGAATCTTGTCAAGTCCCGCAGCCCTGGCGACCGGCAAAGTTTTCCCGCGCAAGCATCCAACCAAGCATGCCTTGCGCAAAACCGTGGCACGCCGGTTGCGCGCGGTGGGTAAAAACCCCTATGGCTCTCAACGCGCCCGTTACAGGGGGCGGAAGGTCCCCGGGTGGCCAGTAAAACCACCAGGCGAAAAATCCATCCTCACCGCGCGCCGCCAGCAATGGCCAGAAGCCGTCGCAAACCAGATTGTCGAGCCGCGTGCCACCGACCGCGTCGGCACAAATCTCGCGTGCGAGCCGGGCGCGGAATTTTGCCAGTGCGTGCGCCCGGCGGAAATCGACCGTGGATCCATCGGCCGCCCCGGAATCGGCTGGCAACACGTGAGCCAGCGCTCCGAGCCGGGCCGGCCAGTCGGGTCGCGCCCGCGTCCATGCGGCGTATTGGCGCAACCGCACGTGCGGATGATTTGCCGGGCGCACGCCCTGCACGCTCCAGCGGTTCTCCTCGGCGGCGAAGGCCTCACCTACCGTCCCCTCGCCTGCCGTCCACGTGGACAACGGCCACGCCGTGGCCACGCGCAACATCGGCGCGCGGTTGAATCGGTAGCCGAGAATTTCGAGCGCGGCGTGATGGCACGCCGACTCCCAGCCAAGCCGCGCGAGGCGCAGGCGCGCAAAATACACTTTCTGCCGCCAGCGCATCTCGGCACACCGGCGCAGCAATCGTTCAAGCTCGGCCGGCACAAGCCCGCCCAGTTCCTCGGGCACGCGCGATACCGGCCGGTTGGCCAGCGACTCCATCGCGTCGTCCGCGGCGTACTCTTCGAGATCGCGATGGAGCAACGGCAGCAGCGGAAGCACGGGAATCTGCCGGCCATCGCGGCCGCCAGAAAATTTTTCTGTGGACGGAAACAACACGACGTGCAGGACGACATTGTCGTAGGCTTCATCCGCAGCGTGCGCATGGGCCGCCCAGTCGCGCTCGTGCAAATGCACCTCGACGTCTCCCCTCACCTTTGCGTCGCCCAGCTGCAGCTGCGCGCCCTTGAAATCAGGGCCGCCGAGCAGATTCCACTTGCCCGGATGCATCACGCGCACGGCGCGGCCATCTGCGGTCGCGGCGCACGCGACATCAAAATCGCCGCGCAACCAGATTTTCTGGAAGAATTTTTCCGGAAATGAAAACGGCCCGTCGAGACCCTGCATCTCGGCCACAGCATCAATAAATACTGGAGTGTCTTGCACGCACCAATAGTAGCGTGAAAAACAGAGTGCCAACCGCAGATGAGTTTTTTTGTTAAGGTTATCCGCGGTTAAAAACTAAGCTTTCCATTTGCGATCGTTTTGCCGCCGCATTTCCGCGACCTGCCCCCCCTGCCGGCCGGCCGCGCGATCGCACCACGCGCGCAGGTCATCGGGCGAACACCAGCTGGCCCCTAGGGCGGACACCGTTTGTTGCTCGGCACGGTCGGCCGTGGCCACCGTGCACGCAGCGGGATCGGCCGCGCCGCCGACCAGTTGCTCAATGACGCTATCGGCGGTGAGGGCGCCCGGCGTGAATATATGCGCGAACGTCGCGTGTGCGCCGGGCTGCTCGACCACGAGCTCGGGGCCGCGCCCGTCGAAGACGATGGTGACGCGCCAGCCCTCGGTGTCATGGAGTACGCGCAGCGTTTGCGAAAGCTGCGTGCGGGCTGCGTCCTTGTCGCGCGCGGCCAGGGCCTGCAAGTCGGGCCAGGCGTGGAGGATGTTGGCGCCGTCGACGAGGAGGTGTTTTTCAAAAGCCACGAGGCGAGCCTGCCCCGTGCGAGAAAGCTCGACAAGCCCGGCGTTTCGCGGAGCGTTTTAGAGACAACCTGGAGAGGTGGCAGAGTGGTCTATCGCGGTGGTCTTGAAAACCACTGAACCGCAAGGTTCCGGGGGTTCGAATCCCTCCCTCTCCGCCACTTTGACAGTCAGTAACTTACGAAAATCAAGGCCACCAGTGGCAACGTCCAGTGGCAACACGTCGCCCTGAATTTGCCCACATTCATGGACGTTCCTGGAGGCGCGGGCTA
>DATMNP010000150.1:0-5844 GCA_035568935.1 Opitutaceae bacterium | reverse complement strand
CTCAGGCCGCGGGCCTCGAGGATGGCCGCGCCGCGTTTCTGCACGGTGGGAATGAACGCATCCCTGAACCAGGCGTCGTCCTTGATGACGGCGGGCGCGGGCTGGCCGTTGATTTTCGCATTGGCGAAATCCGGGTACATGGTGGAGCTGTGGTTGCCCCAGATGGCGACATTGGAGACCGCGGTGACGTCCACGCCGGCTTTTTTGGCGAGCTGGGTCTTGGCGCGGTTCTGGTCGAGCATGGTCATGGCGAACCAGCGGTCGGCGGGGATGCCTTTCGCGTTGTTCATGGCGATGAGGCAATTGGTGTTGCACGGGTTGCCGACGACGAGCACGCGGACGTCGGACGCTGCGTTTCGGGCGATGGCCTGGCCCTGGCCGGTGAAAATCTTGCCGTTGATGCCGAGGAGATCCTTTCGTTCCATGCCGGCCTTGCGCGGGACGGAGCCGACGAGAAGCGCCCAGTTGACGCCCTTGAAGCCTTCGTCGAGCGAGGCGGTGGGCACGATGCCCTTGAGCAGCGGGAAGGCGCAGTCGTCGAGTTCCATGACGACGCCATTGAGGGCCTTGAGCGCAGGCTCGATCTCGATGAGATGGAGGATGACGGGCTGGTCGGGCCCGAACATGGAGCCCGAGGCGATGCGGAAAAGCAGGGAGTAACCGATCTGGCCGGCGGCACCGGTGATGGCGACACGGATGGGTGATTTCATGGGAATTCAGACTTTAACACGGAGGACGAAGAGAGCACGGAGAAAGTCGGCGCGAAGAAAAAAATTAAGCGACGACGCATGTTCCGAGCAATAATCTTATAGCTGCGGGGCGCCGGGGTAGAATTCTTCACCACGGATGGATACGGATGGATAACGCTGAACGCTGAAGGAATTGGTTACGACTTCGACGTTCGAAGTTCGGCGTTTCGCAGTTGAATCCCCATCCGTGTTCATCCGCACTATCCGCGGGAAAAAAATATCATTTAAACCGCGGGGCGAGCGCGGCGTGGGCTTCGCGTACGATGGCTTCCGTCGTGCTCCAGTCGATACACCCGTCGGTGATGCTCACGCCGGGGAGGAGTTTTTCACGCGGTTGGGGAAAGGGCTGGCTGCCAGCGTGGAGATTGCTTTCGACCATGGCGCCGATGATGGACGTGTTGCCGGCGGCGACCTGGGCGAGGACGGCGCGCAGGACCTCGGGCTGGCGCTCGGGTTGCTTGGCCGAGTTGTCGTGCGAGCAATCGACGAGGACGGCTTTGATCAGGCCGGCCTTGGCCAGGAGTTGCTCGGCCTGCGCGATGTGCGCGGGCGAGTAGTTGGGGCTGCCGCCGCCGCCGCGCAGGACAATATGGCAGTTGGGATTGCCGCGGGTGACGATGGCGGAGGCGGCGCCGTCGAGGTTGATGCCGAGGAAAGTTTGCGGCTGGGCGGCGGCGCGAATGGCATTGATCGCGGTCGGGATGGAGCCGTCGGTGCCGTTTTTGAAACCGAGAGGCATGGAAAGCCCCGAGGCCATCTGGCGGTGGGTCTGCGACTCGGCCGTGCGCGCGCCGATGGCGGACCAGCAGATGAGGTCGGCGATGTATTGTGGCGTGATGGGATCGAGCAGCTCGGTGGCGGTGGGCAGCCCAAGGTCGAGCACGTCGCGCAAAAATGTCCGCGCGAGCCGCAGGCCGGCCGCGATGTCGTGCGAACCGTCGAGGTGCGGATCCATGATGAGGCCTTTCCAGCCGACGGTGGTGCGCGGTTTTTCGAAGTACACGCGCATGACGATCATCACGCGATCGGCGACGGAGCGGGCGAGCGCGGCGAGGCGCGTGGCGTATTCCCGTCCGGCCGCGACATCATGGATGGAGCACGGGCCGACGATGAGCAGCAGGCGTTTGTCGTTGGCAAAAATAATGCGGTGGATTTCCGCGCGGGCGCGGGCGATGAATTCGGCTTGCGCAACATTTTTGGGCAGCTCGGCGAGGAGCTGCGCCGGCGAAGGCAGGGCATGCGTCTCGACGACGTTGATATCGGAGGTTTTTTGCACGGAAGGTCGAGATTGCCAGCGCGCGCGCCGCTGGGCAAGCGGCTTTCGCCGCTGGCGCGCGCCAGCCGCAGTGACAAAGTCGCCTGACGTGTAGTTGGTAATTGGTAGTTAGTATTTGGTAATTTGGATTTGGTTCTTGGTTTCAGTCCAAAGTTTGCCGTGTCCGCCGTAGCCCCGAGACAGTCGAGGAGCTCGCCGAATGGGTTGAAAACGCGCAGGATCGAAACCAACTACCAATTTCCAACTACTAACTGCCAAGTACACGCCTTGGTCGTCCGGCGGCTCTGCCGCCGGGCAAAAAGAGAGGCGGCCCGCCTACCCCTAAGCGGGCCGCCCATTGCTTTCTTAGTTACCCCAAAACTCCCGCTAAGCGGGAGAAGTGAAAAGTTATGATTGAACGGATATGGGAGTTGCCGGCATAGTCAAGTAGAAGTTAATAATTATTTGTGAAGTTTTTCAAAAGTTTTTGTTAACTTAAGACTATAAAAGACATGCATTCCTCAGAATTGACCGCTGCGCATATTTGGGAGCCGGCTGCATGGCTGCAGGTGTCGGGGCCGGACGCTTTCACCTTCCTGCAGGGGCAGTTCACGAACGACTTGCGCCTGCTGGAGGAGCAGCCGGCGGTTTACGGCCTGTGGCTCAACCAGAAAGGGAAAGTGCTGGCCGACAGCTTTGTGCTGCGCGCGGCGGGAAATGCATTTTGGGTGGGCAGCTATTTCTCGCCGGCCGCGACCCTGTGCGAGCGGCTCAAAGCCTATGTCGTTGCGGACGACGTCACGATTGAAGATTGCACGGCGGGATGCAGGGGCATGACGCTGATCGGTTCGGCGGCGAGTGAGATGGGGGAAAAATTTGGTGGAGCCCTGCGTTTTCCCGGCCGGCGCGCGATGGTGCCCTGCCAGGAGCTCATGTTCGCCGCGGAAACGCAGCCGGCGGTGGAGGCACGGATGGCCGAGCTGAACCTGCTGCCGCTGCCGGCCAGCGACATGGAGTTGTTTCGTATCAAAGCCAGCATTACAGCTGTGCCGCGCGATATCGGGCCGGACGACCTGCCGAACGAAGGCGGGCTCGATGCGGTCGCGATCTCCTACACGAAGGGCTGTTACCTCGGCCAGGAAGTGATGGCGCGGCTGAAATCGATGGGGCAGGTGCGCCGGCAGCTGTTGCGCGTGACCGGCGCGGGCGTGCCGCCCGCCTTGCCCGCGGCTTTGTTCAACGGCCCGAAAAGAATGGGCGAACTGCGCTCGGCGGCAGCGGACGGCGAAGGCTTCATGGGGTTTGCCCTGCTGACGCTGCTCGGGCTCGATCGGTGCCCGGGGCTGAGCTACGCGCCCCAGGGCGAGCCGGTGGTGCGGCTCGAGGAGATCAAAACAACGCGCCCGCCGTGGTGAAATATGCGTCCACCCAGGGATGCAGCCACAAAAAATACAGCGCGGCGGCGATGGCGAGCATCGGCCCGAAGGGCACGTGCACCCCGAAACCGAGTGCCGCGGGCTGGCCCTCGGCGCCGGGCGACTCGGCGGGCAGCGCGGCTTTTTGCGAGGGGGAAATCTTCTGCCATGCGAACGCCAGGGCAAACCACACCGTGCCCACGATGGCGCCGCCAAAAAGGGAAAAGATGGCGCCATGCCAGCCGCAAAACGCGCCGATCATGCCGACGAATTTCACATCGCCGAAACCCATGGCCTCTTTTTTCAACACGGCCTCGGCGACGAGTCCGACCCATAAGACGAGCCCCGAGCCGATGAGCAGGCCTTGCAGCGCGATTACGCCGGAACGCATGCTGTCGAGGATGAAGACGTCGCCCGACTGGCTGTGCAGCGCGGGCGCGAGCACGGATAGCAGCAGGCCGGCGAGACCGGCGCCGATGGTGAACGCATCAGGAATGATGAAGTGGTCGAGGTCGATGAAGGTCGCGCAGATGAGCACGCTCAGGAACACCATTCCGCACCCGGCCTTGGCCGGCGGGAAAAGCAGCCAGCACCCGAGAAACAGCAAGGCGGTCAGCAGCTCGACCAACGGATAGCGGATGCTGAAGCGCCGGCCGCAGCAGCGCGCACGGCCGCGCAGCACCAGCCACGAGAAAATCGGGATGTTGTCATGCCAGGCGATGGGCGCGCCGCACGCGCAGTGGGAACCGGGCCGCACGATGGATTTTTCCGCGGGCACTCGGTAAATGACGACGTTGAGGAAGCTGCCTATGGCGGCGCCGAAGACGAAGGCCACGGTGGGAAAAAACCACGGCAGCGAAGTGGCGACATCAGCGAAGGCGGCAGGGTTCATGCGGGGTCGGGATGGATCAGGGGCAGGCGTTGTTCGCGAAAACGTCGATAAACGGTGAAGTCCTTTGTGTCCACGGTGATGATTTTGGCCCGCGGATAAAGTTCGGAAAGCACAACGAGTGAGGCGTCACCGGCATCCATCTGCGGATATTTTTCAAGCAGCTCGGCTGCACGGCCACCATGGGTCAGCCAGATCGGGGCCAGATTGAGTCGTTTTCCCGTGACTTGGCAGATGAGCGCAAGCAGGGCTTTTCGTTCCGATTTCAGCAAGTGGCATGCTTCACCAAAGACCAACTCGGTTGTGAATACAGGTTCGTCGAGAGTCGCGACGACTTGCTTGCTCCATGCGTGCCACTGGTCACGCAAAGAAAGCGCACCCACCAATGGTCCGGCATCGATCAGATATCTAATCGCCGAAGCCTTCACGCATCGAAAGGTCGGATGGTGCGTTCTTGATCATGCCGATGAATGGTTTCATTCCCTCGGCAAACGAAGGCGTGGCGCGGCGTGCATGGCGCTTCCTTTTTATGACGGAGGCGATACGGGCTTTCCGGGAGACCTTTTTGTCAGAAGGCAAGGACGGCGCTGGCATGACGGTAAAATTGAGGCGAATGAAAGAGAGTCAAGCGTGGCGCAACGCGGCCTCGACGGCGGCGCGCATGAGGGGCGCGGTCTGTGCGGCGGGGACGCCGGTCCAGATTTCGAGCGATTTCGCGCCTTGGTGCACGAGCATGGCCAGGCCGTTGGCGCGGGGCAGGCCGAGGGCGCGGGCCTGGGTGAGCAGGGGCGTCTCAGGCGGATTGTAGATCATGTCGAAAATGCTGGCGGGGCGGGGCAGTTTGCGCAGGTCGACGGGCGGCGAGTCGCCGGCTTTCAGGCCGGCGCTGGTGGCGTTAATGACGAGTGCGCCGCCGGGAATCGCCGCCGACGGCGTGGCGCACAAAAAATCGCGCAGGGGAATCCCGCCCGCGAGCGGCGCGAGCACGGCGAGGAGCGCGTCGAGATGGGGGCGCGTGCGGTTGCCAATCCAGAGCGAGGCGCAGCGTTGTTGCAGGCATTCGACGGCCGCGCCGCGGGCTGCGCCGCCCGCGCCGAGCAAAACGATGTGCGCACCGGCGAGGTCGCGGCCGAGCGTTTCGCGCATGGCGGCGGCGAGGCCGTAGCCGTCGGTGTTGTGGCCGTGCCAGCCGCGCTCGATCCAGCCGAGGGTGTTGACCGCGCCCACGCGCAGCGCGGCGGGGTCGATTTTAGCCACCTGCTCGAAGGCGAGGATCTTGTGCGGGACGGTGAGGTTGAGGCCGTGAAATTTTTTCTGGTGCAGGAGATCGAGCGCGGCCGGCAGGTCGGCGGGCGGGATGTCGAACCGGACGTAGCGCCAGTCGCGGAAACGCGGGTTGTCGCGCGCCAGCGCGGCGAGCGCGGCGTTGTGCATCAGCGGGCTGAGCGAGTGCGCAATGGGGTGGCCGAGGACGGCGATGGATGTGCCGGCGGGCGACCAGCGGGCGAGGTCGGCAAGCGTGTGGACGGGGTCGGC
>DATMNP010000149.1:0-24745 GCA_035568935.1 Opitutaceae bacterium | reverse complement strand
GCGACGATGCCGGGTACGGTGATGTCTTCGTCCAGTCCTTCCCAACGGAGTGCGTGCCCGTCGAGTTCGAGGCTTACTTTTTTCAACTGTGCATCCGTGGCCTGGTGCAAAAGTCGAAATCTGTCTGCAGGAAATCCGATGATGCGACCATCGGTAAGCTCGACAAAAATAGTACGCTTCTCGGTCCACGCGCGCAGCGCGACAGGTTCGACTTCGCTGATGGCGGTCTTATCGGTGGCCGTGGAACTCATGATAGCTGGAAAGTAACATCATTTGGTGCTTAAAAACAAGCCTCTCGATGGTGCGTAAGTCATGGCGTGGGACGCCGCGATTACGGGCCAGGCGGACATCATCGAGCCAAAATTTACACTCCCCGACAGACGTGCGCACATGGATGTGAGGCGGTTCACCCAGCTCGTCGGAATAAAAGTGAAAACGAAACGAGCCAATGCGCAAAACCGTTGGCATGGCATCAAAATGCCGCGGTCACTTCCGCCTGCTGGCCGGGGTCGAGGGTGAGCTTGCCGGGCGTGCTGCACACGACCTCATCGTTTTTGTAGAGCTTGGCGTGAACGGGCACGGTGGCGTCGGCGGTCTCCCAGCGCCATTTGCCGATGGAGACAAACTGAAGCGGCACGCCCTGATCCCAGCTCAGGCCGGGGCCGTCGCCGCGAAGGAAAAGTTTGTTGCCGATGCCGATGTAGGCGGTGACGAGCAGGCGTGTGGCGCCGTCAGCCGAGACCGCGGTGGCGGGCGATGCCTCATCGGGTGAGGCTTGGGAAAATTCATCGCCAACCATGGATGCAGGCGGTGCAGGGACGGCAGATGATGGGGTGGGTGATGAGTCCGTGCCTGCGGTGGAGGCGTCCAAATCGAGCGAAGGTTCGGCGTCTTCGACCTTCGGTTTTTTCGGTGTGCGCTTGCGTGGAGTCTTTGATTTTTCCGCGGGAGTCTCGATGACAATGGGTTCAATGGCCGCAGATTGTTCTGCGACGGCGGACGCAATTGCTGTGGGTCCGCCGGGTGAAGTTTCTGGTTCCTTGGGTGAGGGTGAATGCTTGCGTGTTGCCTTCAACTCTTTGGCGGGAGGGGCGGGAGCAACCGGCTCAACCGATGCGGGCGTGTCGGACGGAGCTTCCGGCTCTTTGCGGGCCGTTGCATGCACGGGTGCGGGTTTTTCCTCGGGCAATGGAGCCGTGCTGGCCCATTCGACGGATTCGACCTGTTCGGCAGGCCCGTTCGATAAACTCAGGATCCCGAGCCTGTCGAGGGACTCACCGCGAGCAGGCTCAGGGCTGGCGGAAAATTTTTCGGCGAGGGCTGAGAGTGCGCCGATCTTGGCCTCGAGTTGCTTGAAAATCTGCGTGGCTTTTGCATCCAGTTTGTCCCCGGCCGCGGCGAGATTTTTTTGCGCAGTGGACTCGAGTTTGGCGAGTTCGGCCATGGCTTGGCGGATGTGATCGGCGGTGGTGGCGAGGCGTTCGCTTTCGGCGGCCTGCCCGGACGCGGAGGACTCTTTTCTGGCGACTGACACTTCCGCGAGGCATTGCCTGATCTCGCCCATTTTTTCCTGGAGACGGGCGGGGAGCTGTTCGGCGAGCGTGAAGTTCTTTGCGGCGGTCTCGGCAATGCCGGACAGGCTCTGGGCGGCGATGCTGATTTGCTCGGCGGACGAAGTGATGGTCTGGGCGAGGGTCTCGAGTCCGCGCTGGCGTTCGTCGAGCATTTCGTTCCGTTTTCGTTCGTAGTCGGCGATGAAGGGCCAGGTGCCGAGCACGGCCCCGAGTGCGACGCAGGCGAAGATCAGGATAAGCGGTTTGCCGGCGAAAGGATTGTGGGCGTAGAAGCCGATGGCCAGGGCAAGGCCGAGAAGCAAGGCATCGCCGGCAAGAAAGGGCCACTTGGGCATCCGGGGAGTGTCGGCTGGGAGCAAAGGCATGGGGCTGGCGTTAGCAGGCTGCTAACAGAGGTTTTTGCGGTGCGCGGCGATTTTCTCAAGGCGAAAGGTGGTCTAAAATAGAGTTGTCTGATGTCCGGCCTCGATTAAGCTAAACAGACAGAGGATGAACTTCTCTCATTACATGCGCATTGAGCGGAAGGAGCGTGGCGGCTCGCGCCACTATGTGGTGCACGTTGGCGAACCAAGGTTCACGATGGAGCTGGAGCTGGACAGAGAGGCGCCGGACAAAATCGGCCGCGGCATCATCCGGCGCGTGTCCCTGCCCAATTCTTGGGCGGGCGATTATGGCCGGTGCGCGCAGGCGTTGTTGATGGCGCAGGAATTTTTCCGCCAGTCGTTTGGCGAGCCCACTTCAAAGAAGAGGGACCCGCGGCGTTTTTGCCGGTGAGGTTTTCCTCCGCGGATTACGCAGATGCTCGCGGATTCGGATCGAATTTTTAATCCCTTTGGAAACCGTTAATGCATTTTACGGAAGGCAACAAAGGAAACAAAGCGATTAAGGTCATCTTACGTCAAATTTCCAAGCGTCACTGTTTTTGCTTTTGGTGGCAGGAACCTAACAACGCTTCGTTACCTTGGTTGCCTTCTGTGAAAATATTCATCCGCGGCAATCCGCGTTCATCCGCGGTTAAAAATAATCAGTGCCTCTCCTTCGCTCTTTGAGCTTCGAAGGGCAGGCAATAAGGGTTCATCCGTGGTTAAAACCAATTATGATCAGCTGAATTTTGCGACGATGGCTGCGTGCAGGCGCCCCCATTCGACGGGGGCGAGATCGTCCTTGCGGCCGGGCGAAACCTGGCGGTGATCGGTCATGCGACCGGCCGTCCAGCCATATTGTGCCCAGCGTGCCGCCAGCCACTCGAGGGCGGAGGCAATCTGCGCCTCCGTGAGCGGCGCGGCGTAGGTGTCGCCGGCGAAGGCAAGGCCGAGCAGGAAGTCGTTGCAGCGCGTGCGCCCGAGAAATGATGAAGCGCCGGCGTGCCAGGCGATTTGTCCGTCAGGCACGAGTGTGCAACGCGTGCCGTCGAGGTCGATGAGCGCGTGGTAGCTGACCTTGCTGGCCGGATCGAGCATGCGGGCGAGGGTGTCGGCGAAAGATGCGCCGCTGTGGTGAAACAGCACGCCCGCGCATTCATGCGGCGGCGCGGGGTCGCCGTTGGGCGAAAGGCGGGTGAGTTCGGCGAAGGGCATCGATAGTTGAAAGTTGAAAGCTGAAAGTTGAGGGTGGAGATCAGACAACGGATTGATTGGCAGGTTGTTTTTCTTTCAACTTTTAACTTTCATCTTTCAAATGCGCGGCGGAACGCCGCGCTACAGCTTTCTCCAGGCCAGGATGCAGAGCGAGCCAAGCACGCCGATGCGCATGGCGCCTTCGAAGGTGAGGATGACGAGGACCCATTTGATGCTGGAGTTGCGGCGCAGCGCGAAACCGATGAGGGTGATCGCGACCAGCGCGGCCGCATAGGCGCGGCCGAAGGGCGGCAGGAGCATCGCCAGCATCCAAAGCCAGTAGAACATGAGGCCCGCGCTCCAAAAAAACGCCGTGACTTCGCGCAGGCCGAGCGCACGCGGATCAGCGCCGCGGGCGATTTGTTTGATGCCGAGATAGCGTTCGCTGATGACGAGCTGCCAGATCTCAAAAAGGATGAAGAGCGGTGCGAGCAGCACAGGCGGCGTCATCGCGCCATTTTGGGTGAAAGGCGCCGCGCGCCAAGGCTTAACGATACTATTGAGAATAGCCAATCTTTCCCCGCGGATTACGCGGATGAACACGGATATGGAGCAGTTTATCCGCGTCTATCAGCGTAATCCGCGGCAAAAAGAATTCATTTGAATGTGCTCAGTGTTCTCTGTGCCTCCGTGGTAAAAGCCTATCAATATCTTATTGGTGGTTCAATTGCAGGGCCAGGGCTTGCCCGCAAAAACGCGTTGCGAGCCACGGTCTTCGCGCAATAATGTGCGCCTCACATGCGCACCTTCGATTCTCTCAGTGAGAAAGAAATTCTCGCGCTGGCCATTTCGCTCGAAGAGGAGGATGGGCGCATTTACGCGGACTTTGCCGACGGCCTGAAAGAAGGCTATCCCGAGCAGGCCAAAAAATTCGAGGCCCTGCGCGCCGACGAAGATGGCCACCGGCACCGCCTGCTCACGCTTTATGGCGAGCGATTTGGCGGCCACATCCCTCTGCTCCGCCGCCAGGACATGAAAGGCTTCGTCAGCCGCCGCCCGGTCTGGCTCACTCGCCCGCTCGGCTTGAATGCCGTGCGCAAGCAGGCCGCGCTGATGGAACTGGAGACGCGACGGTATTATGAACTGGCCGCGCGTAGAACGACCGACACGGGCATCCGCCAGCTGTTGGGCGACCTGGCCGAGGAAGAGCGCAAGCACCAGGACACCGCCGAGAGTATTGCCTCCGCTGAACTCAGCGAAACCGAGCAGACCACGGCCCAACGGCTTTTCGTGCTGCAAGTTGTCCAACCCGGCCTGGCGGGCCTGATGGACGGCTCGGTCTCCACGCTCGCGCCGCTTTTTGCCGCGGCTTTTGCCACCAACAACAGCCATGAGACATTTGCCGTCGGCCTCGCGGCCAGTGTCGGCGCGGGCATCAGCATGGGTTTTGCCGAAGCTTTGTCAGATGACGGCAGCCTCACCGGTCGCGGCCGTCCGTACATCCGTGGCATCGTGTGCGGGCTGATGACTGCGCTGGGTGGCCTGGGCCACACGCTGCCCTACCTGCTGTCGAGCATCCATACGGCGACGACCATCGCCATCGGCGTCGTGATGGTGGAACTCGGCGTCATCGCATGGGTGCGCAAATATTTCATGGATACGCCGCTGCTCGCGGCGATTTTCCAGATCGTGGTCGGCGGCCTGCTCGTCTTCCTGGCTGGCATTCTCATCGGCAGCTCGTGAGCAAACGCGCCGCGTAAGTTTAAATAAAAAGCGCGGACCGGGGGAGTCCGCGCCTTGGGTTATGGTTTGCTCGGAAAATCAGGCCTTGGCGTCCTTTTCCTCGGGGATGCGCATGCAGTAGAACGAGCGGTAGACGAAGACCAGTGCGACGGCGAAGAAGAACACGCCGATGCCGGTTTTCAGGCCCTGGTTGGTCATGGTGACCGCGATTTCAACGGCGAGCAGGCCGAAGAGCGTGGTGAACTTGATGACCGGGTTCATTGCGACGGATGAGGTGTCCTTGAATGGATCGCCCACGGTGTCACCGACGACGGTGGCGGCATGGAGATCGGTGCCTTTCTGGCGGAGCTCAACTTCGACAATTTTCTTGGCATTGTCCCAGGCGCCGCCGGCGTTGGCCATGAAGATGGCCTGGAAGAGGCCGAAGAACGCGATGCCGATGAGGTAACCGATGAAGAAGTACGGGTTGAAGAACGGCAGGGCCAGCGCGAAGCAGAACACAACGATGAAGATGTTCCACATGCCTTTTTGCGCGTAGCGCGTGCAGATGGCGACGACTTCCTTGCTGTCCTTGTCCGAGGCGGTGGTGGCATCGAGATTCATGTTCTCCTTGATATAAACAACCGCGCGGTAGGCGCCGGTGACGACCGCCTGGCAGGAGGCGCCGGTGAACCAGTAGATCACCGCACCGCCCATGATGAGGCCGAGGATGATCTCGGGCTGCACGATGCTCAAGGCGCTCACGACTTCCTTGAACGGACCGGCGAGGCCCGAGGCAACCTGGGCGTCGTAGAGGCCCTGCAGCAGCATGATAATGCCGAAGACCATCGTGGTGGCGCCGACGACCGCGGTGCCGATGAGCACAGGCTTGGCCGTGGCCTTGAAGGTGTTGCCCGCGCCGTCGCCCTTCTCGAGCTGGTACTTGGCATTTTCAAAGTCGGGCTTGAAACCAAACTCTTGCTCGATTTCCGCTGCGATGCCGGGCCGGCCCTCGATCTGGGATAGCTCGTAAACCGATTGGGCGTTGTCGGTGACCGGGCCGTAGCTGTCGACCGCGATGGTGACCGGGCCCATGCCGAGAAAGCCGAATGCCACGAGGCCAAAGCCGAAGATTGGCGCGGCGAACAGGAATTTGGCGGGCATCAGCCCGAGCAGTGCCGGGTTCTGCGAGAAAAAGTAGGAGACCGCCATCAGCAGCATGATGACGAGGCCCATCCAGAAGGCGGAGAAGTTGCCGGCGACCAGGCCCGAGAGGATGTTGAGGGAGGCGCCACCGTGCTTGGAGCAGTTGGTGACTTCCTTTACGTGGCGGGAATTGGTGCTGACGAATATTTTCGTGAACTCCGGGATCACCGCGCCCGCGATGGTGCCGCAGCTAATGATCACGGAAAGTACCCACCAGAGGTTCGGGTCGATCCCGGCTTGATGCGCGAGGAGGAAGTAAGAGGCGACAAACGTGATCGCGATCGAGACGGCGGAGGTGATCCACACGAGGTGCGTGAGCGGCGCCTCGAAATCGAAATCCTTTTTGTGGCCGTAGATTGCCTGGCTGATCGCCTGGTTGATAAAGTAGGAAACCAGCGAGGTGACGATCATCAGCGCGCGCATCGTGAAGAGCCAGATGATGAGCATGGCGCAGAGGGAAGGGTTCTTGGCGAGTGCCAGGGCGAGAAAAGCGACCAGGGCCACGCCGGTGACGCCGTAAGTCTCAAAACCGTCGGCCGTCGGCCCGACGGAGTCGCCGGCGTTGTCACCCGTGCAGTCGGCGATGACGCCGGGGTTCTTGGGGTCGTCCTCGGGAAGCTTGAAGACGATCTTCATGAGGTCGGAGCCGATGTCGGCGATCTTGGTGAAGATACCGCCGCAGATGCGGAGCACGGAGGCGCCGAGCGATTCACCGATGGCGAAACCAATGAAGCACGGGCCGACGAGCGAGCGTGGCAGGAAAACCAGGATGCAGATCATGAAGAACAGTTCAACGCACACGAGCAGCAGGCCGACGCTCATGCCGGAGCGCAGGGGAATGCCCAGGGTCGCGAACGGGTTGCCCTTCAGCGCGGAAAATGCCGTGCGCGAATTGGAGACGGTGTTGATGCGAATGCCGAACCACGCCACGCCATAGGAACCGAGGATGCCGAGAACCGAGGCGAGAAGCACGACCACCACATGGCTGAGTGAATTGCCTTCCAAGACCTTGAAGTAGTAGAAAATGCAGGAGGCGATCAGCACCCAGAGGATGGCGAGAAACTTTCCCTGGGTGAAAAGGTAGGTTTTGCAGGTCTCCCAAATCGAGTTGGAGACGTTGCCCATCGAGGAATGAACGGGCAGGGCTTTGGTCTGCCGGTATTGGAGGAGGCCAAAGACCGCGCCGACAAAACATACCAGGATGCCCAGATACATCAGCGTGAGGCCGCTCAGGCCACCGAGGCCATCGAATCTGACCTGGGTCAGGTCAGGAATCTTAATGTCGGCCTCGCTCGCATGCAGCGATGGAACGAGGAATGTGGCCAGCGCAACCGCTGCACCTTGGATTCGGAGTTTTTTTGTGGTCATGGGAAAGGGTTGGATCGATCCGGTCGTGAAACGACTTTGGGGGAAACTTTATCAGGTGGATCGCTCGCGGCCTACACGTCAGTTGCCGATTGCTGCGCATTTTTTGGTAAGCTATGCCTGATGCTTATTGCGCAGGCAGGCGTGCGCGAGTTTTTTGGCCTGGGCGGATTACCTCACGAAGCCGCCAGCCGGATGCCATGGCGCTCTGCCAGAATCCGGCGCGCCCGGGCCGTTTCTTCCGCCAGCCGCGCGGCATCCCAGCCGAGGGTGGTGGCGGCCAGCGTGGCCAGGCCGTTGAATCTTTTCTCATCCAGGAATCCGTAAAGTGCGAGCGGCGTGCGGCGCAGCAACAGGTCGTCGAGATGCACGACCGCCTCGGTGGCCAGGATTTCACCCAGCGCGGAGTTGTTTAAATAATCAGGCTCGGGCCCGCGTCCGCCAATGGCGAGGTCGCGTGAATCGGCGCGGCGCGTGCGGCCGAGTTGTGCGATGAGCTTATCCGCCACCTGCTCGGCGAAGGCGCGGAAAGTCGTCCACTTGCCGCCGACCAGCGCGTAAACCGGCCAGGGACGGCCGTCTTTTGACGGCAATATTTCGCAATGGTGGTCGCGGCTGATGGCGCCGGTATAGCTGTCGGGCGTGCGGGGCAGCGGGCGGACGCCGCAGAAATGTGAAACGATGTGTTCGCGGCCGACGCGCAACGAGGGAAAGACGTGGGTGATGGAATCGAGGATATAGTCGATCTCGCGTTCGTCACACCCGGCCTGTCTGGGCTCGTCGATGCGCAAATCGGTCGTGCCGACGAGCACTTTGCCGTGGATCGGGAAAAACAGGCAGATGCGGCCGTCCTCGTTTTCGAAATAAATTTCCTCGCCCTGCGTGGCGGCAAAGAGCTCCGCGTGGTCGAGCACGAGGTGCGACCCCTTGGTGCCGCCGATGAAGGCGGTTTTCTCGCCGAGCGCGCCGTCGGTGAAATCGATCCACGCGCCGGTGGCGTTGACCACGGCGCGCGGCCGCACGCGAAATTCCGCGCCACTCACGGATTCCCTAAGGACGACCTCGCCGCCGTCGGCCCGCACGGCGCCGCAGTAGTTGAGCGCGCCGGCGCCGGGATGCAGGGCGCAGGCGTCGTCGATCAGCTCCAGGCATAGCCGCTCGGGCAGCGAGACCCACGCGTCGTAATAAGTCGCGGTGCAGACAATGCCGGGATGCAGTTGCGGGCGTTTGCGCAGCGCGGCGGCGCGGGAGGAAAATTTGTGCCGCGGCAGCACGCGGTCGCGCCCGGCGAAGATATCGTAGAGGGTGAGGCCGGTTTTGATAAGAGCGGCGCCGCGCTTGGAAGGTTTTTCGCTGGTGGAAAAAAATTTCTTTGCGGCGCTGGCAAAACCAGACCAGCGGGAAAAAATTGGGATCGTCGTCGGCAGCGGCTTGACGGCGTGGGCCGCGTGCTTGAGCAGGCGGTTGCGCTCGTGCAGCGCTTCGCGCACGAGGCGGAACTCGCCGTTCTCAAGGTAGCGCAGCCCGCCGTGGATCATGCGTGACGAGGCCGAGGTCGCACCGGCGGCGAAGTCGGCCTGGTCCACGAGCAGGGCGTCGATGCCGTTGAGCGCAAGCTCGCGCAGGAGGCCGGCGCCGTTGATGCCGCCGCCGAGGACGAGCACGTCGGTGGCGAAGGGTTGGGCGGCGCGCAGGCGGGCGAGGGTGGCGGCGCGGTCGAGTTGCATGGGGGCCTCGCAGGTTGTTGAAAAACTATGCTGGCCGGGGCAATTCCTTGGAGAGCCTTGCCCGGCAGCTCAGTGGAGTTTTTCAGCAGCCTGCGAGGCCAAAGCCGGCCCTATTTCTTCTCGCTTTTGGGGCTGGATTTCTTCCCGCCGCCGCCAAAATTCAGCATGGCACCGGCGATGACGCCGATCGAGAAAATGCCGAAATAAACCAAAGCTGCCGGTTCGGCGACGCCTTTGGCAAACGCCATGGGAAACGAGAATGCAATGGGTTGGGTGTTGTTCATGCCTACGTAGAGCAGGACAAACAGCATCGCGAGGAAAACGACAATTCGGAGGAAAACTTTGAAGCCCATGGGGATTAGTAGTGAGCGAGGGTGACAGGAAAGAAAGGCGGCGAGGCGGTGCGCCCCGTCGTGCCCGATTGTCTGGCCGGTGAGACCCATTCGGTCAATTGGAAAGGGTGGGGTGGCCGGCGACGTAGGCGAATGGCGAATGGCGAATGGCGAATGGCGAATGGCGAATGGCGAATGGCGAATGGCGAATGGCGAATGGCTTTCCGCGGCGACTTGCACCGTGTGTCGTAGTCGTCAAGCTCGACGCATGGTCAAAAAACTTCTCCACACCCGCCTGCGGGTGACCGATCTCGAGCGCACAGTGAAATTTTACCAGGATGCGCTTGGCCTTGAAGTTGCCCGCCGCCATCTTTCACCGCGCGGCGCGCAGCTCGCATTTTTGCGCACACCGAACAGCGACGAAGAGATCGAAATCTGCCAGATGCCGCCGGGCGCGCCACCGGTGCAGGTGCAGCCCGATCTCATGCACCTCGCCTTCGCGGTGGACGATATTGAAAAATTCGCGGATGAGCTGAAGAGAAAAGGCTACGTGGTGAGCGACGGCCCGGTAAAGATCAGCAGCGGTTCAATCATCGCTTTCATCGATGCCCCGGATGGCTACGAGATCGAGCTCATCCAACGCCCAACATCCAACATCGAACTCCCAACGTCCAAGCAATCGTGAATGATAAACTGTGATTGAGCAGCGCACAGCCACGGGTCTTTCAGGCCTTGGATGTTGGGTTTTGGACGTTGGATGTTGGACGTTCGGCGGCGCGACGCTCGCAGGCGAAAAGATATTGCTGGGCGAGGCCGGCGAGCGGGCCGAAGTGGGTGCGGCCGAAATGCGCCACCTGGGCGGGTTTCCAGTCGTGCAAACCGTAGCGCCCGGCGAGGGTTTTTAGAATCCACACATCAACCGGGAAGGCCTCGAGCCGGCCCGCGCCGAAGAGCAGCACGCAGTCGGCAATTTTTTCGCCGACACCGGGCAGCTCGCACAGCCCGGCCTTCGCTTTGGCGTAAGGCAGCGCGGCGGTGGTTTCGAGCCAGCCGGGGTGCGCGGCGAGAAAGCGCGCGGTCTGATGGATGTAGCGCGCGCGGAAACCGAGCAGGCAGCGGCGCAATTCGACTTCGGAAATCTCGGCGAGCTCGGGCCAGGTTGGAAGGCGGTGAAGGGGAGTTGAGAGCTGATCCTCCTTCGCCCCATTCGGCGGGCTCAGGGCTGGCAAGGCTTCCGCCTTCGCTGAAGCTTCGGCGGACAAGTCGGAGGACAGGGAGTCGAGCGTTGAGAGCGGAAGCAGTGGCGCGCCGTGGCGTTCGGCGAGGAGCGCGCTCATCTGCTTGATTTGCACGATTTGTTTCGTGGCGCTGCAGAGAAAATGGAGCAGCGTTTCGCCCAGCGGCTGGTGCAAAATGCGCAGGCCGGGAAAAGCGGCGAGGCAGCGCGCGAGGTGCGCATCGCTGCGCCAGGGCAGGGCATCGGCGAGCGCGGCCCAGTCCCGATCAGCCGAAAAATAATTGTGCAACGCCGCCCCGGTATGCGCGGCGATGATCCGCGGTGCGCGCCACGTTAAACGGTCGTTGGTGAGACGGAGTTCGGCGACGCAATCGGCCCATGCGCCGCGCCAGATCCCCTCGGGGAGTCGGAACCATCTGAACGCTTGTCCGCCGTCGAGGATCTCGGCGAGGGTGCCGGCATTCGGCGGCGGCGAGATGGCGAGCGGTTGCCAGTCGGACCAAAAGGGTGTCATGTCCGTGACGCTGGCGATCGGAAGGAGCATTGGCTCGCCAAAAACGAGTTAATATAAGTGACTTCTTCGATGAGTGATCCACTACTTAAGGTCGCCTCTCCGACCGGTCGCAGCTGCACCTCGCTGTTTGGTCCGACCGTGGTGGTCGGCACATTTGTGATTTGTCTGATTCGTTTGTGCGGATTTGTACAAGACGATGCGGTCAATTTGCCGTTCGATGACCAATGGGAAGCTCTGAATCCGCTTTTTCAGGGTCAAGGGCCTTGGGGAACTTTCTTGGCACAAATCGGTCCGTGCCGTCTGGGCCTTGGGGGCTTGATTGAATGGGCCCTTTACAGGGTCACCGGCTGGAATGTGCGCGCTGAGGTTTGGGCCGAAGTGATCGTGCTGACCGTGGCGACGATGGTTGCACTCGCGCTGGCGGTTCGGTTGCGCGGACATTTGGCCTGGAGTGACGCAGTCTTTCCCCTGCTGCTGCTGAGCCCGATTCATTGGGAAACGATGACTCTCATCACCATGATCGGGCATGGGATTTTGCCCCTGCTGCTGATTCTCCTGCTGGCTTACGCCTGGAGTTCGCCAAACACAACGACGCGGGTCTTTGCGGTCAGCGTTTATGGTGCGATCAACTTTTTTACCGGCTATGGCGTTTGCAGTGTGCCCGTGTCCCTCGGTTTGGCGCTGTTGCTTTGGCTACGGCCGGGCAAGGAACAAGCAGCAGCCGAACGACGGGAAGCAGGGCTGATCCTGCTCTGCTTAAGCGGAGCGCTCATGGTTTTTGCCCACGGATATCGCTGGGTGCCGTCCGTGCCGGGCTGGCATTTTCCCGTGCCGAACTGGTGGGACTATCCGCGTTTTTCGATCTTGATGTTCGCAAATCTCCTTGGTTTTCGCTACATTTCCGCGACAGCCGTGGTCATTGGTGCAGTTTTGCTCGGTCTTACGCTGGGAGCTTTTGTCGAAGCGACGGTCAAGATTTGGCGGCGCGAAGCGACGGCCCGGGCGAAGGCCGTATGGATATTGACTGGAGTCACGTTTGTTTATGCCGCGTTTACGGCCATTGGGCGCCTGCCCGCGGGCATCCAGGTGGTCTTTATGTGGAGATATGTGACCCTGATGACCCCGGGTATCTGCGGGCTTGCCGTCGCCGCAGAAGGATGGTCGAGCTCAATGCCCAGGGCCATGCGATGCAGTGTCGCGATTGGTTGGGTCGCGCTCGCCGGCATGATTTGGGGCAATTTTTTGCCCGAACAATATGGAGCCGCTGTCGCGAAGGGAAAAAGGATTTGGATTGCCAGCTACCTGAGGACGCACGACCTGCGCGCGGCCAATAAGGACACGGGTTGCGGCATTTATTTTCCGGCTCCGGAGTCGCCGATCATTGCCGACCGACTCCGCTGGCTGGAACAACGTCATTTGTCATTCTTTCGCGACTTGGACCACAGCCGCCCGGAAGAAAGCCCGCCGGTCTCCGGCCGGTGAAGACCGCCTAGCACTTGTGGGCGCCGGCGGTTGGGTAGGTGATGAAGACGGCCTGCACGGCGGCGTGGATTTCACCGATTTTGCCTTGGATATCGTCGAGATATTCGTGCAGGCCGGAGGTGATGATGTTGGGCACGATGGTTTGTTCGAGTTCGGCGCGAAGATTGGTGAGGAGGGTGGTCGCGGCATTCTCGGTGATGTGCGGCGCGTCGGCGGTGAGTTGCGCGAGCGCATGCTCGGCTTCGCGCACGGAATAATAGATGCTGCGCGGGAAAGCGTCGTCGAGTATCAGGTAATCCACGACGTGATCGAGGTCGAGCTGGCCGCGGCGGCTTTTGCGAAAGGCCTCGAAGCCGGAGCACGAGCGCAACACGGCGGCCCATTGGATGAGGTCGAGCGCGGAACCGACGGCGTTGAGCGTGGGCAAAAGGGTGAAGTATTTCACGTCGAGGATGCGCGAGACGTTGTCGGCGCGTTCAAGGTAGCGACCGAGTTCGAAGAACCACCAGGCCTGGTTGCGCGGAAGCATGGACTCGGCGATGCCGTAAAAGAGCTGGATCTGGGTCTTGATCCGGTTGAGGTATTCGAACGAGCCAATCTGGGCGTAGCGCGCGTAATCGTCCTCGCGCAGCCGGAGGTAGAAGGTGTTGATCTGCTCCCACGCTTCGCTGGCAAGCTGGTCGCGGATGCAGCGGGCGTTTTCGCGCGCCAGGCTGATGCAGGAAAAAATCGAACTTGGGTTGCGCTGGTCGAAAAGCATGAACTCGACGACGGAGCGATCGGAAATGTCCTTGCCGTAGAGCTTGCGAAACAGCTCGTCGCCGCCGGAGACGCTCACGAGGGACTCCCATGATTTGGGGTCATCGGCGGCCTGGCGCGCGTCGAGGTCGAGGACGAGCGCGGCGTTGACGTCCACGATGCGCGCGGTGTTTTCCGCGCGCTCGAGGTGGCGGGCGAGCCAGTAAACGAGGTTAGCGACGCGGCTCAGCATGGTTTTGGAGAATGAGGAAATCCGAATGACGAATGACGAATGAAAAGCTCATAAAGCGGCGGTGCGTAGGTTCTGATCGGTGGTTCGAACAATCCGTGAGAAAATAAGGTTAAGCTCTTTGGCTTCCTGCCAAAGCGTTCGTGCGACAAGTTTTTCAGCGGGAACTGCCTTGGCGATCATGCGGCACCAGTATTTGGTTTCACGTGACTCTTTGCGACAAAGGGCGATCTTATGGCGGAAGTCTTTTTTGGACTCGGCATCGTCGGCTTCGCAGTAGTTGGCTCCTATGCTTGTGCCAGCTCGCACCAATTGGGATATGACGGGTGCCGCGGCAGGATTATTTGGAAGCCCCAGGCAGAATTCAATCACTGCCTCGCCGAGTGCCGCGGTCCTTTCTTCGAGATCAAAACCAGTGTGTTTCATTCGGCATAGTAGCAGCATTTTCGGGCAGGGGCATTCGTCATTCGCCATTCGTGATTCGGGTTTTCTCATACAATGAGCGTCTCCGGTTCGGCTGCGGTCACAGGCAGGGCTTGGTCGTCCGCGGCGATCACCCAGGTGTCTTTCGAGCCGCCGCCTTGCGAGGAGTTGACGACGAGCGACCCTTTGCGGAGCGCGACGCGCGTGAGGCCGCCGGGCATGATTTTCACGGTCTCGCCATTGAGGATATAGGGGCGCAGGTCGATGTGGCGGCCCTCGATGATGTCATCGCACACGGCGGGGCAGCGCGAAAGGCCGAGGGTGGGTTGGGCGACGAAATTGCGCGGTTGGGCGATGATTTTCCCGCGGAACTCCTCGATTTGCGCACGGGCGGCGTGCGGGCCGACGAGCATGCCGTAGCCGCCGGCTTCGTTGACGCTTTTGACCACAAGTTTAGGGAGGTTTTCCAAAATGAAAGAAAGGTCCTTTGGGTCGGATGACAGGTAGGTTTCCACGTTCGGCAGGATGGGCTCCTGGCCGAGGTAGAATTTGATCATGCGCGGCACGTAGTAATACATCGCCTTGTCGTCGGCGACGCCGGTGCCGATGGGGTTGCAAAGGGCGACGTTGCCGGCGCGGTAGGCGTGCACGAGGCCGGGCACGCCGAGCAGCGAGTCGGGGCGGAAGACGGTGGGGTCGAGGAAATCGTCATCGATGCGGCGGTAGATGACGTGCACGGGCGCGAGGCCGTCGGTGCGGCGCATGTAGACGCGGTCGTTTTCAACGACGAGGTCGGAACCCTCGACGATCTCGATGCCCATCTGGCGGGCAAGGAAGGCATGCTCGAAATAGGCGGAATTGTGGATGCCGGGCGTGAGCAGGACGACGGTGGGCTCGGGCACGTGCTCGGGCGCGAGGTGAAGCAGAAGCGCAAGGAGATCGTTGGGGTAGAGCTCGACGGGCCGCACGCGGTAGTTGCGGACGAGATTGGGAAAAACGCGTTTCATGATCTGGCGGTTTTCCAGCACGTAGCTGACGCCGCTGGGCGTGCGCAGGTTGTCCTCGAGCACGCGATAGTCGCCATGTTCGTCGCGCACGAGGTCGGTGCCGTTGATATGCACAAACAGGCCGCGGGGCACGGCGAGGCCGACCATCTCGGGGCGAAAATGCTTTGACGACTCCACCATCCCGCGCGGCACGATGTTCTCGCGCAGGATGCGCTGCGGGCCGTAGATGTCGGCCAGGAACAGGTTGAGCGCGGTCATGCGCTGCGCGAGGCCGGCCTCGAGTCGCGCCCATTCGTGCGCGGGCACGATGCGGGGGATCAGGTCGAAGGGAAAAATTTTCTCCGTGCCTCGTTCGTCGCTGTAAACGGTGAACGTCACCCCGCGGCTGAGGAAGGTCTGGTCGGCGCGTTGCTGGCGCTCGAGCAGCTCGACCATGTTTTCCATCTGTGCAAACCGGTCGAAGAGCCGCTGATAATGTGGGCGCGGCCGGCCGGGCGCGGCAAACATCTCGTCATAAAAACCATCGAGGCTGTAATTTTGGAAGAGCTCGGGCATGGTTAGGTGGAATGACGAATGACGAATGATGAATGACCAATGCCGGCCGGCCATGGGCGAGCCTGGCGGGGGTCGTTGTCTTCTTCATTCCTCATTCGGATTTCGTTATTTCGCCGCGGGAGCGGCGTCGGGTTTGCTCCAAAGAAAGCTTTGCGTGCTGGCGAGCTCGGCGCCACCGGGTGCGTGCAGGACGATCTTCCACGCGACGGGGTGCGCGGTGGCGTCAGGCCAGTCGGCGCCGGTGAGTCCGCACTCGAAGACGTGCTGGCCCGCAGGCAGGTCGGTCGCAAAGGTGACCGTGCGCGGTGTGGCCGACGCGGGCGTGATGACGCTCAGCTCGAAGCTGGCTCCGGCGATCGCGGCACTGGCGGTTTTCAGCCGCACGAGAAAGTAAAACCCGTCACGCTGGGCCGGCTGCGAGCGCAACACGGTCTGGCCACCGGTGTTTTCCTGGCCGGTCAGGTATTCGGAAATGCGTTCAAATGACTCGGCGGTGCGATAGCCGGGCCAGACGCGCACGAAAGCCACGTCCGCAGCGCGCGCGGAAGCGCCGCAGGAAAGGGCCAGGACAAAAACAAGGGCGGGGAGGTGGTTAAGGAAGCGCATGCCGATGCGATACGGCATTCCCTAGCATGGGACAAGCCAGCTTAAGGCTATTTTTCAAGTTCGATGAACTGGTAGCGGTGGTAGCCGAGGAGTGCGGGCACCCAGCCTTTTACGTTGGGCTGGATCAGGTAGGTGCGCGTGCCGTAATAGACGGGTGCGATGGGGGCCTCGCCGAGCAGGAGCGCCTCGGCTTGTTGCAGGAGCGCGTTGCGCGTGGCGGGGTCGGTTGCATGGTCGGCTTCGTTGTTCAGGCGGTCGTAATCGGCATTGGCCCAGCCCGTGTTGTTGTTGCCGCTGCCGCTTTTGAAAAGGTAGAGAAACGTGCTCGGGTCGTTGTAGTCACCGATCCAGCGGTAGAGGTTGATCTGATAGCCCAGGGCTTGTGAGTTTGAGAGCCAAGTCTTCTGTTCAAATGACGCGATTTGCACATGAATGCCGAGCTCGCGCTTCCACATTTCCTGGATCGCTTCGGCCACGGCGCGCCAGATGTTGTCATTCTTGGTTTGGATTTCGAGGAGCGGGAAGTTTTTTCCGCCGGGATAGCCGGCCTCGGCTAGGAGCTTGCGCGCCGCTTCGAAATCCGTCGGGATTTTTGCCTCCGGCGTGTAGCCGGCGGTATCGGGCGGCGTGAGCGCGTTCGCGGGCTGGCAGCTATCATGGAGAATGTTGCGGGCGATGGCGACGCGATCGATGGCGCGGGCCAGCGCCTGGCGGACGCGCGGGTCGTTCAGCGGAGGCCTGGTCACGTTGAACTGCAAATATTCCGTTTCGATAAACGGGTCGATCCGCAGGAACTGCGGTGCCTCGTTGCGATAATGGGCGATGCGGTCGGGCAGGAGTTGGTAGGTGAGGTGGACCTGGTCGGCCCGGAAGGCACTCTCATCGGTGGCGATATTGTCGGTGGGGAAAAAAATCACGGCGTTGAGATGATTGTGCGCCGCATCCCAGTAACTGGGGCTTTTGGCCACGATGATGCGCGAATTTGGCGACCATTCCTTGAACGTGAACGGGCCATTGCCGACAAAGTTTTCCGGGCGGGTCCAAAGCGTGCCGCGCTGGTCCATCTGGCCAAATTTTTCGATGGTGGCGCGGTGCACGGGGAACCACGACTGGTGCGCCGCGACCGCGGGCAGGAACGGGCACGCATGGTCGAGGGAGACTTGCAAGGTGCGCGCGTCGAGCGCCTTCGCCCCGACCTGCGCGAAGTCGGAAACCTTTCCATTGTTGAAGGCCTCGGCGTTCTTGATGAAATAAAGCATGTAGGAGTATTCGCTCGCGAGGCCGGGCGAAAGGATGCGGTGAAAGGAATAAACAAAATCGTCCGCGGTCACGGGGTCGCCGTTCGACCACTTGGCCTCGGCGCGCAGGTGGAAAGTATAAACCAGCCCGTCGGTCGAGACGTCCCAGCGCTCGGCCACTCCGGGCACGGCCTGCGAAGTTTTTTCGTCGATGCAGGTGAGGCCCTCGAAAAGCGCCATGAGAATGTTGCCGTCGGTGTAAAGCGTGCAGGTCTGGGGATCGAGATCCTGCGGCTCGGCCCCGTTGCCCAGCAGCAGCGTCTTGGTGCGGATGCCCTCGGCGGCGGGCGATTCGCGTTTGGCGCAGCCGGTGGCGAGAAAAACCACCAGCAGGGCGGCGCCGATGCAAACATCAGCGAACGTCGAACGCCCAACGCCGAACATCCAACTTCGAAGGACAGGCATAGGCCGAAGTAACAGGCATTAAATGCAAAGTATCAAGTAACAGGTAGCAAGTGACAAGGGTGCGGTGGAGATCGACATGGGGCTGGTTAATGGATGATTTTCTCGATGCTTTCTCACGATTCAAAACAGGCCTATTCTCAATTTCGAGAAAGTTTCTAATAAAGCGCGGACGAGCCCGTTTAACCCAGCGAACACCTGCGTGAAACCCACATCCGACCAACCGGAGGAATCACATGCCGACGACACGCACTGGGTCGAAACCACGGTTGCGCGCTACCAGGCGCCGCTTACGCGCTACGCCACCCGCCTGCTCGGCGACACCGAGCGGGCCCGCGACGTCGTGCAGGATTCGTTCGCGCGCCTCCTGGCCCAGCCACGCGACGCGGTGGACGGCCATGCGGTGGAATGGCTTTTCACGGTTTGCCGTCATCGGGCGCTCGACGTATTGCGCAAGGAGGGCCGCATAATGCGCTTCGAGGAAGGCGCCGTGGAACGCGTGGCCGATGCCGCGCCGCGCCCCGGCCGCGAGCTCGAGCGCGAAGAGACGCACACCGCATTGTTGCGGCTCATCGGCCTTTTGCCGGCCAACCAGCAGGAGGTCGTCCGCCTGAAATTCCAAAACGGTTTCAGCTACAAGGAAATCAGCCGCATCACGAAGCTTTCGGTCACCAACGTGGGCTTCCTGATTCACACCGCGGTGGCGCGACTGCGGCGCGAGTGGGCGGCGCAGTCGGAATGACCAATGACCAGTAACCAATAACCAATGACGAACTTGTCACGCCGTAGTCCCGAGTCGGTCGAGGGACAAAGGCGGATGGCGAATGAGGAATGACGATGAACGAAACAAAACTTTCTCCTGATGATCCCCGGCTCACGGCTTACGCGCTCGGCGAGCTCGAGGGCGATGAGCGGATGGCGGTCGAGGCCGTGCTGAAAACCGATGCGGCCGCGCGGGCCGCGGTCGATGAAATCCGCGCCACCGCGAGGCAGCTCGAGGCTGCGCTGGCGGCCGAACCCATGCCGGAGTTCAAAACGATAACCGCACCACTGGCCCAAAGAGTCGCGATCATTCCCGGCCGCGATCCGGCGAAATTCGATGGCGGCCCATGGCCATGGCGCAACCTGATCAAATTTCCCCAGGCCTACTACCTCGTGGGCGGACTGGCCGCAGCCTGCTTCGCGGTGATGGTGACGTTGCACGAATCGCAGGTTATGCGCATGGAGGAGCAACGAAGGGCCGCGATCGCGGCGAATAACGAGGCCGCGCAAGAGAAGGCAGCGCGCGAAATGGAGTTCAAGAAATCAGCTGCGTTGGCCACTGCAGCGAAACCAACGTCCTATGCCGAGGTGACGTTTCCTGTGCCGTCAATTCCTGCGGGCAGGGTTGAGCTCCAACCGCAGCTGCAGGCAGTCACGGCGGATAAGACAGCAGCGCTTGGAGCATCGATTGCATCGAATCAGCTGGCGGATGCGGAAACGGTCGGACGGCAGGCTTTTGATGCGGCGGCGGCGCCAGCCCGCGGTTATTCAGCAGCGGAAACAATGGCCGCCACCCGCGTGAACACAGCGACCAGGGATTTGCCCTTCGCGGTCAGTGCCACCGCGGGAGGATTCGAGAAAAGATCTGCGGCGCTGCCGCCACGCACTTCGTCCGGCAATTTCAACACCGAAACCGATGCCGACCACCATGCGGGCAGCGATTTTCTACCCGCCGCGCAGAGTCCGCTTTCGACGTTCGCGCTCGACGTGGACACGGCGAGCTATGCCAACGTGCGGCGATTTTTGCAGGCGGGCGAGAGACCGCCGGCCGATGCGGTGCACATCGAGGAGCTGGTGAATTCTTTTCCCTACGCTTATGCGGCTCCGTGCGACCCCGCGCCGCTGGCCGCGACGCTCGAGGTTGCGGCTGCGCCGTGGGCACCGGCGCACCGGCTGGTGCGCATCGGACTCAAGGCGCGCGAGATCGCGGACGGCGGCACGCCCGTGGCTGTGGCGAAGGACGTGACGGTGCAGGTGGAGTTCAATCCGGTGCGCGTGCAGGCGTATCGATTGATCGGATATGATCACCGGGTTCTAAAAAAAGAGGATTTCAACAACGACGCCATCACCGCCGGCGACGTGGGCGCGGGGCACACGGTGACGGCGCTCTACGAGATCGTGCCCGCGGGGGTGAAGCCGCCGGCGATGCCGGGCGTCGAGGCGCTGAAATACCGGAAGCCAGAGGCCGGAAGCCAGAGGGCAGATACCAGAGAGCGGAAGACAGGGAATTCAAAACCTGAACTGCTGACGGTAAAGGTGCGCTACACGCCAATCGAGGGCGGGGCGGGCCAGCAGCTGGAATTTCCCCTGACGGATCATGGTGCGGCCTTTGCGGAGGCGAGCACGGACTTCAAGTTTGCCGCGGCCGTGGCGGGCTTTGGCCTGATCCTGCGCGAATCACCGCTCAAGGGGAATGCCACGCTGGCCGCGGTGGAGCAATGGGCCGGGCAGGGACGGGGCGCGGATGCGGGCGGTTATCGCGCGGAATTCATCGGGCTCGTGCACCAGGCGGAGAAATTGAAGGAATGACCGGCAGTTCTTTTATATTTTGCACCAAGATCTCAAAGGTCGCCAAGCCGGGTTTTCGGAAAGGTTTCTTGTCATTCCGAGACCCTCAGCAAACCGCGGTGCGGCTTATGTAGAACAGGTCAATGACTTTTGGCAGGTAGGGCGAGGCGTCCTCGACGAGCCGCGGCTCGCCCGGAGGTCTCGCCCTACCGGCGCTGCCGCGCCAAAACCTAAAATTAAACGACAACTGGCATGCGTTCATTGGCAGCGGAGCGAAGCGCCGAGGCCAAAGGACGACAGTCTGGCATCCCTGGGATACGGCCTCTCATCTTGTGCTGCTGCTTCGCGACCTTTGCGATCTTGGGGTAAAAATGGTTTTGGAAAAACTGCGGCGCGGCCTGCCTCAAAACCTGAATTCAAAAAGTAATTGATCCACGCCTGTCTACGCGACGATCGCGGCCGGGGCGCGGGCTAGGCTGGCGGCGAGCTCGGCGGTGCGGACGGGCTTGCTGACGTAGTCGTCCATGCCCGCGGCGAGGCAGGCCTCGCGGTCGCCTTGCATGGCATTGGCGGTCATGGCGACGATATGCAGAGGCGTGAATTTTTCGCCGTTGGCGTGGCGCTCGGATTCGCGCGCGCGCAACCGGCGGGTGGTTTCGTAGCCGTCGAGTTCCGGCATGTGACAGTCCATGAAGATGACGTTGTAACGCACGGTTTCGATGGCGGAGAGAACTTCGAGGCCGTTGGCGGCAACGTCGGCGCGGTGCCCGAGGCGTTCGAGCTGGAGCAACGCGACCCGCTGGTTCACGATGTTGTCCTCGGCGACGAGGATGCGGAGTTTGCCGGATGCGACGACGGGCGTCGCCGTGGGACGCTTGGCGCGCACAGGGGTGGGGGCCCGGTCGGCGAGGATGCCGGTGAGCGCCTCATGAAGCTGGGTTTGCTTGACCGGTTTCATGAGCGTGAGGGCAACGCCGGCCTCGGCGAGTTCAGCCGGCGGGATGGAGCGGCCCATCGAGGAGAGGATGAGCATTTTCATGTGGGTGAGCGCCGGGTCGGCATGGATGTGGCGAGCCAGGGTGAGGCCGTCCATGTTTGGCATCTGCATGTCGAGCAGGGCGGCGTCGAAATGCTTGCTGCCGGCCGCGCGAAGTTTTTCGAGCGCTTCCTGGCCCGAGCAGGCCGAGGTGTGCTTGACGTGCCAGTTGGCGAGCTGGCGCTGGAAAATTTCGCGGTTGGTGGCGTTGTCGTCCACGATGAGGACGTGGCTGCCGGCGATGTCGGTGCGCCGGTGGACGACCTTGGCGGTCTCGGGCTGGAGCGAGATTCGCGTGGTGAACCAGAAGATGGAGCCGTGGCCGGGGTTGCTTTCGACGCCAATCTCGCCGCGCATGAGGTTGACCAGCTGCTTGCAGATGGCGAGGCCGAGGCCGGTGCCACCGTATTTGCGTGTCGTGGAACCGTCGGCCTGGGTAAAGGGCTGGAACAGTTTTGCCTGTGCCTCCTGCGGGATGCCGATGCCGGTGTCGGTGATGGTGAAGCGCAGCGTGGCGACGCGGTCGGCCTCGGCAACCTTGGAGACGCGCACGACGACTTCGCCATGCTCGGTAAACTTGATGGCATTGTTGACGAGGTTGAGCAGAACCTGGCGCAGGCGGCCGGGGTCGCCGCAGAGTTGGGTCGGGGTGTTTTCCTCGATGAGGTAAGCGAGTTCGAGGCCCTGGCCGTAGGCCTTTTCGGCGAGCAGTTCGAGGGTGCCCTCGACGGGGTCGTGAAGATCGAAGTTGATCGTCTCGATGGAGAGCTGGCCGGCCTCGATTTTGGAAAAATCGAGGATGTCGTTGATGACCGTGAGCAGGGCCTCGCTGCTGGTGCGCACGGTCTCGGTGAAGCTGCGCTGGTCAGTGGTGAGGTCGGTGTCGAGGAGCAGGCCGGTCATGCCGATGATGGCATTGAGGGGCGTGCGGATCTCGTGCGACATGTTGGCGAGAAATTCGGACTTGAGGCGCACGGATTCCTGCGCGGCAGCAGCGGCATGGCGCAGGGCTTGGTCGGCTTTTTTTCGGTCGGAGATATTGCTGGCCACGCTGAAGTAGCCGGTGATGTGGCCGCGTTTGTTGCGCAGGGCCGTGAGGGAAAGCCAGACGGGAAAGCGTGACCCGTCCTTGCGGACATAGGACCACTCGCGCTCGTCCACGGTGCTGAGGCCGGCGCGGACTTTTTCCACGAACACATCGAAGCCGGGCTTGATTTTCAGGCCGAGCGCAGCGGAGAGCTCGCGGGCGTAGGCTTCGATCTCGGCGGGATCGTGGAAACAGACGAATGTTTTGAGGCCGACGAGCTCGTCGGCGGGCCAGCCCAACCAGCGTTCGGCCGCCGGGTTGATGGAACGGATGATGCCGGCGGAATCAGTGGAGATGACGGCGACATTGGCGCTTTGCAGGATGCCGGTTTGCAGGGCGGTTATTTCATGCAGGCGCGCCTGGGCGCGGCGGTGAGCATGGAAAAGCCAGCCGATGACCACGACCAGCCCGAGGCTGATCACGCTAATAACCAGCAAACTTGTGCGCTGGCTGGCAGCCTCCAAATTATAAAGCGCGATGCAGGTGCTCAAGAGGGCCAGTCCGATCACCAGGAAAAATATAAAGGCGGGAACAGGGGGCTTCGGGGGGGAGCGCATCAGGAGAGTTAGGCGACAAAGACTTGCGTTTAAGTTCTCACAGAGCAATGCAAGTTTTAAGGTGTATTTCCAACTTGTGGCCAAGAGCTTGTTGGCAAAACGCTTCGCCTTAATCGTCGGTTGGCCCGCATCGAGTGCGAAGACGCACCCAGGGTGCCGTGCGGCCTTTGACGGTGATTTTCAATTTCAAAATAGCCTCTTGGCCTTTGGTCATTCCTGATTAGAAGTCATTGCTTTAACCATGCCACGAAACGTCGTCACCTTTCATTTCAACCTGCGTGACCCGCAAGGCCGCCTGCTTGATACATCGAGCGGGGGCGAGCCGGTGGTTTACCTCGAAGGCGCGGGTCAGATTATCGACGGGTTGGACGAGCAATTGCGCGGCGAACCGGCCGGGAAAAAAAAGACCGTGGGTGTGCCCGCGGCCAAGGCCTATGGTTTGCGCGACGATGCGTTGGTGCAAAAAGTGCCGCGCCGGCAGTTGCCGGTCGAAGGCGAGCTGCGCGCAGGCGACCAGTTCCGGGCGGGCGATGATGACCACGCCCCGGTGGTGACGGTTGCGGCCGTCGAGGGCGACGAAGTGCTGCTCGATGCAAACCATCCGCTGGCGGGCGTGGACTTGAGGTTCGAGGTCGAAATCGTTGCCGTGCGGCCGGCCACGGCGGACGAACTGCGCCATGGCCACGCGCATGGAGCGGGGGGGTGCCAATGACGAATGATCCGCCTTCGCTAAGGCTACGGCGGACAGGCCAGCGAGATTGACCCGCACCCAATGAGCAATAACAAACGACCCATGACGAATAAAATTCTTGGCATCGACATCGGTGGCTCGGCCATCAAGGGCGCGCCGGTCGAAACGCAGACGGGACTTCTGCTGGCGGAGCGTCATCGCATCAAGACGCCCGAACCGGTAACGCCCGCCAAAATGGCGAAACTGGTGGCGGAGATTGTCGGCCATTTCCACTGGCGTGGGCCGATCGGCATCGGGTTTCCGGGCGTCGTCCAGGGGGCGCGCATCCTCACCTCGGCCAATATGCACAAAGGCTTCATCGGGCTCGACGCGGGAAAACTTTTTTCGAGTTCCACCGGTTGCCGCGTGGCGCTGATCAACGACGCAGCGGCGGCGGGCCTGGCGGAAATGACGTTTGGCGCGGGGCGCAATGTCGGCGGCAAGGTGCTTATGCTCACGCTTGGCACCGGCGTGGGCTCGGTATTGTTCCATCGCGGGGCGGTCTTTCCCTGCGAGCTGGGCCACCTGCCGTTCAAGGGCAAGGATGCGGAAAAGATTGTCGCCGCCTCGGTGCGCAAAAAGAAGGACCTGTCCTGGCGTGAGTGGAGTCGCGAGCTGAACAGTTATCTTTCCCTGCTGGAAAACATCCTCTGGCCGGAGCTCGTCATCATCGGCGGGGGGGTGAGCGCGAAACACGAGAAATTTTTCCACTATCTCAAGCTGCGCACCAAGGTCGTGCCCGCGGAGTTTTTCAACCAAGCGGGCATTGTCGGCGCAGCGCGGTGGGCGGG